>NZ_JAEHGE010000001.1:3582856-3671212 GCF_016097415.1 sulfur-oxidizing endosymbiont of Gigantopelta aegis | reverse complement strand
AATTGGTGAAGAGACCTCAGAGCAACTGGAAATTGTTCCTGCTCAGGTATATGTTGTAGAACATGTTCAGGTTAAATATGCCTGTCGTGCTTGTGAGGAAGGCGTTAAAACTGCTCCTAAGCCTGCACAGCCCATTCCTAGAAGTTTTGCATCACCCAGCCTGCTGGCCTATATCATTGTTTCTAAATTCCTAGACAGCTTGCCTCTCTATCGACAGGAAGCGATATTTAAACGCTATAAGATAACACTTTCCAGAGCCAGTATGTCCAACTGGGTGCTTAAATCAGCTGAATTACTCAAACCCTTTTATAATCGGTTGTTGTATTATCTCATTAGGCAGAAAATCATCCAGGCCGATGAAACAACGATGCGAGTGATCCATGATGGACGTGAGAATTGCCCTAAATCTTATATGTGGCTCTATCAAAGTGGCGGCTATCATTCCAAGTGTCCCATTGTTTTGTATGAGTATCAGCCTACTCGTGCAGGCCAACATGCCAAAACCTTTTTAACGGGGTTTTCAGGTTACCTGCAAACGGATGGCTTTCCCGGTTATCATATATTCGAAAATGAGAACAGTGAAGTCACTTTATTAGGCTGCATGGCACATGCTCGTCGCAAGTTCCATGATGCCTTAAAAGCATTACCCAAGAACAGTCAGAAAAAGCCTGGCATGGTACAAATGGCGATCAGTAAAATTGCTAAATTGTATGCGATTGAAAAACAAATCAAACCGCTCAATGCTGAACAACGTTACCTGATCCGTCAGGAAAAAAAAGCAAACCACTACTGGATGACTTTAAAAAGTGGTGTGATGATAAAGTGACTAAAACAACAAAAGACAGTAAGTTGGGTGTCGCTATTCGTTATGTGATCAATCAATGGAAGTATCTGACTGTCTATCTTGAAGAGGGCAACCTCCAGATTGATAATAATATGGCAGAGTAATGTGGCTATACTTAACCGGACACACAACTTAAAATAACTAAAAGATAAAAAGTGTGACCTAAAATGAATGATCAAACAAAAAAACCGAATAAAAGCTATACATCAGAATTTAAAGAATCAGCTGTCAAATTAGCTAATGAGACGGATCAACCCGTTTCTCAGACTGCCAGGGAGCTAGGTGTTAATGTAAATACTCTACATACCTGGATCAGTAAATATTCCAAACCGGTGAAGACGGTAGCCAATAGAAGTGATGAACACACATTATGATGAAGTAAAACGTCTGAAAAAAGAATTGGCAAAAGTGATTCAGGAGCGTGATTTATTAAAAAGGCCACAGCGTACTTTGCAAGGGAAACTTTGTGAAGTACGCATGGATAACTGATCAGGCTAAAGATTACCCGGTAACGATTCTGTGCCGTTTTATGGATGTTTCCCGTAGTTGCTATTATGATTGGGTTAGCTCTCCTAAAACGGATAGAGAGAAAGAAAATGAAGCGCTTACTGAGCAGCTAAAAAACTGTTTGAAGACAGTCGCAAGACTTATGGAACCCGTCGTCTTAAAAGAAAACTGGCTGAAAAAGGCGTTCATATAAGCCGCCGGAGAATTGGTCGATTAATGAAAAAAGCCGGTTTGTTTTGTAAAACGAAGAGACGCTTTAAAGCGACGACTAATTCCAAGCATAATAAGCGTATATCTCCAAATTTACTGGAAAGAGAGTTTACTGTCTCTCAACCTGATCGCTACTATGTGGGTGATATTACCTATATTGCCACCAAGGAAGGCTGGTTATATTTAGCGGTTGTCATTGACTTATTCTCTAGGCAAATTGTTGGCTGGTCGATGGATGAGCGAATGAAAGCCAAGCTAGTCAATGATGCTTTACTGATGGCCATATGGAAGCGTAAACCAATGGATGGATTGCTTTGGCATACTGACCGAGGTAGCCAATATGCATCTGATAGTCATAGAAAAATATTGTCGGATCATAACATAATTCAGTCTATGAGCCGCAAAGGAAATTGCTGGGACAATGCTGTATCAGAGAGCTTCTTTCATAGTTTGAAAACTGAATTGACGCACCATTGTCGATTCAAAACCAGAGTAGAAGCAAAGCAGGCAATATTTGAATATATTGAGGTATTTTATAATCGGGAGCGACTTCATTCGGCTAATGATTATTTGTCACCAGTCGATTATGAAATACAGCAGGAAATAGCTTAAATCGATTGATTGAAGAGGGGTAAAAGGCGACATAAATGCCGCCCATTACCGTTGACGGCCATCGGCTCCTCAGCCTGTGCCGTGAAGATATTGTAACAGGATCATTACCGTTGTGAAAATACCTTGGGTGAATGGAACGGCTCTATCGTTCCAGAGGGCAAAGCCCTTTCTCTTCATCTGTTTAAAGTTAACATGAGAAACTAAAATGATAGGAAATACAAAATGACAAAAATCACTTGAAACAGCCAAAAAAATATTTAGAAAACTGTCCGGAAAAGTGTTGACACATCAGAGCGGCGGATCAAACCCTTTGTGATTGGGCGCAAAAACTGGGTCATGAACCAAAATCCTCGTGGTGCTGAGGCCAGTGCTATTTTATATTCAATCGTGCAAACAGCGAAAGCAAACAACCTAGAGCCCTTTGCCTTTTTAACACACATTCTGACTGAGTTACCTAAGCTGGGCAGGCATTATGATGATGAGGCTTTAGAGCAATTGTTGCCATGGAATTTGACTGAAAAAATTCAGCCTTTAAATAAAGTGGAATGATACGTCAACGTGGGAAGTTTTGACGTATACAACATAACAGTAAACACTCCTATCGGACTATCCGATTATTATGGCCTTATTATGTCGATATTAGGTGATACAAGTCCTCGTAAAACATCATCAAATAAACAATTTGTTTTTCTATATACTGGAAACATTAATCGCCCATCAAGCATTGGTATGGTTGAAAAACAACATAATTTTACAGTATTAAATATGGAGACACTCGATGTTTATTTTAGCGATTTAAATAAAACTTTATATTATAAAAACATCACAGCCCTTCCACTAAAAGACAGAACAGAGAAACTTATTAAGGAGTGGGAAAAACAACGTTGGATAAATCATTTATCAAAAACAATAAAATAAGGGTCTACTTTCTCGCTCTATTTATTTTACACCTTGTATGCAAAAACAATAGCAGTTAAAGTTATCAACCAGAACATTATAAAAAAACTATGACCAACAATAAAAATATCCATTTATCACACTACAATTAACTATGCTTAATTATCATCCGCCAATTAATTTACCTCGAGAAACAGTACCACAACTGATCATTGTGATCGATACTGAAGAAGAATTTGACTGGTCTTCCCCCCCTGACAAACATGCTAACTCTGTCACCGCGATGGAAAAAATTCATCTTGTTCAAGATATCTTTGATGAATATCAGATAAAACCCTGCTATGTCATCGATTATCCTATCGCTAGCCAAGCTGCTGGCTATGAACCATTACTTGACATCTATCAAAAAGACAATTGTGAAATTGGTGCGCACCTTCACCCCTGGGTCAATCCACCCTTTGAAGAAGCCCTCACGATCAGCAATATGTACCCGGGCAATCTAAGTCGAGCACTTGAGTTTGCAAAGCTTAAAAATCTCAAAGAACAAATTCAGGCCGTCTTTGACTTTTCACCCACCATTTACAAGGCGGGTCGGTATGGGGTCAAAGAGAATACGACTGCAATAATGGCCGAACTGGGCTTTGATATTGATCTATCCATTTGCACATCCTACGACTATCATGCTGACGGTGGCCCTGATTTCAGTGATGCATCGTCCGATCCCTTTTGGTTTGGCCCTGACAATCAAATGCTCGAAATCCCTTTAAGTGGTGCCTTTGTTGGCTCTGCTGGCTCACTCTCGAAAAACCTCTACAATCTAGCCGGTCATTTAAACGTCATCAAGGCACGTGGCATTTTATCCCGTTTGAACATTGTCGATCGATTAATGCTCTCACCTGAAGGCTATAGTACAGACGAACATATAAAATTAACAAAATTCCTTTATAATAAGGGTGTAAGAACCTTCACTTGGAATTTTCATAGCCCCAGTGTGGTTCCGGGCATGACAGATTACACAAAGAATCAAAAAGAACTCAACGCATTCTTAGATTCTTTTCGCTACTTTTTTGACTTTTTCTTTAAAGAATTAAATGGCAGCGCTTCCACACCCACACAACTTAAACAAATGCTTGAACAAAAAACGGAGACCTTGTAAATGAAAGTGTTAGGAATATCCCCTCTAGATAAAGATACCAATGTTTCTATCGTTGAAGATGGGGTAATTTTATTTGCTGCCGGTGAAGAACGTTTTACGCGGAGCAAACAACAAGACGGCTTCCCTCTCCACGCCATTGAAAAAGCCCTAGAATATACCAACACCAAAATTGAAGACATTGACATGGTCGTCTATCCCTTTATGGAAGATCACCAGGAGGCCAAGCTCATCGAGAAAAACCTTGATGATGAAAAAGCCTTTTTAAAACAATTCAAAAGCAGCAACTTAAAAAAAATGCTCGCCGAGGCGGAGAAAAAAATTCCTAAGCGCCATGAACATATCCATGGTTTAAACCTACCCAACGAAAAAGTTGAAAAGGGCTTTCTTTACAATACTTTTTATAATTTAGCTGGTAGTCAATCGGCCATCTCCAATAAGGCCGCAATAAAAGGCTCTCAAGCCTGGGCTGACACCGCCGTTGCCTCCTTTAAAAAATGGCAAAATGAACTTGAAGATGGCTTAGAACAACTAGGCTTAAAAGATAAATTAAAACGCATGGATCACCACTTATCCCATGCAGCTAATAGTTTTTACACCAGTGGTTTTGACGAAGCCTTATGTATCACGCTGGATGGCTATGGTACTGGCTTGGCTGGTTCTGTCAGCGAAGCCAAAAATGGCAAAATCAAACGCTTACATGGCGTCAAATACCCTAACTCACTGGGCACACTTTATGAACACGTCACTTCTAGCTTGGGTTATAAGCCTGGACGGCACGAAGGAAAAATCGTTGGCCTTGCATCTTATGGCGATCCAGAAATCCTCAGCAACATATTACTCAGTCGTATCGACCAAGATTCTGGTGACTTTAACATCTACGAATCCAATAATATCTATTTCTCACGCTATCTTGCCTCACATTTCCCTAAAATTGATGTCGCCGCCGCTTACCAGGATGTGCTAGAAAAAGTAGCCGTTAAATTCGTCAAATATTGGGTCGAAAAAACCGGCATCAATAAAGTCGTCTTATCCGGCGGCGTTACAGCAAATGTGAAACTAAACCAACGTATTTTTGAAATAGACGCAGTAAAAGAAATTTTTGTCTACCCTAATATGGGTGATGGCGGTTGTGGCACCGGTGCGGCCTTGTATCATTCACATACTCAAGAAACCAAGCCCTCAATTAGCAATGCCTATTTTGGCCCTGACTTCTCTGATGATGAGATTAAAAAAGAGCTTGCTAATGAGAATCTGAGCTTCACACAACCGGAAAACTATGCCGCTGAAGTTGCCAAACTCATTCACAATGGCAAAGTAGTGGCTCGCTTTGATGGCCGCATGGAATATGGTCCTAGAGCATTAGGCAATCGTTCCATCATGTACCATGCCCGTGAGCCAGAAGTCAATCAATGGCTCAACAAACGCCTAGGGCGAACAGAATTTATGCCCTTTGCTCCCGTGACACTCTATGAAGCCAGAGAGAAATACTTCATCAATATCAAAGGCGCCGAACACGCTGCCGAATTTATGACCATCACCTTTGATTGCACCGACGAAATGAAGCGTGACTGCCCGGCTGCTGTGCATGTTGACGGCACCGCAAGACCACAACTGATACGCCGTGAGGTTAATCCAGGTTATTACGATATTCTCAAAGAATACGAAAAACTCAGTGGCATTTCCAGCTTGATTAACACCAGCTTTAATATGCATGAAGAACCCATTGTTTGCACGCCATTTGATGCCATTCGAGCATTTCTGCAAGGTAACTTAGATTATTTGGCCATTGGTTCGTTTTTAGTTAAACACCCCAGCAACCTCTAAACAAGATTTATCAAAATAAAAAGCATGTAATCAGGAATCAATTAGTATGATGTGTCAACACTTTTCCGGACAGTTTTCTAAATATTTTTTTGGCTGTTTCAAGTGATTTTTGTCATTTTGTATTTCCTATCATTTTAGTTTCTCATGTTAACTTTAAACAGATGAAGAAAGGGCTTTGCCCTCTGGAACGATAGAGCCGTTCCATTCACCCAAGGTATTTTCACAACGGTAATGATCCTGTTACAATATCTTCACGGCACAGGCTGAGGAGCCGATGGCCGTCAACGGTAATGGGCGGCATTTATGTCGCCTTTTACCCCTCTTCAATCAATCGATTTAAGCTATTTCCTGCTGTATTTCATAATCGACTGGTGACAAATAATCATTAGCCGAATGAAGTCGCTCCCGATTATAAAATACCTCAATATATTCAAATATTGCCTGCTTTGCTTCTACTCTGGTTTTGAATCGACAATGGTGCGTCAATTCAGTTTTCAAACTATGAAAGAAGCTCTCTGATACAGCATTGTCCCAGCAATTTCCTTTGCGGCTCATAGACTGAATTATGTTATGATCCGACAATATTTTTCTATGACTATCAGAGGCATATTGGCTACCTCGGTCAGTATGCCAAAGCAATCCAGCAATCCAATCATTCCATTGGTTTACGCTTCCATATGGCCATCAGTAAAGCATCATTGACTAGCTTGGCTTTCATTCGCTCATCCATCGACCAGCCAACAATTTGCCTAGAGAATAAGTCAATGACAACCGCTAAATATAACCAGCCTTCCTTGGTGGCAATATAGGTAATATCACCCACATAGTAGCGATCAGGTTGAGAGACAGTAAACTCTCTTTCCAGTAAATTTGGAGATATACGCTTATTATGCTTGGAATTAGTCGTCGCTTTAAAGCGTCTCTTCGTTTTACAAAACAAACCGGCTTTTTCATTAATCGACCAATTCTCCGGCGGCTTATATGAACGCCTTTTTCAGCCAGTTTTCTTTTTAAGACGACGGGTTCCATAAGTCTTGCGACTGTCTTCAAACAGTTTTTTAGCTGCTCAGTAAGCGCTTCATTTTCTTTCTCTCTATCCGTTTTAGGAGAGCTAACCCAATCATAATAGCAACTACGGGAAACATCCATAAAACGGCACAGAATCGTTACCGGGTAATCTTTAGCCTGATCAGTTATCCATGCGTACTTCACAAAGTTTCCCTTGCAAAGTACGCTGTGGCCTTTTTAATAAATCACGCTCCTGAATCACTTTTGCCAATTCTTTTTCAGACGTTTTACTTCATCATAAATGTGTTCATCACTTCTATTGGCTACCGTCTTCACCGGTTTGGAATATTTACTGATCCAGGTATGTAGAGTATTTACATTAACACCTAGCTCCCTGGCAGTCTGAGAAACGGGTTGATCCGTCTCATTAGCTAATTTGACAGCTGATTCTTTAAATTCTGATGTATAGCTTTTATTCGGTTTTTTTGTTTGATCATTCATTTTAGGTCACACTTTTTATCTTTTAGTTATTTTAAGTTGTTGTGTCCGGTTAAGTATAGCCACATTAGATCATAGTTTAAATTCATTTGAAATACGTAGCCCGTTTCATTGTCAGCACTACCGATTGCTGAAAGTTTAATATTTCGTTTATCTTCTCGTCTTGTCCAATTAACAATATATTCCTGTCTATCCACGCTAACATAAAGTCGCTTTATATTGCTTTTAATTAACCTCTGTTCTCTTTCTGATACAAAGGTCATGCACTGTTTATGCAGAAAATCAATTTTTGCATAACAGTCGCCATACCAACATCAGCAACTTCACAGATTCGCCTTAAAGGGGATTTATTCATTAGAAGTTTGAAAATAAGATTGTTTTTATGAGGCTGTTTTTGACCAGTTGTAGATTGTTTAACTGAAAATGTTTTCTTACAAGACTTGCATCGATAACGACTAGAACCTGATTTTGTTTTCCCAAAAGACTGGTAAAATTCTTTTCCTAACTTAATACTAATGAGATTATTTTTACATGAATTATCAGGGCATGACACCTCTGGAGTTTCTTTTAAATATTCTTCAATTCGCTGTAATTCATCCCAAATTCCTTGATTGCTCTTAACTGGGAATAACTCATTACAAGACTTGCAAATCAGTTTAGTAACTGGCTTTCGACTACCACTTGATAATTTGTAGCAGTCTTTTTGTGATTTATGGAGTTTAACTTGGCTTTCTGTGCTGGCAGGAACACCATAATTTTGGCACAATGGATTTTTGCAAAAATTAACCTGAATATCGTTAATTTCAACTGGAATTCTTGGTTGTTTTATATCAGAAGATATTTTATCCATTTAGATATCCCCTTAAATGTTGATTTTACAAGAATAATAGCTTAATTTATCGCATTTATCAACACCTTTATTTATCGGCTTGCAGCAAACACTGGGGTGGCGCCTGCAGTGACAATTGAGGAAACAGAAGCCAAGAAAGTACGAGAGGTGACAATGACCTCATCACCCGCACCAATATCAAGTGCTTTGAGTGCTAAGTCGAGTGTAACCGTACCATTTGAAACGGCAATTGCGTAATCAGTATCAGCAAAAATAGCAAATTCTTTTTCAAATTCACGCCCCTCTTGCCCAGTCCAATAATTAACTTTATTTGATAATAATACCGCTGAAACAGTATCAGCTTCTTCTTGCGTAAAAGCAGGCCAGCTTGAGAACGATTGATTATGTTGCATTACTATTTTTTATGTCCAAGTTCTCATGAAATTAGGCTGCTCTTACTTATTTGGCCAGTATGAGTGTATATTTGCATATCATCTAATTCAAACACGACCCAAACTTCCGACGCCCCTTTAGCCAGATAAAGTTCTACTTTATTCTCAATTTCAGCCTTTGAATTTGATGGTGACATTATCTCAATGCATAGCTCGGGTGCTTTTGGATAAGGGGTAATAAAATCATATTTCTGAATAAAACTGTCCGATAACCAAGCAACATCGGCCACTTTTACTCCATCTGAAGTCATAATTGAGCATTCCGTAATGACCTCACCATTGGGTCGTTGATTTAACAGCAATGCCGCAAGGCGACTCTGTATACGTCCATGGTTATTAGATGCCGGACTCATTAACAAATTACCAAACTTATTCAATTCAATCTTGAAAGGGAGATTTTTTAACAATGGATTTTCTAATACTTCGACCCATTCCATAACAGTCACTCCTTAAATTTATTAGCAAATATCTATCAATTATAACCTAACATTTCCTTTTTTAAGCAATCATGTTGCTAAAAAGAGCTGAAACCTTAATTTTGAGTCCGCGTTATATAAAACAGGCCAATTCAATAACCAGCATCAGCAAAAGCGGCAAATTCTTTTTCAAATTCACGACCTTCCTCTTCCTGACCAGTCCAGTAATTGACCTTATTTGAGAGTAAAACAGAAGTCACCGCATCGGCCTCTTCCTGTGTGAATGCTGGCCAAGTTGAGAAGGGCGTATTTTGCATTGTAGTCTTTATAATTTAGCCACTTATAGAATAATATTAATATCAATAGATAACGCGTCAATTTTTATTGAGTGACTTTTTCAATATTGGCATAACGATTATTAGCTGGCTCAGAATATTTCAAAATCAATTTCTTTTTCAAATCCACAACAAAATAGAGAGCTATAGAGGCACTGGCATAAAGTTCTAGTTTTTCATTCAGATCATAACTCAGGGTACTATCAGATACCTCAATAACAGCCAAAGCATCCTGTGCAAGTGGATGTGCTTCTCTATAGCCATTTTCACAAAACTTAAATATTGCAATATCCGGTTGTGGTGCATTTTCAGAAAAAATTTGCAGTGGTTGCTCCCGGCGGCACTATATCAAATATAACTCCATGTATTAATTCAGTTTTATTTCTCAGCTCACCAATACTGAAATACTCAGAGACAGTCAGTTTATGTTGTTGAAGAACCTGCATATTCATAATCGATACCCAACCAAATTATAATTACCGAAAAAAGACAATAATTAGCACTCTTGAATAATTTTAGCAAATGAAACAACACTCCAATCTTCAATAATTAAGTAATTTAAAATAATAGAGTAAGACATATTACCTGAATTCAAGTCACTTATTATCTATGATGCAACATTAAAGTGACTTTATCTTAATAATGTAGCAGGAACGCTCACCATAGTGCAATTTTCTTCAATACTATTTAGGGGTATCCTATTGATTTATTAATTTTGGGGCACCCTATATTTTAGTCCATAAAAATAGATTGAGCAGTTATCATTTTTTTCGTCCCTGCATGGTAACGAATAATTAAGAATTTTCCGGTATAAATAATTCAGCTTCGCCTGTTATGACAGCCTTATTTTTTACTTTGCAGGTTGTACTAAAAAATACACGTCTCTTATCCTGAACTATTGATGTCACAGTTACTGTTGCTGTAACAGTATCGCCGATATAAACAGGTTTCTTAAACTTTAAATTCTGAGAAACGTAAACACAGCCTGGACCTGGAATTTTTGTACCAAACAAAGCGGAGAAAAAAGATGCAGACATTAAACCATGAGCTATTCTTTGACCAAAACGAGAGTTTTCAGCAAATTCATCACTCATATGAACAGGATTATGATCACCAGAAATCCCTGCAAAAGATTTAATATCCGCATCGGTGATAGTTTGAGAATAATTCGCTGACATACCAATTGAAATATCATTAAAATTCACCCCATGTAAAAATGAACTCATCCTCTCAGTTTCCTTATATTTTGCCTATTAAGTTCAACTGCTGGATTACCAAAAACAGTCATACCATCTGGTATATTTTTTGTTACAAACGCCCCTGCTGAAATCGTTACATTGTTACCAATATGCAATGGTTTACCCGGACGACCTTGCTTAATAATGACACCTGTACCTACATATGAATTATCACCAATATGAACATTACCATTACATTTTACACTCGGAGCAAAAGTAACAAAATCACCAATTACACAATCATGTGCAACATAGCTATAAAGATTAGCATGAAATGATTTTCCTATTTTAATATTTGATGTTAAAGATACAAATGGTGCTAATATACTATTTTCTCCAATATCTACATTATCCATACAAATACTATTCTGGGAAAATACTGACCAATGATGAACGCCATTCCTTTCAAGGTTATCATAAATATCACGCCTTATTTTACTATTTGCTATTGAAATACATACATTTTTAGTTTCTAACTTTATATTCATAAACTGTTGGAAATTTAGAACATCCATATCATTAACACAAGCCTGTTCAGGATTATCATCAATAAATACAATCCTATCGTCCTTATTCATCATAATACGTGCCATCGGCATTACTTCCCTACCAAAACCACTAACACCATAAACGCCAAATAACTGCCCCATCCTAACCTACCTTATTTCCTGAAAACTTTACCATTGTTGCTTCACCATCAGCGGCAATCCCATCCCGAACCAATACTTTTTTTACCGTCAAAAATAATATTTTAATATCCAGCCAAAAGGATTGATTATCCACATACCAAACATCCATAGCAAATTTTTCATCCCATGACACCGCATTACGGCCATTTATTTGTGCCCATCCCGTAATGCCAGGGCGTACTTCATGCCGCCTGGCTTGCTGCTGACTATAAAGGGGCAGGTATTCAACCAATAATGGTCTAGGACCCACCAAACTCATATCCCCTTTTAGTACATTCCATAATTCAGGCAGCTCATCCAGACTGGTTGAGCGTAACCAAACACCAAAAGGCGTTAAACGCCGTTCATCCGCTAAGACCTGACCATTTTCATCACGGGCATCCAACATTGAGCGAAACTTGATCATCTCAAAAATTTCACCCTTCAAGCCAGGGCGTTTCTGCCGGAATAAAACCGGTTGGCCTAAGTTTTTGGCGATTTTACGATGCACCCACCAAAAAACAGGTGATAATAGCATTATCGCAAAAGCAGCAAGCAGCACATCAACACTACGTTTTAACACAATTAAAACCTACTTTTTATAAGACCATTCATCTAAATACTCACTATCCTCTATAGATAACATCACTATTTACCAATAGTCCACCATAACCCACTTCATACGCCCAATATAGCCATAATCTGAGCATTCACCTGAGTAACATCAAACTTTTTTTCAGCCATTTCACGACTACACTCACCCATTTTCGCCCAATGATCTCGATGCTCTATAAACCATATCATTCTTTCAGCCAGTGCTGTGGCATCAGCACTGGGCACCAGAAAGCCATTTTTACCCGGAACAACCGTCTCACGGCAACCTGGCACATCTGTTGTCAATATTGGTCGTCCAATAGCCATCGACTCTAACACCGTCCGAGGCATACCTTCATGATAGGATGGTAGCACATAAATATGGCACTTTTTTATATAAGGGCGTACATCCGAAGCAGAACCAAGATATTCTACCACGCCTTGATTATGCCATGCTTCTACTTCAGTAATTGCTAAGCCATCGGGTGAGGGGTCAACAGGCCCCAAAAGCTGAAAAATCGTATCAGGATACACTTTTTTCACTAATTGAGCAGCTTCTGCATATTCCCTAAAACCTTTCTCCCCCAATAAACGTCCAATAGTCAAAAATGTGGTTCTCTGCTCATTAAAAACAGGGGTATATGAAAAATCAACCACATCAACTCCTGAACCATTCACTAAAACACACTTGTCTTGAGGAACAATACCTCTTTTAACAAACTCACGCAGGTTATCAGGATTCTGGAAGATCACCTTGCGAGCATTAGTGAGTGAGAACTTGTATAATCTCGCAACCAAGCTTGAGAGCAATCCTCTGACAAATCCCTTTCCATTAAAAGCAAAACCGAGACCTGTTATTAATGCAAAAAATCGAGTATTGGGGAGCACCCTGCTGGCAATCCCACCCCAAATAACAGGTTTAATAGTATAAGCTAAAATTATATCTGCATGAAATTGTAAAAAAAACTGCCGTAAAAACGTGACTGTTTTATAGTCAACCAATGGGTTCATGCCATTTCGTTGGATTGGATACTCTTTAAACTCAACATTCATTGTCTTTAATGCTGCAATCACAGTCGATGGCGAAGTTGCAGCCATTGCAACCACCTCGCAATTTTTAGAGACAAAAGCTTTAATTAAATGCCCCCTAAAATTTATTAATGATTCGGCTAAAGCTCCTATGATAATTAATCGCATGGTGCCGACTTTCTCCTGGGATGAACTCATGTATCAACAACCTCCCAATGACCACCTTTATCTGGCCCGACGCGCTTTAAACGCCCCTCTTTTTTTAAAATCCGGATATGTTCTTTTATTGTACCACTCGCCTTTTGAAGAATATTCATCAATTCTTGTTTTGTCAGCCGAGGATTCTCCTTCAAGAGCAAAACAATACGTTCTCTTGTAGTTTCGGGGGCGGTTTCGGGGGCGGCGACTCCTTTATGTTGCTCTTTATTTCCCATGCAAACCCGAAAAACACCCGTTTCACTGCTCAGCCAAAGCATCATGTCTGGATAATTTTCCTTAAATTGCTCCCTTATCCGTATAAATCCGGTGCCCTGTTTTTCTACTTCACCCGTCAGATAGAAAGCTTCAGCCAATAGTTTATTTCTGTGTGACGCTCGATAAAAATCAGTATAAAGCGCCTCAAGTGATTTGATAAGTTCACTGTTCATAACGACTTAGAGCCTAAACCCAATTTAGCCGGCAACCAAAGAGTAGACAAAAAAGCAATTTTTTTCATTTTCGGGTCTCTTCCAACCATGCCTGAAACATCAACACATCCCATGATACCACTTTGTGACAAATAGCCATTATAAATCATTGATATTAGATACTTCAAAACTATTTTTCAGATACATTTAAACAATCATCTTAATATCCTAAACAGCTTGTTAACAAAAAAAAGAACATCTTTTTGTCTTAATACATAGAGAGAAGCTATATAAATAAAGACTGATGCAATAAAAGTTGTAACAATATCCAAATAAGCATACCCCGTATATTTAAAATCATGAAGAAACAATAAACACAAAATCATTACAACAGAAGAAAGCGTGATTTTTATAAGAAAAGAATATATTTTTCTATAAAAACGCGATCCTAATACTTTGTTTAGAAGAAAAAATTGTATCACAACATGAACCATCACAGAATGATGTGTCAATCGACTGGTGACAAATAATCATTAGCCGAATGAAGTCGCTCCCGATTATAAAATACCTCAATATATTCAAATATTGCCTGCTTTGCTTCTACTCTGGTTTTGAATCGACAATGGTGCGTCAATTCAGTTTTCAAACTATGAAAGAAGCTCTCTGATACAGCATTGTCCCAGCAATTTCCTTTGCGGCTCATAGACTGAATTATGTTATGATCCGACAATATTTTTCTATGACTATCAGAGGCATATTGGCTACCTCGGTCAGTATGCCAAAGCAATCCATCCATTGGTTTACGCTTCCATATGGCCATCAGTAAAGCATCATTGACTAGCTTGGCTTTCATTCGCTCATCCATCGACCAGCCAACAATTTGCCTAGAGAATAAGTCAATGACAACCGCTAAATATAACCAGCCTTCCTTGGTGGCAATATAGGTAATATCACCCACATAGTAGCGATCAGGTTGAGAGACAGTAAACTCTCTTTCCAGTAAATTTGGAGATATACGCTTATTATGCTTGGAATTAGTCGTCGCTTTAAAGCGTCTCTTCGTTTTACAAAACAAACCGGCTTTTTCATTAATCGACCAATTCTCCGGCGGCTTATATGAACGCCTTTTTTCAGCCAGTTTTCTTTTAAGACGACGGGTTCCATAAGTCTTGCGACTGTCTTCAAACAGTTTTTTAGCTGCTCAGTAAGCGCTTCATTTTCTTTCTCTCTATCCGTTTTAGGAGAGCTAACCCAATCATAATAGCAACTACGGGAAACATCCATAAAACGGCACAGAATCGTTACCGGGTAATCTTTAGCCTGATCAGTTATCCATGCGTACTTCACAAAGTTTCCCTTGCAAAGTACGCTGTGGCCTTTTTAATAAATCACGCTCCTGAATCACTTTTGCCAATTCTTTTTCAGACGTTTTACTTCATCATAAATGTGTTCATCACTTCTATTGGCTACCGTCTTCACCGGTTTGGAATATTTACTGATCCAGGTATGTAGAGTATTTACATTAACACCTAGCTCCCTGGCAGTCTGAGAAACAGGTTGATCCGTCTCATTAGCTAATTTGACAGCTGATTCTTTAAATTCTGATGTATAGCTTTTATTCGGTTTTTTTTGTTTGATCATTCATTTTAGGTCACACTTTTTATCTTTTAGTTATTTTAAGTTGTGTGTCCGGTTAAGTATAACCACATTATATCTTATTATATGCAGGTAAAAAAACTAGGGGTATCGTAGAATAAAATGCAGAGAAAACTAAAAGAGGAACGCCGTTTGCAATAAAATAAGCATCAGCCTGCCAAGAAACACCATAAAATGATGATAATACAATATCTTTTGCTAATGTAATTAGCTTACCTAATATCAGTAAAATAAACAGGCAAATACCTGTTGATAGTTTTATATTCACAACTTACTACATCTCACTAAAGTTAAATTTTCTTCCTACAAGAAACCATAATGAAATTGCAACAACAAACACTAACAAGCAAGCCTCCAGGTGAATGTAGCAATTGATTATTCGCAGGAATAAATATCAAACCAAGAGAAAACAATGCAAACATAAATATTGAAATTGGATTTGAAAAAAGGATAGATTCTTTCCATGATATTGCATACAAGTAACCCATAGGTATAGCAAGAAATAAAACACCAAAAAACCAAAATCGGAGGCAAACCAAGTAAACCATGAGTGCCATTTAGTTTCATCCCACCCATATACCTCTCCAACTCTATATGGATAACTTGTGGCCAACAATGAATCTCCACCAAGAAACCTATCAAAAACAATCATAAGCGAATATGAATTTCCAAAAAATACGTCCATTCAAAAGGTAATTGTAGTGCGAGGGAAAGTCCATACCAACCCTGTGAAATATAACCTAATGTGGCTATACTTAACCGGACACACAACTTAAAATAACTAAAAGATAAAAAGTGTGACCTAAAATGAATGATCAAACAAAAAAAACCGAATAAAAGCTATACATCAGAATTTAAAGAATCAGCTGTCAAATTAGCTAATGAGACGGATCAACCTGTTTCTCAGACTGCCAGGGAGCTAGGTGTTAATGTAAATACTCTACATACCTGGATCAGTAAATATTCCAAACCGGTGAAGACGGTAGCCAATAGAAGTGATGAACACATTTATGATGAAGTAAAACGTCTGAAAAAAAGAATTGGCAAAAGTGATTCAGGAGCGTGATTTATTAAAAAGGCCACAGCGTACTTTGCAAGGGAAACTTTGTGAAGTACGCATGGATAACTGATCAGGCTAAAGATTACCCGGTAACGATTCTGTGCCGTTTTATGGATGTTTCCCGTAGTTGCTATTATGATTGGGTTAGCTCTCCTAAAACGGATAGAGAGAAAGAAAATGAAGCGCTTACTGAGCAGCTAAAAAAAAAATGTTTGAAGACAGTCGCAAGACTTATGGAACCCGTCGTCTTAAAAAGAACTGGCTGAAATTTTATTTGAGAGATTTTCCCATGGATCTGCACCACCACCCTGATATTCACCCCGAGTTAAAATCGAGTGACATTGAGTTTGATGCCACTGAGAAAAATTTTGATCAGGTGGCGATTAAAGAGTCCAGTAAACGTCTGGTGCTGGTTGATATCAGTGCTGACTGGTGTGGCCCCTGTAAGGTGCTAATGCCTATTCTGGATGAGCTAGCCAAAGAATATGCGGGGAAGTTTTTATTAGCTAAAGTCGATGCCGATGAAAATATGCGTATTGCCGGGCGCTACAAGGTGCGAGGTTTTCCTACTGTAATTGCTTTTGTTCATGGTGAGGAAGTGGATCGTTTTCATAGTGCACAAAGAGAACCCTTTGTGCGGGATTTTATTGATAGGCATCTTTTTTAAAAGCTTTGCTATAGCGCTTATACTACAACTCTTATGCTACAAAGACTGGGCGAAATAGTCCGCTAAATATTCTTCAAAACTCATCTTGTCTGATGCTTCAATTTCTTCTTGTTTGCGTTGTGAACTGACGGCTTCGGCCTGATAAAACATTTCTTGTTCGGTACTTAAATTCACATTTTTATAATAATGAAAATGCTCGCGAGACATACGTTCTGCAAAGCGGTGAAAGCTTTCTTTATCCTGACGCATATCATCCAGCATTCTAGCCGAAGGGGTCATATCAGAATGTAAGACCCGTTCTGTTTGTTTATTGAGACTAGCTGTATAAGGTTTTGTTGGATCATTGGCATCCAACAGTTCACAGACACCGGCCATTTCTTCCATGATTTCCAGTGCCCATGATTTCAGGGTCTGTTGTCGTCCATTACGAAAAAGAATTAAGCCGGGTTTACGCCCCTGATGTGCAGTGAGCATTTCATTGTGATCAACTTCTTTTCGTTGCGATATTTCTATAATCGGACTTTCGTGTAATAAACAAAACAATAAGAAGGCTTCTAAAAAATGTAGCTGGCTTTCATTAACACCGAGGGGATCATAAGCATTCACATCTAAAGAACGTAGTTCTACATATTTCACCCCACGCCTAGCTAGGGCAATGGTGGGTTTTTCATTGCCCTGTAATATTTGTTTGGGGCGAATAGTCGAATAGTATTCGTTTTCAATTTGCAGAATATTGGTATTGAGTTGTTGGTATTTGCCCTCTTTTAGAAAGCCATATTTTTCATAGCCTTCATACGGTGTATTGATTGCCCAGTCCAAACTAGCAATGTAACTATTAATGTTTTTATAGCAGGCTTTAATGCCTGATTCATTTTCTTTGTTATTTTGATAACCGATATCCCCCATGCGCAATGATGTTGCATACGGTTCGTAATAAGTGCTTTCATCAAATTCAGCCAGAGAGGTTGAGCCACCCAATAAAAATGATTTACAAACAGCCGGTGAAGCACCAAACAGGTAAGGGACTAACCAGCCCATTCGTTGGCTATTGCGGATCAAATCAAAATAGCGTTCATTGATAAAATCTTGTTGTGTTTGTTGATCAGCCTCCACTTCTTGCAATACCGACCAGAATGATTCTTCCAAGGAGAAATTAAAGTGCACACCGGCGATGAGTTGCATGACACGGCCATAGCGATGACCTAGACCACGACGATAAACGGTTTTCATTGTCGCGGCGTTGGAACTACCATAACGTGCTAAAGGAATACTGGACTCACCCGCAACCACGCAGGGCATACTAGTCGCCCAAAGTAATTCATTTTGTAGGTTTTTATAAACAAACTTTTGGGTGTTTTGTAAAAATGCCAGCGCATCACTGATCTGGTTTAAAGGTGGGGTAATGAATTCGCTCAAGGCTTCTGAATAATCAGTGGTGATATAAGGATTGGTCAGCGCTGCCCCCAACGCCTCTGGATGAGGTGTTTGGGCAATACCACCGGCCACATCGACCCGTAGACTTTCTTTTTCAAGACCAATTTTATTTCCCGTCAGCAAGTTGGCTTCAGGCAATGCAGAAATTGCATTAAGGCGTTTTCTTAGAAGAGTATAGTCTGGCATTTAGCACATTATTCCTGAATTTCTTTAGCGTTTTCTTTGCTGAGGGTGTTTTCGTAGAGTTCACTGGCGACATAAGTTTGATAGAGATAGCGTAGTAAGACCATCACCACTGCCGAGACGGGTAAGGCGATAAGCACACCCACAAAACCGAATAACTGACCACCCACCATAATGGCAAAAATGACTGCAACCGGATGTAATCCAATACGCTCACCCACTAATAATGGTGTCAGTAAAAAACTTTCAATTAATTGTCCAAAACCAAACACAATAGCAATGGGGATTAACAAGCTTATATCATGCATTTGCATAAAGGCGGCTATCACTGCGGCTAAAATACCAACAATAAAGCCTAAATAAGGCACAAAGCTCACCAAGCCCGCCAACAGTCCAACCAATAGCGCCAGTTCCAGTCCGGCAATCCATAAGCCGGTTGAATAGATCGCCCCCAGACAGGTCATCACTAATAATTGACCACGCATAAAGGCCGCCAACACTTCGTCTGACTCACGGGCTAATCGAGTCACCAGCGGTTCAATATGACGTGGAATCAAGTGAGTCAGTTTGGCAATAAAAATATCCCAGTCACGCATAAAATAAAAAGCTATGACGGGAATTAATACCAGGTTGGAGAGCCAGGCAATGATCATTAGCCCTGATTGGGAGATAGAATTCACCATATAACCCGCAAAGCCACCGATACTTTGCCAGTTCGCCACAAAGGCTT
Organism: sulfur-oxidizing endosymbiont of Gigantopelta aegis; assembly: GCF_016097415.1. Taxonomy (NCBI): domain Bacteria; species sulfur-oxidizing endosymbiont of Gigantopelta aegis. Next base: position 3,651,739 of record NZ_JAEHGE010000001.1, on the reverse strand, counting down.
TTTTTAGCTCAACCAAATTCAAACCAGTATCAGTAGTGTGAGCATTCAAACCAGTGATTGACAATAAGCGGGGCAGTACTTCATTTTGTATGAAGGCAATATAGTCGGGGAGTTTTCTCAATAAGGCTAAGATTTGGCTTTCCAGCAAAGGAATTAATATTAATAGCATCACTAATAAGATCAGACTAAAAATAACAAACACGATGGTGACCGATAAATTGCGTGACAGTTTGCGGGCTTCCAGTTTATCTACCAGTGGATCGCCCAAATACCCCAAGAATGCTGCGATTAAAAAAGGCATTAATATCGGTGATAATAAATAAATCAGAACACCTATCAATACGACGATTGATAGTAACATCCATTTTTGTGAGTCAGTCATCCCAAGTCCTATCTTGCCAGCCAATATTCCAATTCAGGCGTCAATACTTCTACTTTCTTTTGTGCTAATAGCGGTGTATTTTCAGCATTGTTTTGATAAGCATTGTTTGGAACGGTTGCGGAAGGATTTTCGGGCGGCTGGTTCATAGCATTTAAGGCTTTTTCACGCTCACTTGCTGGCCCGTCTTTGGCCTGTTTGTCCAAGTCATCAAGAATGACAGCCTGGTAGCCGTTATCCGCCCCGCTATCATTGGTATTGCTATTATTTTGTAGCGCACCACTATGTTCAATGGTACGTTCAATGGTACGTTCAATGGTACGTTCAACAGAATTAAGTAAGTCACCGAGTCGAATTTCCTGAATCAAGGACTCTTTGCTACCCAAATATTCAATAGCATAGAGCGCTCTATCCTGAGCTACTTGCAGCAAAGCAATGGATTTAATGGTCGCCAGATTACGTAAATAATCATCCACTGTTTGAAAATCCTTAAAGCCACCAATATTATTAATTTGTACCAGCACTTTTGCTTCATTGCCTGCATCTGCCACTTGGGTAAATTGGCGTGATAGTTTAGTAGCCAACTCATCAATACCGGCACTTAATGTTTGGTCACGATCAGTATTACGTGTTTCCCAGCTTTGCACTTCACCTAGCATTAACAAATTCCAACGTGCAACCCATAGGCCACTAGGCTCTTTAAAGAGTCTGACTGTCAGTGTCGATTGTGCTTGATAGCGTCTTGAAGCCAATAAAATGGCATCATTAAAATTGCCCCAGATATCGGCACTTGACACACTGGATTGATCTTGCAAATCAAGAAAGGGGAGTATAAGTGATAAGCCACGTTGCTCAGCCTGTTGTTTAAAAATGGCATAAACTTCCGGTTCGTCATACTGTCCGAGTAATTGACGCTTACCCTTAGTTTCTTGTGAAAACCAAATTAATGTTTCCGGTCTGATTTTTCCCCAAACGGGGAGTTGGGCTTCTTTTAGAAGTGAATTGATTGTTTTGGCATTAAAACGCACCCAAAACCATTTTTGCTTCTGCTCTGGTGCTTTTTCTGCCTGAGGTGTTTCAGGCTTGGTCGTATCAGTGGTATCACTCTCTGAAGGCGCTTCGAAAGGCTTGGCTTTATAATCATAACGAAATTGAGAAATAGCGCTCTCAGCCTGTTTTAGCATCGTCGCATAGGCAGGTGAACTTTTCACATCAGAGCGGCCTGAGACTTTGACTAAGACCTGAGTAAAAGCTTCATTGATCAGCTGGTTTTCAGGCTTATCGCCATCAACCTTAATGCTCGCTTCATACAATTTACTGATACTGGCTGAAAAGCTTGTCTGCATGACGAACAAACTCAAAAAAATGAGTACACTGACACGAGTATAAAGCCGGGCGCGGGCATAAAATTGAGATCTAAATGGATCACTAAATAAATAGCAAAGTGTCGTTTTACTCATTGGCAGACGTTTCAAGGTATGAATCCCTTTTTAAATGACTTTCATCTATACCCACGATACCTGGAAATGTACCCCAAGGGCACTTCTTTCAGGGTACTTTTTTCAGGGTGCAATGAGGCGAGTCCAGATATTAGGGGTACATTATATAGAATAAGGACAATAAAGTATCAAAAATTATCTCCTTACTATAAAACGAGTACACCCAATAGGGCTGAAAATCAATTGTCGATAATCGAATGCCACATCAACCGTGATGAGACATCAAAGTGCTCTTCCAGTTCATAGGTTTTAGGTCTGACCAGTTGCTTGGTCAAGCTAAGGGTTGCACCCGGCACTTGGTACATGGCATCTAATTTGGCTAGGCAGGTGGCTTTTAAGTCATCACCGCTCACCACTTCACTGACCAGTGACAAGGAATTTGCTTCCTGAGCATCAATCGTCTCACCATTTTGAAGAATTTCCATGGTTTTAGTCATACCGAGTTGTCGATTCATAAAAAATGACACTGCCCCCACGGGGGTAACGCCTATTTTTAAACCGGGAAATTCAATACACAGATCATCAGCAGCAATTCGATAGTCACAGGCCAGAAAAAAGCCAAAAGAATCAATCGAAACCTGGCCTCGAATAGCCACAATATTGGGCTTACTGAACTCATTGATAGCCAGAGTCAAACGCTTGACGGCATTGCCATAACGGGTCACACCCATTTCTTTTTGCACATAGCCCGATTTCTTTTGAATGGACTTGATAAAAGTCTGTAATAGTTCAATTCGCTCATACTCAGCAGTATGTAGCGTTAATATGCCCTTAATATTCTTATCGACTTCAATAGTATTTAGACAATCCAGCATTTCATGCATTTTTGATGCGTCCATTGCCATCCTAAAAGATTCAGCTTTGAGGCAAATAACCGCTGTTTCCCCTTCATACTGACAGGAAAAAATTTCACTATCAAAATCACTATAATCCTTCATAAATACGCCTATTTTATATGGTTAAAACAAGTAAAAAATTTTCTTCAACAAACTATACCCGTGAGACTTAAAACATACTCGAGTCAGTTTTTTGCTCAATGTTACCAAGCCGTTTTTTCAATTTCTAAATACATACTATTGATATGGCGGCCAAAATTACTATCAAAGCCTTCCCAATCTTTATAGGCTGCAAATTGCCCTATGGACTTGTCTTTTATCTCAAAATCTTCCAGATCATCATCAAAACCCGCTTTAACAACCGCTTGAATTTGTAACAGGTAATCTAAAAAAGGCTTAACCGCAGCATCACTATCCCCAGTTTGCCCATGACCTGGCACATAAGTATTCATTTTTAACTCTATTGCATACCGCAGCGCTTTAATATTGCCCAACATACTTGCGCTACTATCAAAACGTCCCAAACGATGAGCAAAGCTATTATCACCTAGAAACAGAGTCTTGCTTTCTACATGTTCAATCATGATATCAGTATTGGTGTGTGCAGGTATCATAGAATGAATGCGAAAATGTTGCCCATCGACGCTAATCGCCTCACCTTCATTAACAGCAAATTTGGGAGCCACAATCTTTGTTCCCTTGGTTTTACCTTCTGTTAGGCGCAGCATCAGATCTAGCCAATTAAGCCCTTGCTCACCATTAGCCTGCTTGATCATATTAGGATGGCCATATATTTTAACTTCGGGGTATTTTTCTACGATGGCCTGATTTGCCAGCCAATGGTCACCATGAATATGGCTATTAAATACGGCTAGAACTGGTTTTTTGGAAATTTTTTCAATTTCCTTAAGTACTTCCAAACCCACGCCATAAGCAGAACCGGGATCGATAATAATTAAGCCATTTTTTGCTTCAATAAAACCGGGGTTATTCATAAAACCATGATTTTCAACACTAGGCTCTGTCAATGGGCCATGCATGACATAGACATTTTCCGCCACTTTTTCAAACTGAAAAGTACCTGCCTTACCTAAGTCCCATGCGAAAGCTTCGCTTGTCACGAGAAATAAACTCACCACTAACACGTATATTCTTAACATTAATTGACCTTTTTCTTTATATAATAAATAGCCATAACAATATATATCAAAAAGTGCTGATTTAATAGTCAGAAAGTGGGGTAATTTTACTCATTAAAAGCAACAGGAAAGGCAATCTTCAGCTCAGAGGCTTTGTCCACACAAAAATGCTTAGGCAATTGCCCCTCCTGCAAAAAAACGACCCGATTTTATTTCTTTTTAGAAAACGCTTGCCAGCTTTGCAATGCCTTTTTGGCTGCTTGACTATGCACTTTGGCCGCCAATTCCTGAGAGCGAATAAAATCTTTCATACAGTGCTGATAATCCCCCACATCACGCTGGTAACGGCGTGCGTAATAAGCCGTGGATAACCATAACGGTTTCGTCGGCTTGTAGCAAAAAGGAATCGGTTCAAACATATCGGCAGTGCTGGAAGCACTAAAACCAGCCAAGATCATACTGAGTAAAATTAAAATTCTAACTTTCATTTTCAACCTGCTGCTTTTTTATGATGTAAAATTGCTACTACGGTGCTTAAACCTAAAAAAATCAGTTGAACCTACTGCGACCGCCTTATGCACTGAATCTTAAGGATTTTCCAGAACATTTTGACTTCACCCGTAGGTGACTACGAATAAAGCCCAAATAACCTGTAAAACCCTTAATCTTCAGCACCTAAGTCGCTCTCGCTACGATTCAACTGATTATTTTAGGTTAATGATGGCTATTAATAAAACGCTTATGGATAAGTTTAGCATTTTTATCCGCTTCTGCTTTCATTAGCGCAACACGCTGTTTCATTTCAATATAGCCCTGACGACAACGCTTGTATTCACTAACATCTTCAGCATAAATACGTTTATATTCATTGGTGGCAAAAAATAGTGGCTTCGATGGTTTATAGCAATAATCCTGAATCTCGCTCGTCGTTGCAATATCCACTTGATCATTAGCGAAACTCAGAGCAGGTAGAACAAGTAAAAAAATAGTGATAGTGGAAAGCATGGCTTTCATTGTAAAAATCCTTGTAGAAATCATTTGTAACTCATAAAAAGTAGAAATACATCAAATTAGAATACAAACAAGTTCTCATTTATATAATATATCTTGATTACCCATAAAGCTCCGCCATTTTTAGGAGCTTTCCATTCATAGGTGGCGTTTTCATCGCCACGCATAAAAACCTTGGCATCATGTCTTTTAAGTTAAAGCGTCTATTAAACCGATAACAAAATTCAGCAAGATACCGAGGTAAATGTTTTGAGTTAATGGAATGATAGCTTCCCTTCATAGAGTTTTTAATATTACCTATCATAGTGTTAACCCAGATAAACTCAATTTTATCAACACTTGCCGCACCACCACCCGTGACGATTGGAACATGCTTACAGTCAGCTTCTTTAACCGCAGGAAAACAATTTAACCCATCTGAGTAAACAGTACTTCCAGGTGTTAAATGAGTTTGTGCCCATCGTTTTATTTCACTGGATTTAAACCCTTTAAGCACATTTAAATTCATTGCAATCGGGTGTCCATCTTCATTAGTAGAAACGGCTGCAACGAACGGTGTTTTATTTTCTGAACCACGACCTCTGGAGCCGCCTCTGTGCTCACCACCCCAGTAGGCATCATCAATTTGAATGATGCCTGATAAAGGTTTACTGTCATCACGTTCTTTCATAACCTGCATGATCTTTTGTTTCATACTCCAGGCTGTATTGTAGCTTACCTTAAGCTGTCTCTTTAATTCTAATGCTGAAACCGCTGTCTTCAATTGAGTCATAAGATGAATCGCTAAAAACCACTTAGATAAAGGCAGTTTGGTACTATCAAATATTGTCCCACAGGTTGCTGATGTCTGATGATGACAATGGTGGCACTGATAAAGATGGCGATGTTCTAGAGTGCAATAAGTCTTATTGCCACACTCTGGGCAAACAAATCCATCAGGAAATTTCCATTTAAATAAGGCTTGTCGGCACTGTTTGTCAGTGCCATAATCATTAAAAAGCTCAAATAAACTATAACCTTCTTGAAACTGAATTTTATTTTTTGACATCATTCTACTCCACACATAATCTATACTTTAATTATAGTATAATTATAGTATAATTATAGTATAATTATAGTATAATTATCGAAATATGGCGGAGCTTTGTGGGTAATCAAGTAATATATTGGTGTCTATTTGCGAAAATTGTGAAAAAATCAGCAATAAAATTCTATTTTTTTATATAAGTTGGTGTTTATAAATAAGTTGCTTGTAGACATAAGTTGTTTTAAAACGAAACGAAAAACAGGCGTATAGGAGTAAAACGATGACATTTGGAAAAGATCCAGTCTTAATGCTGACTGTATTCGTACTTACTGGTTTTATTATATCAGTTTTTACATTTTCTGGTAATACAAAAACACCCTTAAAAACTGCCGAACAACCCGAATATTACCTTGTGGATAGTCAATGACTCAAAACCGTCTTTAAATTGACCTTCTCATTGCTCCACTAACAATAAGCTAAAACAAAATTCTGTGCCCTCTCCCACGGTACTATTCACTATAATCTGGCGCTCATGCAAGGCCACTATCCGTTTTACAATCGCTAGACCCAATCCCGCATGTTTGCCTTTGCGATGCTTATTGTCTGCCTGATAAAAGCGATCAAAAACTTTAGGTAAGTCCTTCTCGCTGATACCACAGCCTGTATCCCGAATTCTGATCTGTATTTCTTCGCCCTGCTGGCTGACATTCACCAGTATCATGTCACCTGGCTGAGTGTAATTAAAGGCATTGGCCAGGAGATTATCAATGAACCGCTCTATCAGAGCAATGTCAGCATTAACCAATAGGGCTTCACGTGGACAATTCAATTGCAGTTTAATCTCCCCCTGCTTGGCGCGATGCTGAAATTTTTGAATACTATCAAAGATAAATTCACTGAAGCTAAAGATTTCTTTTTTCGGGGTAATCTCCTTGGCGTCAAATTTGGCTAATTCAAATAAATCATCAATCAAGCGACTTAGGCGTTTGCCATGTTGCGAGACAATTTTTAGATAGTCTTCACGACTTTGAGCATCTAAGGATTCACCTTTGATAGTCAAAGTCTCCAGATAACCCAACATGCTGGCCAACGGGGTACGCAAATCATGGGAAATATTGGCCACCAACTCACGACGTAACTTATCCTGTTCTTCCAACTTACTGAGTTGAGCAATGGTATGTTCTGCCATGACATCAAAACTGCGAGCCAGATAGCCAATTTCATCTTTATGTTGCTTGTCTAGTAATTTGGGATCAGGGTAGGCGCTAAAACCATTGTCACTGAAGTCACGCATAGCAATCGATAAATTTCTTACCCGACGGGTGATGGTATAAAATAATAACAAGCCCAGTAGCAAGCCGACCCCTAAGCTGATCAACAATGAATAGAGGCTATATTGAATAACATAGTTGTTTTGTAAAGCCTGATTAACCTGATCATATTCCTCGCCACGCAGCACAATATATAAATAGCCTTCCGGTGCTTCCTCAGTGGGTACATGGGTAACAGAAAAAGCTTTTTTCATGGTAAAACTACGGGGATCATCCCCCGGCACTAATTTCCCTTGAAAAAAGGACTGAATCGGTTCTAAAGACACCGATTCCCGTTTCACAATACCGGGATCAGCAGAATAAGATAAAACTTTACCCTTGAGATCCAATAAATAAATTTCAATATTCGGATTCACCGTCATGTAGTCATGAAAAGTTTGTTTTAAGGCCTGCCGATTAATTTTTCCATCTACCACAATGGCACGCTCACCGACTAATTTTTTTGCCAATTCCCGATTGAACTGCTGAGTTGTTTCTTGTAGGTAATCACTGGTGACAGAGTAGGTAATAAAACCATAGACAAAGCCCATGGTTAAAATGATCAGCACGAGAATACTGGCAAGACGCGCATAGAGAGAACGAAAAATATATTCACCCGGCATTATAAATTCTCAACAAATTTATAACCAACACCCCAGGCAGTTAAAATATAATCCGGCTTGGTGGGGTTGTTTTCAACTTTTGCCCGCAAGCGATTAATATGAGAATTAACCGTATGTTCATAGCCATCATGACCATAACCCCAGACTTTATCCAACAATTGTGTACGGGTAAAAACCTGACCAGCATGTTGGGCAAAAAAGGTTAGCAAATCGAATTCCTTGGCGGTCAGACGAAGCTCATCACCTCTGGCTATGACGGTGCGAGAGCGTAAATTAATGCGCAACTCCCCCACACTCAACAAATTGTCTGATGGTACTGCTTGCGAGTAGTTATTTTCCGTTAACGCCTCATTGGACAAGTTATTTAAGGCTGTTTCACGGAAGCTTGCCCGACGAAACAATGCTTTCACTCGGGCAACCAGTTCCAATACGCTAAAAGGCTTGGTTAAGTAATCATCTGCACCTAATTCCAGCCCCAAAACACGATCTAATTCCGTTGATTTTGAAGTCAGCATCATAATCGGCACTGGCGAATTCGTTGCTCGAATAGCCTTACAAATATCCAGACCATCCATGCTCGGCAACATAATATCCAGAATAACTAAGGCATATTGACCGGCTTTGAATAATTGTAAAGCTTCCAGACCATCATGAGATATTTCGACCTCACAATCTAAATCCAATAATTGCAATTTAATTAAATTGGCAATATCCGGATCATCTTCAACAATTAAGACTGTTTTTTTCATATTATTGGTTAACATCTAGCGATAAGCCCTCAATCCTACTTCCTCAACTCAGTATCATGGGTATACGTTAAGCAATTTCGCAGTAGGCACATTATATGTAAGCTTAGTATAAAGTTTTGGTGGAAAAATTATAGTTCGGAAAATACCTATAACAAGCTGAGCTTTTGTGATAAAAAGGTGATAATTAGGTGATAAAATTGGCAAATATTTACTTTATACTGATAGGCAGAGCATGAGGCAATATACCTCAATAGTGCTATTATCCTAGAACAATCACCAAAAGAGTTAATACTGGAAAAATTATGAAACGATTCAAAACACCGCAGATATTACTGACCTTATTGGCAGGCATATCTTTAACCGTCGCATTAACCGTGTTTGCAGGGAATAGCAACTCAAGCACAACAAATAACAACGATACCTATAAAAAAGCCTACTTTGCCGGTGGCTGCTTTTGGTGTGTCGAATCTAATTATGAAAAAGTGGATGGCGTCATTGACGTGATTTCCGGCTTTAGTGGCGGTGAGATTAAAAATCCCAGTTATAAACAAGTGTCTTCGGGTATGACCAAACACGTTGAAGCCGTAGAAGTCATCTATGATGCTAATAAAATCAGTTATAATGAGTTATTGGATGAACTCTGGTATTTGATTGATCCCACGGATGCAACGGGCTCATTTGTCGATCGCGGGGCACATTATCGTTCAGTCATTTATTATACCAATGAGAACGAAAGATCATTGGCCGAACAAGCTATTAAGGATCTGGCAAAATCCGGCCGTTATGATAAGCCCATTGTTACTGAAATCACAGAATTTAAGGCCTTTTATCCTGCTGAAGACTATCATCAGGATTATTATAAAAAGAATCCTATTCGTTATAAATATTATCGTTTTCGCTCAGGTCGTGACCAGTATCTAGAGTCTATCTGGGGTGAGAATTTACATAAAAGAAAGGCTAGATCTCATTCTTTGTCCCACGCTCAACCCCAAAACCAAGCCAAGAATAAGTCGCAAAAAGGACGCTATATGAAACCTGATGATAAGACACTTAAAGCACAATTAACTGAGTTGCAATACAGTGTCACCCAAAAAGAAGATACCGAGCGTCCCTTTCAGAATGAATATTGGGATAATAAAAAACAGGGTATCTACGTCGATATCGTTTCCGGAGAACCACTTTTCAGCTCAACGGATAAGTATGAATCAAAAACTGGCTGGCCCAGTTTTACTCAGCCCATTGAAACAATGGCAGTAACAGAAAAAACCGATAAGCATTTGTTTTATAGCCGTACAGAAGTACGTAGCAAACATGCTGATTCGCATTTAGGTCATGTATTTCCTGATGGCCCAAAGCCAACCGGTTTAAGATATTGCATTAATTCCGCCTCACTCAAGTTTGTCCCCCAGGCTGAGTTAGTTGAGCAGGGTTATGAGCAATATGTGACCTTATTTGAAAATATAAAAAAATAATGCTTTATCCCCCAACTTTATAAGGCAGAAAGTAAATCTATGATGTAGACTCTCTTTAAACATAAATAAGAGAGTCTATTAACTCACCTCTGAGATATGCTTCTGAGATATACCTCTCTTCATCCTTCTTCACCCATGACTAAACTATAAGGACATCGTAATGATGAATACGCTCTCTCTTAAGCGAATTTTAACCAGCCTAAGCCTTGCCTGCGCACTACCTGTTATTGCCTTGGCACAGCCTCAAACCATTGATCAAAAAGCCGCTTATGCCATTGGCTCTAACTTTATTCAGTCCTTAAAAATGCAAGGCATTGAGTTAGAAGTTGATAGTGTGATTGAAGGTATTAAAGATGGCTCAAAGGGCAAGTTAGTTTTATCAACGGCTGAAATGAAACAAGCGCTGGATGCATTTAAAACCAAGCTCATCAAACAACAAGAGAAAATTCAGAAAGCATCATCCGGAAAGAATATTAAGGCGGGTAAGGACTTCCTTGCGGCAAACAAAAGTAAGGATGGCGTTATCACCTTAAAGAGTGGTTTACAATACAAAGTCATCAAGAGCGGCAGTGGTGCTAGTCCAAAGGCAACGGATAAAGTAACAACGCACTATCGTGGCACACTGATAGACGGCACAGAATTTGACAGCTCTTACTCACGCAATCAACCCGCAACGTTTTCCGTCAATGGCGTGATTCCGGGCTGGGTTGAAGCCTTGCAACTCATGAAAGCCGGTGATAAATGGCAATTATTCATCCCTGCCAATCTTGCCTATGGTGATCGTTCTGTGGGTTCGGTGATCACACCCAACTCAACATTAATTTTTGATATTGAGTTATTGAAAATTAATTAAATGCTTAAACTTGCGTTACATTTCAAGTGTAGGATGTGGTGAGGTACGAACCGCATCAATGGCTTTAAACCTAAAAAAATCAGTTGAACCTACTGCGACCGCCTTATGCACTGAATCTTAAGGATTTTCAGCACCTAAGTCGCTCTCGCTACGATTCAACTGATTATTTTAGGTTAAAACAAACAGGCTTTGATGCGGTTCGTACCTCACCACATCCTACCAATGTAAAGATAGGTTAATCACTTAAATTGATAGGCTGATTCAATCTGTTCACGAGTCAAGACACCATAGAGACGCTTAATATTGGGTGCATTCATACGTTCAACAAACAAGGCATCCAAATTTAAATCATCAAGTTTGTTGAGTGCCTCATCCAATGTGGCCTGTAAATGAATCCCTATAATATCAATTCTTTTTGCCGGTATTGATAATAAATCAATTTCCTTCTGCTCCACCTTATCCGCTTTAGGGTGCGCTTCAAGTTCTTCCAGATATTTAACTAAGTCAATCACCGGCATTAATTGTTTGTACGACTTATCGTGCTCATTAATTAATAGCCATTCTGGTTTTTTCTCTAGCAACAATGCCATTTTATCTTTATGAATAACACTATCGACTTCGATAAAATGCTTATTCATGACACTGGCAACGCCCATGCGTCTTAAGGTTTGACTAATGGGATTGGTATAAACATTGACTTCATTGGCTTCTAATAATGACACAAATAATGATTTCTTACGAAACAACTCACTGGCCGTCAAATTGGCCACCACAATAGCAATCATACCCGGCATAATAATCTGTGGACTATGGGTCAACTCCATCATTGCCGTTAAAGCCGCTAAAGGTGCTTGCAAGCTTGAGCCCATTACCGCGCCCATGCCCAACAAGCTATAAAAACCAATATCCAGCCCTAATTCCGGCGCTATTGCACGCAGCAGCAAAGCAAACGCACCACCCAGACACGCCCCCAAAAACAAGGTCGGACCGATGACACCACCGGGGATCCCCAGACCAATACTGACCACGGTTGCTAATAATTTAAAAAGCAATAACAGCACCAGTGTTTGCAATATAAAACCACCAGCTAAGGCCTGGCTTACGGTATCATAACCAATACCCATGATGCTTGGCTCTAACATAGCGATCAGGCCAATTAGAAAACCTGAAAGCATTAACTTGCTCGGAAAATTAAAATTCCTGGTACGGTGGGCTGTCATTTTTAATAATTCAATTAAAAATGCGGAAAGAATGCCAGCCAAAAAACCCAGCACTACAATTAAGGGTAATTCAAACAGTGAACCTTGATGAATATCAGGTACAATAAACGCAGGCTGACTGCCAAACACATAAACAGAAACAGTGGTCGCCGCGCCTGCGGCCAAAATAATTGGCATAAAACTCAGTAGTGTATATTCCATCATCACCACTTCTAAGGCAAAAATAACACCTGCAAGAGGGGTATCAAATGAGGCCGCAATGCCTGCCGCAGTACCACAGCCCACTAGGGTGCGAATACTATTATTAGGCAAGCCTAGGAGTTGTCCCACCAAACTGCTCGAGGCAGCACCCAGATAGACATTAGGTCCTTCCCTACCCACCGAATGCCCCGAAGCAATGGCAATCACTGCGCCAAAGAACTGTAAAAAAAAGCCGCGCATACTCAAGTAGCCCTGATGAAACGCCATACGCTCCATCACGCTGGCAATGCCCAATACCGATGAACCTTTGGCAAAGAAGTGAAACAGCAGGGCAATGAGTAAACTACCCAGCAGCGGTAATAAAAAACGACTTTCAAGCGCTAGCGCCTCATAATTTTCGCCCTGCACAGCTAACCAGTCTGTTTGAATACATTCAACTAATAAGCGAAATAAAACAATAATAATACCGGTTAATAGTCCGGTAAAAAGACCGAGCAAGGCCAGTGAAATTAAAGCATCGGGGCGGGAAAGGTGGAGGCGGAAGCGATCCAAGCTATCATGAAAATGAGCATGATGATTCAGTGATTTCCAGCGACTTAACATTGATTTTTTTTGCTTAACCATAACAACAAAGTATAGCAGACTTAGTGATCACTATTATTGCCAACCAAGTTAAAACAACTCTACATCATGAGAGTCTGAAACATTATTTGATTTTTTATTATTATTTTCATCTGTAACAGATATTGTATTTGCATCGTAACTTTCATTGCTTTCAGAGGTATGTACAAACTGCTCCACTATATCTTTCAATTGCTCGGCCATGATTTTAAATTCATTACCTGAATTGTAAGCATCTTGAGAAGTCTTAGCCATTGTTTGTGACATTACACTTAAGTTCTCCAATGAATTGCTCACTTTTTCATTATCTTTGCGTTGTTGTTCAGTAGCACCCGCATTTTCTTTATTCATCCCATTAACACGAGTAATATCGCTGACAATATTATCAAAGCTGTTGCCCGTTTCAGTTGAAAGTTGTACGGTACGTTCTGCATGGCTCTGCATGCTACTCATTTTGTCGACCACACTCACAGAGGCTTTTTGTAGTTGTTCAATTTTTTCCTTAATGACAATAGTTTCTTCTTGAATTTTGTGCGATAAACTTCTCACTTCATCAGCGACAACAGCAAAGCCTCTACCCGCCTCACCTGCTCTGGCGGCCTCAATGGCAGCATTAAGTGCCAATAAATTGGTCTGCTCAGAAATCGTTTGAATCACCTGAATCACTGAACTAATACTTTCAGTATCTTTAGCTAAGTCATTCACCACTGATGATGAATCTTTCACTTCTGTCGCAATTATCTGAACCGATTCAATCGCCTGTTGGACAATACTACGCCCACTCTCTGCTGCTGATTTAGCTTCTTCAACAGACTCTGCGGCTTTATTGGTATTTTCAGCAATGGCTTCCATTTGCACTGACATCTGGCTATTGATAGCAGCCACTTCTGAGACTTGCCGTTCCTGACTATTGGAAAAATCCAAAGCACATGCTGTCAAGGAGCTCATTTTATTTGCTTCTTTAGCTAAATTGCTTGAAGAAAGTACCACCAAATCAACCACCCGTTTAATTTTTCCGACGAAGACATTAAAGTCCACTGCCAGTGCCGCCAGTTCATCTTTGCCTTTTTCATCCAGGCTGTGTCCCAAGCCGCCGCCTGAGGAGATTTCATGCATTGCCTTTTGTGTTGTCACCAGTCGCTTAGTCACTAATAGATTGAGAATAAGAATAATGAGCAAGGCACCAATAAAGCTGATGATGGCAATTACTAAAGTCATATTTGAAAATAACTCAATATCAGTCAAGAGCTTATGGATTTTTTCATCTGCACGTGTTTGTTGCTTAGTGATAATTTGCCCGATTGAATTCAGAATATCTGTTAATAAGGGGACTAGTTCATCACGAATAAGTTGTGAGTCCTTGCGCCAATCATTACTACTATGAACCTGCACAATCTCTTTTAAAAATGCCTCATAATTCACTACAATATCCTGCAATTCCTCAAGGCCATTCGCTTCTTCAAAAGTAAGTTCATCTTCCAGACTAGCCAGAAATTCCAATTTACTTTTTATAATATCCAATTGTACGACATAGCCTTCCGAGAAAATATTATTGCGATAGGTCAAAAAAACAGTGGTATTACGTGATAAATTTAACCATTCCGAGCGTAGTTCAAATAATACCTTAAGAATACTGACTCTAACCTGATCAATTTCTTCACTCTGAGATTCTTCTTCTACTTCAGAATCAATCATCACACTAGTGATTTGTATACGTCAAAACTTCCCACGTTGACGTATCATTCCACTTTATTTAAAGGCTGAATTTTTTCAGTCAAATTCCATGGCAACAATTGCTCTAAAGCCTCATCATCATAATGCCTGCCCAGCTTAGGTAACTCAGTCAGAATGTGTGTTAAAAAGGCAAAGGGCTCTAGGTTGTTTGCTTTCGCTGTTTGCACGATTGAATATAAAATAGCACTGGCCTCAGCACCACGAGGATTTTGGTTCATGACCCAGTTTTTGCGCCCAATCACAAAGGGTTTGATCCGCCGCTCTGCCATATTATTATCAATCTGGAGGTTGCCCTCTTCAAGATAGACAGTCAGATACTTCCATTGATTGATCACATAACGAATAGCGACACCCAACTTACTGTCTTTTGTTGTTTTAGTCACTTTATCATCACACCACTTTTTAAAGTCATCCAGTAGTGGTTTGCTTTTTTCCTGACGGATCAGGTAACGTTGTTCAGCATTGAGCGGTTTGATTTGTTTTTCAATCGCATACAATTTAGCAATTTTACTGATCGCCATTTGTACCATGCCAGGCTTTTTCTGACTGTTCTTGGGTAATGCTTTTAAGGCATCATGGAACTTGCGACGAGCATGTGCCATGCAGCCTAATAAAGTGACTTCACTGTTCTCATTTTCGAATATATGATAACCGGGAAAGCCATCCGTTTGCAGGTAACCTGAAAACCCCGTTAAAAAGGTTTTGGCATGTTGGCCTGCACGAGTAGGCTGATACTCATACAAAACAATGGGACACTTGGAATGATAGCCGCCACTTTGATAGAGCCACATATAAGATTTAGGGCAATTCTCACGTCCATCATGGATCACTCGCATCGTTGTTTCATCGGCCTGGATGATTTTCTGCCTAATGAGATAATACAACAACCGATTATAAAAGGGTTTGAGTAATTCAGCTGATTTAAGCACCCAGTTGGACATACTGGCTCTGGAAAGTGTTATCTTATAGCGTTTAAATATCGCTTCCTGTCGATAGAGAGGCAAGCTGTCTAGGAATTTAGAAACAATGATATAGGCCAGCAGGCTGGGTGATGCAAAACTTCTAGGAATGGGCTGTGCAGGCTTAGGAGCAGTTTTAACGCCTTCCTCACAAGCACGACAGGCATATTTAACCTGAACATGTTCTACAACATATACCTGAGCAGGAACAATTTCCAGTTGCTCTGAGGTCTCTTCACCAATTTCATGCAAGTGATGACCGCAGTCACAGACTTGTTCTGCTTCAGATAACTCATGACGAACAACTTTACGAGGTAGGTCTTTAGGTAAAGGCTTACGACCGGGCTTTTTACGCTCATAAGTAATGGTTTCACGGACTTCCGGTGCTTCTTCGGCGAACGTTTCTGCCTCATTAAAGAAGTCGGGGTGAACTTCTTTTTCACTGGAAGTACCAAACCGTTTATGTTGCAACAGACGAAATTGTTCCTCATACCAGTCCACTTTTGACTGGAGTTCAAGCACCCTGTTTTTGAGCGTTGGTATCTCTTCTGGTAGTATTTTGTCTGTTGAACTCATGCGTTATATTATACTAAAAATGAGCGTTAAATGCTTGTATTTATTCTGTTTAATGCGCATCTAAAGGGACTTTTTTTAGTTGTTTTCCAGACCATGAATTTCAGGGTGAGCATGGTGTTGTGTGCAAGATAAACCATCCAGTAACCACTGTAATTCTCTCAGTGTTAACGAAAGAGTGGGTTGTTCTTTTTCCATCGGCCACTGGAATTTCCCTTTTCAAGTGTACGATAGTAAAGCCAGAAACCATTACGCTCCCAGTACAGTATTTTAAGTTTATCTCGCTGACGATTACAAAAACAAAGACACTGCCATCAAAGGGATTGTGTTCCAATTGCTCTGAGACAATCAGTGATAGCCCATTGGTTGCTTTTCTCATATCGGTAACACCAGAAACCAGATAAACCTGATTGACTGTGATGCCCGTTATCATGAAACAGTCCTGAGCAAATCCAGAATGGACTTGAGCTGATTCAGGTTCGTATCAGAATTGATTTCCAAACTGAAACCATTGGTATGGCTTACTTTAATTGCATTGCTTGTGGGGGAATTGGCCAGTAAATTAATGGGAATGAGTTGATTGTTGGTGTTGACCTGTTTTGATGAGCTAACATAACCCAACTTCTTTCGATAATAGCTAAAAATATGAGAGGGTATCTTATGTTGTTGACAATAAACTGCCTGGCTTAAGTTACTGGCTTGGCAGGCCTCTATGTGTTGCTTCATCGAAGCATCTTTTGAATGGTTGCTCATTTGTATCTCCAAATTACGAATTGAAGATCATAGTTTGAGCTAACTGAAGCTTATTGTGAACGTGGGTTTTAATTGACGTTTACAGTGATTTGTAACATTTGATTAATGATCGGCCCCACTTTTTGACCGGCAATTAATAATGCCGGTTTGTTCAGATTATCATCTGCACCAATTCTCATCACATTAACAAAACTTTTATCCAGTACATTCAGTTTCTCAGTAATTTTGACCAACGACTGCACCATTTCAGGATAACTGGCTTTATGCTCATCCAGTGATGTGATGTGTGTTTTTAAGGCACTTAATGCCTTTTGATAAACATCTTGATAATTTTTTTCCCGAGTCAGGAGATAAAGACCGCTGGATGCGGATAATTCAGAAATGCCTTCACGAATACTTTGCAGGTGAGCAATAATTGGCGCCCCCTTCTGAGTCACATCAATAATGACCGCTTTTTGGGTATAACCATTATAAATAAAGGAACCACTACCCAATAAAATGACCAATAAAAAAAACACAAAACTAAATCGCAGCTTCGATTTAACCGTAGTATTCAATAAAAGTTTGGTAAATATGGCTTTTAGCATCAAAAACGCTCCCCCGGGAAGCAAAGAAAGAAAACTGATTCGCTATAACTATGATATATCGGTAGTATTAGATTATAGTTTAGTTTTTCATTGCTAAAAGTCAAAGAAGAGAGTAAATATTAATAAATAACCTGAATTCTGGATAATACATACGAGCAAGTTAACTTACATGGCGGTGCGCTTCGTTCCTCAGCAGCACCCTACGCTTGTCTGCAAGTAATGTATTGTAAAACAGTAGGATGCTGCTGAGGAACGAAGCGCATCACAATAGTGCTAACTAAACAATACCGTAAATTATTATCCAGAACTCAGGTTAAATAGGGCTTAATAATGAGTCCTTATTACCAATCTTGTCCATAATAGTGGGTAATTTCATCATCTTTTTTTATTTTTTTGATTGCCATGACGGTAAAATCATCATAATAAGCGGCATTGGCCCGATCATCATGATTAATGTATTTAAAATCATCTAATACTTTATAGGCTCGATCTTCTGCCATCCATATGACATGAGCCCCATCTTTTTTGGTCGGTTGACATTTAAACTCGCCCAATAGCTCACCTTTTTTGATATCCCGTGCAGCAAATAAGCCCTTGCCATGAATTTTACTTTCTCCAACATAGACTGGCGCTTGATGGACTGCCTGTTTTTTACTCATAGTTGTTTTTACTCATTAGTGGTAGTTTCTCGTCTTATGCATTTATATTGAGTCGTTTTAAAACGGTTTTTGAGCAATAAACGTTGCCCGTTTGGGGGCTGGATAGCCTTCGATTGTTTTGTTTTTGTCCTCTGGATCAAGAAAATCTTGTAATGACTCATAAGGCATCCAAGAAGTGCTGCGCTGTTCTTCAATAGCGGTTTGATTGATATCAACCACTTGCACATTTTCAAATCCACACCGTTGTAACCATTGCGTCATCGTTGCAACGCTGGGTAAAAACCATACATTACGCATTTTAGCATAGCGATCATCCGGCACTAAAGTTTCACCCAAATGACCATCAATAATCAAGGTTTCCAGCACCAACTCTCCCCCTTTGCGCAACGTAGCTTTGAGTTGTTGCAGGTGATCAATCGGCGAACGACGATGATAAAACACCCCCATAGAAAATACTGTATCAAAGGCATGCAGATTGGTAGGCAATTGTTCTATGCCAAAGGGAAGTAAGTGCACAGGCTTATCACCAATAAAATGTTTCAGCGCCTGAAACTGCATCCAAAATAACCAGGAAGGATCGATACCAATCACCAATCGTGCCTGTTCACCATGCATACGCCAGCAATGATAGCCATTGCCACAACCAATATCCAATACCAGACGATTTTTTAACGGCGATATATGTTCAACGATACGATTCCACTTCCAATCAGAATGCCATTCTGTATCGATTAAACAATCATTAATTTGATAAGGGCCTTTACGCCAAGGGCTTAGCTGCTTTAAGGTTGTTTCTAACAATTCCCCATCAAGTGCATTTTCACTGCGTATTTGCAAGGTGTCTGAATTAAAATCAACATGACATTGAGTCACAGCAGGCAAATCATTCAAAGCCTGACGCCAGCGATTAAAATCACCATGAGTCGAGGGTTCTAATTGCGCAATTTGATCGGGCAAGGTTTCAGCCCATTTTTCTAAGGCCGTATCTTGCATGGATTGGTATAAAGCAGTGTATTCAAGCATAGTGTCGAAGTGAGTATATTATTATTTGGGAAACGCTAAATTTAGATTATTTTATAGCAATAATAGATGAAAAATTAAAACATTGGAACCATTGTTCAGTTTGTTTAAAGCCAACATCATTTAAACGCTGTTTATGCTGTGCTAAAGTTTCCGGTAGCAATACATTTTCCAATGTTTGTCGCTTTTGACTGATTTCTAAATCACTATAGCCATTGGCTTTTTTAAAAAAATGGTGCATATCAATCAGTAGTTTTTGCTGCTCAGCATCACTATAGTTGAGCTTTTCTGACAAAATCAAAATACCGCCCGGCTTCATCCCCTGATAAATCCTTGCCAATAAATTTTTCCGTTGCTGTGGCTCAATAAACTGCAAGGTAAAATTCATTACCACCACCGAGGCATTTTCTATAACGATGTCATTCACATCAGCACAGATAAAATCAATGGCTTTGCTATACGCTGAATCCGGATCACTTTGTTGTAATAAAGACTTTGCCTTAGCTAACATTGCGGTGGAATTATCCACTGCAATAATAGCTGAACGTTGTTCATCGCTAAAGCGAGCCTGTAATGCCTTGGCCATTGATAAAGCCGATGCACCTAATGAGCAGCCCAGATCATAGCAATTGCTATGATGTTGATAAAACTCAGCCGACAAAACACCACTCATTGCCACGATACTCGCATAACCCGGCACAGAACGATTGATCATATCCGGAAATACACTGGCTACTTTTTCGTCAAAATTAAAATCAACCAATTTATCCAGTGGACTGGAAAACAGTGTATCACGCCCTAGCGTCATTTATTACACCAAGCGCGCAAACAAATCATGTTCACTATTATCAATGATTTCAACATCAATAAAATCCCCTGGATTCAGGTCTGCCGCTTGCTCAATTTGATCATCCTCTAAAGGATCGACAAACACTAGTCCATCAACTTCCGGCGCATCAGATGCGCTACGGGCGATTAATCCCTTGTCATCAATACTATCAATAATCACCTTCATCGTCCGACCGACTTTAGCCTGCAACTTCTTAAAGCTGATTTCAGACTGCACTGCCATTAAACGTTCCAGACGCTCCTCTTTAACCGCTTCAGGGACATGATCAGGCAATGCATTGGCATCAGCACCATCAACCGCAGAATACTTAAACGCACCGACACGATCAAATTGAATTGCTTGGGTAAAAGCCAATAAATCCTCAAAATCCTGCTCTGTTTCACCGGGGAAACCGACAATAAAGGTACTACGCAAAGTAATATCAGGACAAATCTCCCGCCAAAAAGCAATGCGTTTGAGCATATTTTCACTATTGGCCGGGCGTTTCATTGCCTTAAGCACACTCGGTGAAGAATGTTGTAATGGAATATCCAGATAAGGCAGGATTTTACCTTCCGCCATTAAGGGAATGACATCATCCACGTGAGGATAGGGATAAACATAATGCATTCTTACCCAGACTCCCATCTCACCTAAAGCCGCTGCCAATTCTTTAAAACGCGTTTTAACCGGCTTGCCTTGATGAAAACCTAATTGATACTTAGTATCTAAACCATAGGCGGAAGTATCCTGAGACACCACTAATAATTCCCTAACGCCTGCATTAACCAGATTTTCAGCTTCCTGCAACACATCGCCAATGGGTCTACTGACTAATTTTCCCCGTAAGGAAGGAATAATACAAAAACTACAACTATGATTACAACCTTCTGAAATCTTTAAATAGGCATAATGTCGAGGTGTAAGTTTAACCCCACCCTGAGGAATCAAACTGGTATAGGGATCATGATCAGGGGGAATATGCGCATGTACGGCCTGCATCACTTCTTCCAGGGCATGAGGACCGGTCACGGCTAATACATCAGGGTGAGTTTCTTTAACAATGTCACCCTTGCCGCCCAAGCAACCGGTCACGATGACTTTGCCATTTTCGGCCAGCGCCTCACCAATGGCATCCAATGACTCTTCTACCGCATCATCAATAAAACCGCAGGTGTTCACCACCACCATATCAGCATTTTGATAAGAATCACTGATATCATAGCCTTCTGCACGCAAACGCGTCAGAATTTGCTCGGAATCAACCAAAGCCTTGGGGCAGCCTAAACTAATAAAACCTATCTTGTTAGCGCTCATAATTACCTTAAATCTTACTTTATTTACGAATGTCTGCTTGAAAAATGAACTATTATACCAACATTAATGTCCTAAGGCTTATTAAAAACTCAAGGATACTCAATGAAAACATTATTATTAGCAGTAGCAACAAGCACACTCTTATTGGCAGGCTGTAGTAAAGACTTTGCCCCAGAAACGGGTGCGAGTGGTGAAGATATTTTTAAAAATGCTTGCTTAGACTGTCATAAAGCTATTGAGGGTAAGGATAATATCCATTATGAACTGACTAGCGAAAATAAAAATGTTGACTATATTGCGAGCAAAATTACTGAGGGTAGTTTAATGATGCCTAAGTTCCCAAATATTACCGGGGATAGCTTAAAAGCAGTGAGCCTATATGCTCTGGAGCACTCTGGAGACAAATAAGCCTTTACTCCATGCTCATTTGACAGCTTGCAGCACTTCGTGCTGAGCAAATGAGCATGGAGAGCTATTTTTTACTTATTAAAACAGATATAGAAGCAAAAAATTATTTTATATTAATAAAATCTTTCGCTAATAGAGGCATTTCTTCGTCTTCACGAATTGGATTGCTCCCAATCACAGCACTTAATAAAAATCCCGCCATGAACGATATGATTACCACTAAATAGATCATCATTTAAAAAAACCTCAAATACAGACAATAAAATTATTTTTGTAGGACAGACACTACAAGGTAAGAATTATACTACATCTGCAGATATAATAACCAATTAATAAGACAATTTATTTGACCAAAGTCATAAATATGCAAATAGCATCAAAGCAAGCTTGCTAATATGGGAATCTATTTTATTATTAGTACAGTATACCCATGATACTTGGAAATGTAGCGAGGCATTTTGATTTAAGGCCGATTGATTGTATAAGTACTACATGATTGAGGCTTTAAATTAAAATAACGAAGCCTGCACTTCCAAGTGTCACGGGTATATCGATCAACTCATCAATAAAAGTGCATATAAAACAATGAATATTAATAAAGAACTTGAATACCTCATTACCGAAATACCCATTTTCAATGAGTTGGATGCCGATGATACTCAAGTATTATCTCAATACTTATTCCCAAAAGAATTACAAATAGGCGGTCTAGTCTGTAAAGAAGGCCAGCATGGTAGTTTTTTGAGTTTTGTTGCTGCAGGTGAACTGGAAATTGTTAAAACGCTGGATGATAAAGAAGTGGTTATTTCCACTATTTCAGAAGGTGCATCATTGGGTGAAATGGCGCTGATCGATGGCCTAACTCGTTCCGCCACCGTACGGGCGCGTAAGAACTCGACTATTTTGATTTTACGCCGTGATGATTTTAATACCTTATTAAACAAACACCCTGAAGTCGGTATTAAAATTTTAAAAGGGATTGCCCGTTTACTGAGTTTGAATTTACGCAAGGCGTCGGCTCAAATCACAGCAAAAATCGGTGAACCCACTTAAACCTCATCAATTAGCCAAGTTCATGCTTTTTAAAAATTTATGGCACTTTCTTTGAGTGGCTCACGTTTGCACCACTAAATGGCAGGCACGGGTCGAGCTACACACTCAAGTGCATTCCTTCAAACGGTTGGGTTTAAGATTTTTTCGTTTTCGTTACCTCGTAGTCATCTGGATTTAAATACAAATCCATCATTTCCTCCCATGAATCCATGACAAGAAACTGAATAGTCCCTCTGAACATTTCCCACAAATACCGCTTAGAACCTGCTTTAGTTCGACAGGCCTGATAAGCCCCATCGGTCAGCTCAAATATTTGATGAAAGTAAAAGGCCAGCAAGGTAAGTAGGTACATGTTATAGCTGAGATATTGTTTACCATGACCATAATTATGTTCTATAGAATAGCCCTGATTTTTCAGCGTGTTAAAACACTCATTCTCAATCTTCCATCTACAACGCCCAGCCTGAACCAGTTGGATAATATTGTGCTCACTGACTTGAAAGTCAGTCACCCAGCTATTACGATAGGTGATCTTTCCTTCTGAATTGATGAGATGATACTCAAGGAAGTTAACGGTGACGGCATCAGCTTCACCATGTAATGGAACTGCATTTTTCCAACGATACTGATGGGTACGACCTTTCTCATCGATGGTTTCAAATGAGGACAATTCAGTAAAGTCATTGAGCCATTCGAAAAGATATTTATGATCACCTGGTTTGGTCACCAGAAGATAATGCATTTTATTATCTTTAATGGTTTCAATCATCGGTTGGTGTGACATCAGTCCATCACCACAGATAACAAAGCCTTGGCGAGGGTGGTCTTTTTTCAATTGAGCAATGAAGCGTTTGCTGGCATTGATCTCACAGTCTTGTTTCTCTGTACCATCTTTATTTTGGATGGCTTCAGGCATGACTGGTAACACTTGTTTTTTATCTGGGTGCATGATGGCACCTTGTAATACGGCATGACTGTAAGTGATTTCACCGCTTTTATGTTCTTTATGCAGGCTAATGTGGCTATATGTAACCGGACCAGACTGCCAGGGAGCTAGGTGTTAATGTAAATACTCTACATACCTGGATCAGTAAATATTCCAAACCGGTGAAGACGGTAGCCAATAGAAGTGATGAACACATTTATGATGAAGTAAAACGTCTGAAAAAAGAATTGGCAAAAGTGATTCAGGAGCGTGATTTATTAAAAAGGCCACAGCGTACTTTGCAAGGGAAACTTTGTGAAGTACGCATGGATAACTGATCAGGCTAAAGATTACCCGGTAACGATTCTGTGCCGTTTTATGGATGTTTCCCGTAGTTGCTATTATGATTGGGTTAGCTCTCCTAAAACGGATAGAGAGAAAGAAAATGAAGCGCTTACTGAGCAGCTAAAAAACTGTTTGAAGACAGTCGCAAGACTTATGGAACCCGTCGTCTTAAAAAGAAAACTGGCTGAAAAAGGCGTTCATATAAGCCGCCGGAGAATTGGTCGATTAATGAAAAAAGCCGGTTTGTTTTGTAAAACGAAGAGACGCTTTAAAGCGACGACTAATTCCAAGCATAATAAGCGTATATCTCCAAATTTACTGGAAAGAGAGTTTACTGTCTCTCAACCTGATCGCTACTATGTGGGTGATATTACCTATATTGCCACCAAGGAAGGCTGGTTATATTTAGCGGTTGTCATTGACTTATTCTCTAGGCAAATTGTTGGCTGGTCGATGGATGAGCGAATGAAAGCCAAGCTAGTCAATGATGCTTTACTGATGGCCATATGGAAGCGTAAACCAATGGATGGATTGCTTTGGCATACTGACCGAGGTAGCCAATATGCCTCTGATAGTCATAGAAAAATATTGTCGGATCATAACATAATTCAGTCTATGAGCCGCAAAGGAAATTGCTGGGACAATGCTGTATCAGAGAGCTTCTTTCATAGTTTGAAAACTGAATTGACGCACCATTGTCGATTCAAAACCAGAGTAGAAGCAAAGCAGGCAATATTTGAATATATTGAGGTATTTTATAATCGGGAGATTCGGCTAATGATTATTTGTCACCAGTCGATTATGAAATACAGCAGGAAATAGCTTAAATCGATTGATTGAAGAGGGGTAAAAGGCGACATAAATGCCGCCCATTACCGTTGACGGCCATCGGCTCCTCAGCCTGTGCCGTGAAGATATTGTAACAGGATCATTACCGTTGTGAAAATACCTTGGGTGAATGGAACGGCTCTATCGTTCCAGAGGGCAAAGCCCTTTCTCTTCATCTATTTAAAGTTAACATGAGAAACTAAAATGATAGGAAATACAAAATGACAAAAATCACTTGAAACAGCCAAAAAATATTTAGAAAACTGTCCGGAAAAGTGTTGACACATCAGGCATTGTTCACAATGAATGTCTTTTGAACTGTGATACTGGGTGCCATCAATTACGCACAGTAATATATTGGGAAAAATAGCATAATCTTCTAAATGTTTGTGCCGTCTCAGACGTTCAAACAAATCTTTAAAAATGGGGGCGAACCCTTCACTGGGCACAGCATCAAGTATCTTTCGCAGTTGACTGTTTTGAGGTATATTCTCAACACCAAAGAGGGTTCGTAAATTATTTTTATGAAGCTCTTCTTCCATTCGCAACTGAAACTGTGCAAGGGAAGGCTCTTGAAAATACATACAGGCAAATGCACTCATCAATGCCTCTGTTTGGCTGTAGTCACATTTGTTTTGTTGGCGATTGTCTTTGATTGCCAGAAAATGAGAAGTAACAGCCATTCGTAATGCGGTAAAGCCCAAGTGCTTTTTGGTTTTAGTTAAGGAGGCCAATGGTTTAATCAGCCTTTTTTGTCAATTGTGGTCGTGGCTTGAGCATATCAGTTTCTCAATTTATTGTGAGTATACTGATCTGATCGATAGATCGTGAAAAAGTTCAAAAATAATTCAATTTTTTTCACTTTTTTAGTTTGGGTGGAAGAACAGTGCGAAAAGTATTATTTTGAGTCTTTGTTAGATGCTGCTGTGCTTACATTGTTCACGACGCCGATAATTGCTGCTCAAATCACAACCTTTATGACCATGACTGAGTAATATATCCATTATACTTGGAAATGCACCCTAAGGGCACTTCTTTCAGGGCGCAGCGAGGCATGACTGAGTATCATGAGTATAAGCAGCCAATAGGGTTCTTCACACTATCAGCGTGGGCACAAAAAGCGTGCCCACCCTACGCCTGAGTAATAAACGGTTCTTTAACGACTAGCTCTAACGACTAGCTCTAACGATTGGTTCTTTTGTTTTTCTTGCCACTGAACTTCTTCGCCATATTTTTGGTCTGACGATGGCGTTTAAGCAGTAATTGCTTGGTTTTATCGTTGTTTCTACGCGTGCCACGATAAGGATTAGTGCTATTTTTAAATTCTAATCGTATGGGTGTCGCTTCTAGCTTTAACCATTTACGAAACGAATTCATTAAATAGCGCTTATACGACTCAGGAATATGCTCCGTCTGACTACCATGAATCACGATCAGGGGAGGATTTTGACCGCCCTGATGCGCATAGCGCAGCTTTATTCTACGTCCACGTGCCAAAGGCGGTTGATGCATTTGTACTGCTTCTTCCAGCAAGCTACTTAATTTAGCTGGTTGATGGCGCTTCATCGCCGAATCGTAGGCCTTGTCCACTGAATCATACAATAAACCAACACCACTGCCATGCAGGGCTGAAATATAATGATATTTCGCATAATCAAGAAAAGGCAGGCGACGCTCTAATTGTTCTTTAACAAACTCACGCGCCTCTTTGGTCATACCATCCCACTTATTAATAGCAATAATAAGCGCACGACCGGTATCAATGACATAGCTGAGTAAGTGTAAATCCTGATCCGTAATACCCTCATGGGCATCGAGCATGATAATCACAACATTGGCCGACTCAATGGCCTGTAATGCCTTAATAATGGAGAATTTTTCAATGGTTTCTTTGACTCGACTACGCCGACGCACGCCCGCAGTATCGATAAAGGTATAACGCTGACCATCACGCTCAAAGGGGATGAATATACTATCACGGGTAGTACCGGGCATATCAAATGCCACCACCCGTTCTTCGCCCATCAGGCGGTTAATCAAGGTTGACTTACCGACATTAGGCCGACCAACAATGGCTAACTTAATGCCACTTTTTGCATAGGAATCTTCATCGGCCTCACCTTCTTCATCTTCAGGAATATCGCCTAAAATCTTTTCCATCAAGGGGGCGATACCATCACCATGAGATGATGATACCGCATAGGGCTGACCTAAGCCCAAAGCATAAAACTCAGCCTCAACGACATCTTCATTCATACCTTCAGCCTTATTGACCAGTATAAGAATGTCCTTACCCAATTCACGTAAATATTGCGCAATGGTTTGATCGTGTCCGGTAATACCACCACGGCCATCAACTAGGAACAAAATAATATTTGCTTCTTTCATGGCCTGATAAACCTGCGACTGCATCAGGGTATCAATGCCCTCATCTTCACCACTCAAGCCACCTGTATCAATAACTATATAAGGGCGATCACCCACGATGCCTTCACCATATTGGCGGTCTCGTGTAACTCCTGGCATATCCGCGACTAAAGCATCACGCGTTTTGGTTAAACGATTGAAGAGCGTTGATTTGCCCACATTAGGACGCCCAACTAGGGCTATTACCGGTTTCATAACTTGTTTCTATCGCTCTTCTTGTACTAATTAATTAAGTCGCAATGCGGCTAAAGTACCACCATTACCATAAATATAAACGGTATCACCCGATACCTGTGGCTGAACATGAAAACCATTACTATTGATCTTTTCACGCCCCACAATTTCACCATCAAGACGTGAGAGTATGTGTACATAACCCTCAAAATCACCCACTAAAATGTAGTCACCCACAGAAGCCGGTGCTGTCAGTTGGCGATAGGCTAGTTTGTCCTGTTTCCACAACATATCACCGGAAACACGATCCACTGCCCAAAGATTACTATCTGAATCAGTGACATAGATATGACGTTCATCGGCTGAAATACCGGCATAAGAGGACATTTCTTTTGCCCATAAAATTTCCCCTTCTAGAGCATCGATTGCCACTACACGTCCTTGATAAGTCGCCACATACAACACTCGACCTACAAGCACCATGGAACCATCGATATCAACCAAACGCTCTAAATCAGAACGGCCTCTGGGTACTGCCGCATTGGCCTCCCACAATAAGCGCCCATGTTGAACACCCACTGCGGCGACTTTACCACTATCAAAGCCAGTAAAGACTAATTCTTTACCACCAAGAACAGGGCTGCTATTACCACGTAAGGTTAGTACCGGCACGCCCCGATCATAGACCCAAAGCTGGCTGCCATTTTCTGCACTCAGACCAAAAATACGGCCATCCCCCGTGCGGACAATCAAGGTATCATCTTGTACCAATGGCGATGAGAGCATCACACTACTGAGTTCTTTTTTCCACAATACTGCGCCATTGCTATCATCCATAACAATGATCTCACCACGATTATTACCCACAACCAGGATGCCTTCACCATGACCTACGCCGCCGGTGATCACCATTTCTAATTCAATCTGCCAATTGACCGCACCCGTAGCCAAATCAAGCGAAGTGACCTGACCTTCACGATCGACGGTAAACGCTTCAATATCAGTAATTGCCGGCTGTAAATCCACAAAGGCTTCATCAAGACCAACACCAACGTCTTTAGTCCAGGTAGTTCCAACTTGTACACTACTCGTAATATCTTGTAGTTCAGTCGGTGGAATCGAGTTATCTTCGCCACCAAAAAAACTATCGGTCCAACCGCAACCACTGAGGTATAAACTCATGAAACTAAGTGCAGCTATGCCTATTATTCTTTTCGCTATCATTATGATTTTCCTAAATCATTACGTTTAACGCGTAAAATCTGTGCATTAGCACCAATCACAGCATAGGCTTCTAAGGCTTGATCATAGGCAGAACGTGCTTCGTCTATGCGTTTCATCGCAACCAGAACATCGCCTTTGACTTCCAGATAGCTGGCTCTGAAATTACCCGTTTCAACATCAAGTACTTTTAAGGCCGCATCATTTTTACCTTGTGCAGAAAGAATCGTTGCTAAACGAATTCTGGAAATATGCTGTAAATTTTGTGCCTTAGAGTTATTGATGACCCAATTAAGTTGAGTTTCAGCTTCAGATAACTTGCCTGCATCAATAAGCTGCTTAGCTTCCAACATGGCTGATAATGCCGCATAAGGGTAATCAGCATATTCACCCAGCATGGTGTCAACTTGTTGTTTAACGGGCTCGTCTTTACCTTCTTTTACAATTTGTAAGATATGGTCATATTCCATAGAAGCGGTCTGAGCCTGCGTCACTTGGCTCTGTTTCCACTGCTGCACACCCACAATGCCACCCAAACCAACGATGGTAATAACAATCACCATTATATAGTTTTCGCCCCACCATTTTTTTATGGCTTCTACCTGTTGTTCTTCTGTTTCAAAGTTATCCATTATGTCTCCCAGACACTTAAATTCTTAATCAAACTATTTATTTATTAATTTAGCCAACTAATTCAGCCAATAAGTCGGTCACCTGTTGCATTGTCAGCTGTTCTTGCTGAGGTTTATCAGCTTCTCTATCAGCGCGCAGGTATTTTACTGTGACCACATCGTTGTCCAACTCGTCATCACCTAAAATCAGGGCAATTTCTGCCTGACTCTTATCCGCTCGTTTCATCTGGCTTTTAAAACTACCACCACCACACACATTAAAAATTCGGACATTCTCCAGCTGATTGCGCAATTGCTCAGTGAGTGCCAGCCCGGCATTTTGTGCCCGCTCACCCATCATCAACATCACGGCATGGGGCTTTTTAAAGTGCTGCTCCAGTTTAGACTGTTCCAGCAGACTAATTAAGCGCTCCAGTCCCATAGCAAAACCGACGGCACGGGTATCCCGTCCACCGAGTTGTTTCACCAGACCATCATAGCGCCCACCGGCACAAATAGTGCCCTGAGCACCTAATTTATCAGTTACCCACTCAAATACGGTTTTGCTATAGTAGTCTAAACCACGTACTAATCGGGTATTGATTTCATAAGCAATACCCAGGCTATCCAAGTAAGCACATAAGCGTGAAAAATGTACTTTTGATTCGTCATCAAGATGATCCATCAATTTTGGTGCGGCTTCGATCATCGCTTGCATCGCAGGGTTTTTACTATCCAGGATACGCAATGGATTAGTCTGCAAACGGCGCAGACTGTCTTTGTCTAATAGCGCTTCATTGGCTTGCAAATAGTCCGTCAAAACAGCACGATAGGCCACTCGGGATTCCGGAGTACCTAATGAATTCAATTGCAAGGTCACTGAATCCGATAAGCCCAGCGTTTGCCATAAACGTGCCGTCATGCAAATCAGTTCAGCATCAATATCCGGCCCGTCCAGACCAAATACTTCTACGCCAATCTGATGAAACTGACGATAGCGACCTTTTTGCGGTCTCTCATGGCGAAACATGGGTCCCATATACCACAAACGTTGTTGCTGATTAACCAGTATACCATTTTGTATCCCTGCTCGCACACAAGCAGCAGTCCCTTCCGGCCTTAAAGTCAGGCTATCGCCATTGCGATCCTCAAAGGTGTACATTTCTTTTTCTACAATATCAGTGACTTCACCAATAGAGCGTTTAAAAAGTGCTGTTTTTTCAACAATTGGAAAGCGTATTTCGTCATAATCATAGCTTTGCATCAGGTGACGCAATTTTTCTTCGATAAACTGCCATGCAGGACTTTCATCGGGAAGAATATCGTTCATTCCACGTATTGATTGAATTTTGTCTGCCAAAAGGGTTTCCTTATTGGATTAAATTTGAATTAAATTGAGGGAATTCAGTAAAAAAGGGCTATTTTACCTTAAATCGAGCGACATTTTTCTCATTTATATACCTTGATTGATCAAAAACTTGCCCATTTAAGCTTATTTTAACGACACGGGCATCGCCTAAGAAAACCTGATAGGGTAATTTCCCCTCCAAATGTAAGACTTTAGAGGCTTTTTTCAGACCAGAAGCCAATACTTTGCCATCTGCGCCTTTGATTTTGACCCATGACGAACCGCTAAACTCGACAATCAACTGATTTTTAATGTTTGCACTGGTACTTTCAACTTGAGCACTCTCTTCTCTCTGAGAAGCTTCAGTGATCAAAGAATCTGCTATGGGCTTAGAGTCCTCAACTGGTTTAGAGTCCTCAACTGGTTTAGAGTCCTCAACTGGTTTAGAGTCCTCAACTGGTTTAGAGCCTTCAACTGGTTTAGAGCCTTCAACTAGATGAGAGTCTTCAACTAGATGAGAGCCTTCAACTAGATGAGAGCCTTCAACATATTTATCTCCAGCCGAAATGGCTTGCTCATTGTAAGCTTCACCAATATCGGGTAGCAATAAAGTCTCAGCATCCGTATCTCGCAGCTCTGTTGATTCAACTAATGAGACAGTTTTAGAAGCTGAGTCCGAGGTATTATTTAAATAATTTTCTGAACCATATAACCACAATTGCCAACCACCCGCAGCCAAGGCCAAAATAAGTAACAATATCATTACGGGAACAATAATGGCAGAAAAAGCGGTGAAATAACTTGATTGGCCCGTTAAATGCTTCGATTTAATCACTTTCAGCTCAGGCGAAAAATTATCAAAACCGCTCACATTTTTATAATATTCGATCAATGGATCTGGCTGGATGTTTAAGAATTTTGCATAGTTACGAATATAACCACAAACAAAAGTAGCCACAGGTAATTGCGTATGATCTTCTTTTTCCAAAGCCAGTATGATTTTTTTATCCAGATGCAGTTTTCTGGAAACTTCTTCAACCGTTAAATTTTGTTCATCACGGGCGGCTTTAAACTGCACACCAAAGCCATCTTCTTTGGACGCAATAATATCTTTCAGTGCTTGTTGTTCAGATTGTTTATCCAAGTTTAGTATTCCTGCTTGCCTTCATAAAACCATTTGGTTTCGTCCGAGTCTGGATATTTACTTTTTAATTGCAATTTAAAGCTAGATAATAAATTTTTATCCGGCTTACTCACTTCCTCTAGAATATTAATCCCTAACCATAGCGCATCTGAATCCAGTACAGACACTTTATAATAGCGCTCAAAATAACTCCAGGCATATTGAAAATTCTGCTTCTTGTAGTTTACTTTGGCTAAACCGAGTAATGCTAAGGCTGAATTAGCCGTCAGATCCAATGATTTTCGATAGAGTTTTTCTGCTAGATCCCAATTATTATTGCTCAAAGCACAAAAGCCTGCACTCTGATAAGCCTGGTCAAGATTAGTATAAAGCGGGTTGTTAAGCACCCGTTTAAACATCACACGCGCTTTTTCGTAATTTTTCTGCTCGCAGAGAAAAATAGCATAATTATTTAATATAGAAGAATTATTGGGTGCAATTCTCAGCGCTTTATTAAATGACGATTCCGCTTTGTCCGGGCGCTCTAAACGGCCATATAACACCCCAAGATAATTATGTGCCTGGGCATTATTCGCATCAAACTCTAAGGCTTTATTTAATTTAATCAAGGCACGTTCGTAATTACCATTACCAATATAGCCTGCGCCTAATTGGGTATTAATCTCTGACGCTTTATTGCCACCTTCGCCACTACTACTTTCAGAATAACGAACACTTAAGTCATCGTCACCAGCAGTACTGTCACTCAGTGGCGAATTCTGACAGGCACTCAAAGCACCCAAGGACAATAATACGATAAACAACTTTTTCATCAAAATAACTTCCCTTTTACAGTTACAGCAAAAATAAGCAGCGTTTTATTTATTTTCTACACCCGTTCGGCGACTTTTGTCTTTTACTTTACCCGCTAATTGACCACACGCAGCATCAATATCTTCACCTCGTGTCTTGCGTACCACCACCACATAACCGGCCTTGTATAAAATATCTTTAAAGCGATTGATGGTGTGCATTTTCGAGCATTCAAAATCACTGCTTGGAAACGGGTTAAATGGTATGAGATTGATTTTACAGGGCATATTTTTTAGTAAAACAGCCAGTTCGCGGGCATTTTTCTCACTATCATTAACCCCGGCTAACATAACATATTCAATGGTA
Organism: sulfur-oxidizing endosymbiont of Gigantopelta aegis; assembly: GCF_016097415.1. Taxonomy (NCBI): domain Bacteria; species sulfur-oxidizing endosymbiont of Gigantopelta aegis. The sequence goes on along the minus strand of NZ_JAEHGE010000001.1, from coordinate 3,618,726 downwards.
AACTGCTTCTTTTTCGTATCACCGCTGAAATAGTGCTGACAAGCCGCTAATAGCTCTTTGATGGGGTATTTTTTATTCAGGGGGACTATTTTATCACGAATTTCATCATTGGGGGCATGCAGTGAAATGGCCAAGCTAACATCGCATTCTTCACGCAGGCGTTTCAATGCTGGCACAACTCCGGCGGTGCTGAGGGTCACACGACGTTTGGATAAACCATAAGCGTTGTCTTCAAGCATTAAATGGATCGCTTCAACCACATTGTTGAAATTAAGTAGTGGTTCGCCCATGCCCATTAATACCACATTGGTAATGACACGATTTTTTGAGTCCTGAACTTTACCATGATGCGTACTATCTGAGTCATCTGAAGAGGCTTGAGCTAGAGGGTTTAAGGCCAGATTAGCGACCCATAACTGGGCGATAATTTCTGCACTGGTTAGATTGCGGTTAAAACCCTGCTTCGCCGTTGAACAAAAACCACAATCCAAGGCGCAACCGACCTGTGATGAAACACATAGTGTACCGCGATTGTCTTCAGGGATATAAACCGTTTCAATGCTATTGCCACCATCAAGACGCATTAGCCATTTAATCGTACCATCGCTGGCCTTTTGTTCGGCAACAATTTCAGGGGCTTTGATTTCAGCGATTTCACTGAGCCGTTGGCGCAGTGTCTGGCTGACATTGCTCATCTGAGCAAAGTCATGAGCACCAAATTGATGAATCCATTTTAACACTTGCACAGCGCGAAAAGGCTTTTCTCCAATTTCAGAAAAAAAAGCCTTCATGTGGGCCAAATCATAACCTAATAGGTTAATTTTATTGGACTTAAAGTTAATAGGCTGACTTGATGCCTGTTCACTCACGATCGGCAATCCAGGCCATTTGTATGGCTTCAAGAATTTGCTCACCACAATGTTCTTCCGTTTGCTCAAAGCCATCCAACGCCAAAATCCATGACATCAGATCAGGGAAACTCACATACTGTGGATCAACATCTGGATACAACTCATCAAGTTCAATAACCACTTCATGTGTATCGGTCCATCTTAAGCCCATTACTTATCTCCTGCTTACTTATTTTTTATGACTGTTTTAAGCTGGGAAAATCAGACTTTTCCAGCTTAAAGCTTGTTAACCAAAGCTTAGTGATTTTCAGAGACCATATTAATGGTATATTTAGGTATTTCAATCACTAGGTCTTCATCGGCAACCACAGTCTGACAACTCAAGCGTGAATCAGGTTCAACGCCCCAAGCCTTATCCAGATAGTCTTCTTCCAGTTCAGTAGCTTCTTCCAAAGAATCAAAGCCTTCTCTCACAATGACATGACAAGTAGTACAGGCACAGGATTTTTCACAGGCATGTTCAATTTCAATGTCATTTTCCTGAGCAGCATCACAAATAGTCATGCCCGGTTCTACTTCTATAACCGCACCTTCAGGACATATCTCTTCATGCGGTAAAAAAATTAATTTAGTCATTTTCTGGCCCTTTACACTTTAGCTTGTTAATTATGTGGCTTATTTAGTTAATATCGTCAACACGTTGACCGCTCAAGGCCAGATTGATACTGGCATCCATACGGCGTTGTGCAAATTCTGAAGTAATCTTATCGACGGCTTCAATTTTAAGTTTGATTGCTCGTTGATCATCCTGCTGAGCAATTTCAGTCAATTCATCAACTCCCTGACGAATTTCTGCTCGCTCCTCGGCAGAGAGTAATTTTTCACCGTCTTCTTCTAATGCGGCATTAAGCGCTTCGACAACGCGGCTAGCTTCAACTTGTTCTTCACGTAATTTTCTAGCATCCACATCATCCTGTGCATAGCTGAATGAGTCTTTGAGCATGGTTTCAATTTCACCATCACTTAAACCATAGGAAGGTTTAACCTGAATACTGCTTTCTACACCGGAGGTTTCTTCTCGGGCAGCAACAGAAAGCAAGCCATCCGCATCAATTTGAAAGGTGACTCGAATTCTGGCGGCCCCGGCAACCATCGGTGGTATGCCACGTAATTCAAAACGTGCTAAAGAACGGCAATCGCTGATTAATTCTCGCTCTCCCTGAACCACATGAATCGCCATAGCGGTTTGACCATCTTTAAAGGTGGTGAAATCCTGCGCTCTGGCCACGGGAATGGTGGTGTTTCTATGAATGACTTTTTCTGCCAGTCCTCCCATCGTTTCCAAGCCTAATGAGAGCGGGGTAACATCCAGCAATAACATATCATCCTCGGATTTATTGCCCGCTAAGATATCGGCTTGACGTGCTGCACCAATAGCCACCACTTTATCCGGATCTAAATCGACTAATGGCTCGGTACTAAAAAATTCACCAACCATTTGACGCACTAAAGGCACTCGAGTCGAACCGCCAACCATCACCACATCTTGTATTTCATCACTTTCAATCCCGGCATCTCGTAAAGCACGGCGACAGGGTACGAGTGTTTTTCGAATGAGGGGCTGAATTAATAATTCAAACTTTTCACGGGAAATTTCAACTTCCCAAGCTTGTTCTACATCGGACTCAATCGTTATGGTGCAATTTTCATTTTGGCTGAGCGTCTCTTTTGCTACTCTGGCGGCATCTGAAATGCGCCGCAATACTTTGGCATCCAGCTCATTGACATTGATTTGTTCAATAATCCAATCGCTTAATAGCTGATCTAAGTCATCACCACCCAGAGCCGAGTCACCGGCTGTCGATAAGACTTCAAAAATACCCTTGGTCAGTTTTAAAATGGAAATATCAAAGGTACCGCCACCTAAATCATAAATAACATGAATACCTTCGCTACCGGAATCCAGACCATAGGCCACAGCGGCGGCTGTGGGTTCATTGATTAGGCGTAAGACTTTAAGACCGGCCAGCTTAGCAGCATCTTTAGTTGCCTGGCGCTGGGCATCATCAAAATAAGCAGGTACGGTGATTACTGCGCCCGTTAAATCACCACCCAAGGCTTCTTCTGCGCGTTGTTTCAAGCATTTTAAAATTTCTGCTGACACTTCTACGGCACTGACATCCCCGGCAATGGTGTGAATTCTTGGTACGACTGAATCCCCTTCAGTGACAATATCATACATACTCTGTTGTTCGATATCTTCCAGACCACGCCCCATATATCGTTTCACGGAAGCAATGGTATTCTTGGGATCTTTTGCGGCATTTTTATGTGCCTGATAACCCACATCAGTTTGATAACCTTGCTCATTTTTACCCAGAAACTGTACCACGGAAGGCAACAAATGCTGTCCTTGCTCATCCGCAATAGTTTCTGCCATGCCACTACGGACACTGGCGACTAAGGAGTTTGTGGTACCCAAGTCAATGCCAACCGCTAGTTTATGCTGGTGCGGTGCAGTGGTTTCTCCGGGTTCAGATATTTGTAATAAAGCCATAGTGATATAATTTCTAATTAAATTCGTTAATAATTCTTGCCATTTCTTGCTAAAAAAATGACGTTACTGTTCAGTGTAATTCACGTACCCAATTAAATGGCTTGTCTTTACCGGGTCGCTCGAGCACATCCATGTGACGCTTTATGAAAACATCCTGTTTTCAAAACCCTGTAAAGACAAGCCATTTAATCGGATACTCTATTGGAACTCTACAATGCACTTAATCCTAAAAAAATCAGTTAATAGTTACAAGAGAGACTAGTATTGATCAGCCAAGTCTTCTTCTTTATTCAGACATTCTTCCTGCAGGCGATTTAAAAATTGCATTTTTAACACCTCGGATTTTGCCTTTTTCAGCAGTTCATCTTGATTAGTTGCTACTTTATCTAAGGTGAGCTGTTGAAATAATGATCTTAATACTTCAATCGCCTCTTTAATACGCTGCTTAACATTGTTTAAAATGCCATCCAATGCTGCTAGCGGATCGCTTTTATCGCCCACTTGAGAGAGGCTTTCTCTTAGCTCCATTTGTTCCATCAAAAAAGCAGGCTCAACACTAGTATCATTTTCATTCAGTTCGATGCCAAATAAGGATAATAGATATGTGGCACGTCGAGTGGGATCTTTCAAGGTTTGCAAGGCATCATTGATCTGTGCCGCTTTTTGGATTGACAAGCGACGCTCTAAATCGGAGGCATTGGCATAGTTGTCAGGGTGTATGCTTTTTTGGATCTCATGGTAATTGTTTGTCAGTGCTGTTTTATCGACATCAAAATGAACGACCATACCCAGTAAGCTAAAGTAATTATCTGTCGGAATGTTATTGCTATTATTTGTCATGAGAACGAAGTAGCCTGAGACGTGAATGATGATGCGGTTTATATGTGGGAAGTGTTAAACCGGTGTTTTGTTTGCTTTCAAGTTTGTATGATAGTTGTGAGTTGATATTTAGTGGTTAAGGTGGATGTGCAAGCTTATCCACCTCAATTGAAGCCAACGATTAAAACTCTTTATTACTGGACGTTGAAACTCTTTATTACTAAACGTTGAAACTCTTTATTACTAAACGTTGAAACTCTTTGTTACTAGACGTTGAAACTCTCACCACAACCACAAGCGTCTTTAACATTCGGGTTGTTAAACTTGAAACCTTCGTTTAAGCCTTCGCGGCCATAGTCGAGCTCTGTGCCATCGATGTAGATCAGGCTTTTAGGATCAACGATGATTTTTACACCCTTGTCTTCAAAGACTTCGTCTTCATCTTCAACGCTATCGGCAAATTCAAGTACATAGCCCATACCGGAACAACCATTTGTTTTCACGCCTAGGCGTAATGCTTCGCCTTTGCCACGGTTTTTAATAAAACCGACAACGTGTTTTGCTGCTGCATCAGTGAGTGTAATTGCCATAAAAATAACCTAAATCATCAATTCTAAACGCTTTTCTTATCAAGAAGCTGTACGATAACCTCTATTTCTATGGTAGTAAAGAATTACCACTAATAAATAAAGGTTATTTATTTAGCTAGATTGCTTTTCTTTATAATCAGTAATAGCTGCTTTAATTGCATCTTCAGCAAGTACTGAACAGTGAATTTTAACGGGTGGTAGAGCCAGTTCTTCAGCGATATCAGTATTTTTAATTTGACCTGCTTCTTCCAATGTCTTACCTTTTACCCATTCTGTTACCAGAGAGCTTGAAGCAATCGCTGATCCACAGCCATAGGTTTTAAACTTAGCATCTTCGATGATACCCTGCTCGTCTACTTTGATTTGCAAACGCATTACATCGCCACAGGCTGGCGCACCAACCATCCCCGTACCAACACCGGATTCATCATTATCCATGGTGCCAACATTACGTGGATTTTCATAGTGGTCCATTACTTTATCGCTATAAGCCATTGTCATTTACCTCAATTTTTCTATCGTTATTGGAGTGTTGCGCTAAAATTTAGTGCGCATTCCATTGAATTGATGAAATATCAATTCCGTCTTTATACATATCCCATAAAGGTGATAACAATCTCAGTTTATCCACTTTTTCTTTTAATAGTTGCACCGTGTAATCCACATCTTCTTCAGTGGTAAAACGACCGATACTGAAACGAATGGAGCTGTGTGCCAGTTCATCATTACGACCAATTGCACGTAAGACATAAGAAGGTTCCAGACTAGCCGATGTACAGGCTGAACCAGAAGAAACAGCCAATGAATCAATGGCCATCAATAATGACTCGCCTTCAACAAAATTGAAGCTTAAGTTCAAATTGTGCGGGACGCGCTGTTCTAGATTACCATTGACATAAAGCTCTTCCATACCTTCGAAGCCTTTTAATAAGCGGTCACGTAAAGCCAGGATGCGTTTGTTTTCATCCAGCATTTCTGCTTTCGCTATCTTAAATGCTTCACCCATACCAACAATTTGATGCGGTGCTAAAGTACCGGAACGCATACCGCGCTCATGGCCACCACCGTGCATTTGAGCTTCAATACGAATTCTTGGCTTACGGCGCACATAGAGTGCACCAATACCTTTAGGACCGTAAACTTTATGTGCTGATAAAGATAATAAATCCACTTTTAATTTTTTCAAATCAATTTCTGTTTTGCCGGCACTTTGTGCGGCATCAACATGAAAAACAATTTTTCTGGCACGACACATTTCACCAATGGCTTCGATATCCTGAATCACACCAATTTCGTTATTCACGTGCATGATAGAAACTAAGATAGTGTCATCACGCATAGCCGCTTCAAGTTTTGCCAAGTCAATAAGACCATCTTCTTCCGGATCAAGATAGGTGACTTCATAACCTTCACGTTCTAACTGACGGCAAGTATCTAAAACCGCTTTATGCTCAGTTTTTGACGTGATGATATGTTTACCACGCTTAGCATAAAAGTGTGCAGCCCCTTTAATAGCCAGGTTGTCAGATTCTGTTGCACCCGAGGTCCAAACAATTTCTTTGGCGTCTGCATTGATCAATGCAGCAACATTTTCACGGGCTTCTTCAACAGCCGATTCTGCATCCCAACCATATTTATGTGAGCGGGAAGCTGGGTTTCCGAAAGTCCCTTCAATTGTTAAATAGTGGCACATTGTCTCGGCAACACGTTTATCAACTGGTGTTGTTGCTGAATAATCCAGATATATCGGTGAACTCATTAATCATTCCTGTCATCATTAGTCACACTGGCAAGGATTCCAGTATTGGTATTCGTTTTTTCTATGAGATAGTAAACCTATGAGGTTTAAGCCTCAGCAGTGCGTTGTTCTTTTAGGCGTATATGGTTCATTGCCACCGCATCATCCTGACGACGAGCCACTTCTTTAACCGCTTGTTTTTCAACTAAGTTGCCCAAAGAGATATTGGCCAAAAAATTAAAGATTTGATCGCTTAAATCACACCAAAGCTCATGAGTCAAACAACGTTCTTCATGTTGGCAGTTACCCTTACGCTTACAACGTGTCGCATCAACTGTTTCGTCTACAGCAGCAATAATTTCCGCCACCGCGACTTCATCAGCAGGTCGGCTCAGGCGATAGCCACCACCTGGACCTCTGGCACTATCCACTAGTTCATTTTTTCTTAATTTAGAAAAAAGCTGTTCCAGATAAGAAAGTGAGATTTCCTGACGCTGTGAGATATCGGCCAAAGTAATCGGGCCTTGCTCATAGTGTAAAGCTAAATCCAGCATTGCTGTTACTGCGTAGCGCCCTTTTGTGGTCAATCTCATTGATGTTTTCCTGTATTCTTAAGATATCATTTACCCATCTTAAGAAAACCTAGCGTTTTAGTCAAGTATTTTTTATAGACTCCCCAAGGCTAGACGGATTATAATTTTTCATCACAGGCACGGGCACTTTTATCTGCGGAGACATTCGTCTCTAAATGTACTATTTGAACATTATCTTCTTGTTTGTTGCCCGGTGCATTACTGCAAAAATCCTGCGCCGGACAGCCTTCTGACTTATCGTCAACCGGTGTTATTTCACAGATGTGCACTTCGGGGATACTGATTTCTGGGAATTCAGCATCAATGGAACGAATGGCGGTACACATTTTTTCTAGCTTATCATCAACCGAATGCATGTGATCCAGCATACAATTAATTGCGTGAGCAATTGGATCAGGCATATCACCGGAAGTACCGTAGGCATCAAAACCTATTTTCTTCGCCATGTGTTCACGTTGTTCATCATTGGGATGCGCTTTTTTAATTACTTCATCAATGGCATCACTTTGGATCTTGTCTGTGGACGGCTTGGTCGCTGATATCACTCGGCCTGGAATACCCACCACCGTACATGACTCTGGCACATCTTTGACTACAACCGCATTGGAGCCAATTCGAGCCCCATCAGCCAAAGTAATCGGGCCCAATACTTTAGCACCGGCACCAACGACCACATCATTACATAGTGTTGGATGGCGTTTGCCCGCATTCCATGAGGTGCCACCCAGGGTAACACCATGATATAAGGTACAATCATCACCAATGACTGTCGTTTCACCAATCACTACACCCATGCCATGATCAATAAAAAAACGACGCCCTATCGTAGCACCGGGGTGTATTTCAATACCGGTTAAAATTCTCGCGGTTGAGGAGAAAAAGCGCGCTAGCCATTGTATATTCCAACGCCATAAGCGGTTATTGATACGATAAAAAATCATCGCATGCACACCGGGATAGGTTGTCAGCACTTCAAAATAGTTACGTGCCGCTGGATCGCGATCAAAAACACATTGAATGTCTTCTTTTAAATGTTCAAACATCTAGCATTCTCAACCCGTACTATTAAATAAAGTCATATAAATCCCTATTTCGCATTTATAGCTGTGTTTTTCATCAAAAACTAAGCCTATCGACAAAGACTGTGCATTTTACTAGGAAATAAACCAACACTCAATCTCATAATTTGGGGCAAACCCGACAAATATCAAAGAAAATGGGTAATTGTTCAGTATAATTCCCGTATCCGATTAAACAGCTTGTCTTTACAGGGTCGCCAAGCACATCCCTGTGACGCTTTATGAAAACATCCTATTTTCAAAACCCTGTAAAGACAAGCTATTCAACCGGATACTCTATTGATAGGCTCAATACGCTGAATATTTACGAAAATGGTTCAATTTATTTTATCAGCCGCTGGGTTTTATTCAAAACACCCCGAAGGATATTTAATTCTTCTTCTTTCAAGCGGGTTCGATTGTATATATGGCGTAATTTAGGCATGAGTTGTGGTGATTGTTGCACGCGTAAAAAATCAATATCAATCAATGTTTGCTGCAAGTGTTCATAAAAACGTTCCATATTGTCACTTGAAGCATAGTCAATGGCTTGTTCCTTTTCAGCTTTTTTGCTCAGGCTTTGTAGAGCCATCATCACTTCATTAATGTGGCTATACTTAACCGGACACACAACTTAAAATAACTAAAAGATAAAAAGTGTGACCTAAAATGAATGATCAAACAAAAAAACCGAATAAAAGCTATACATCAGAATTTAAAGAATCAGCTGTCAAATTAGCTAATGAGACGGATCAACCCGTTTCTCAGACTGCCAGGGAGCTAGGTGTTAATGTAAATACTCTACATACCTGGATCAGTAAATATTCCAAACCGGTGAAGACGGTAGCCAATAGAAGTGATGAACACATTTATGATGAAGTAAAACGTCTGAAAAAAGAATTGGCAAAAGTGATTCAGGAGCGTGATTTATTAAAAAGGCCACAGCGTACTTTGCAAGGGAAACTTTGTGAAGTACGCATGGATAACTGATCAGGCTAAAGATTACCCGGTAACGATTCTGTGCCGTTTTATGGATGTTTCCCGTAGTTGCTATTATGATTGGGTTAGCTCTCCTAAAACGGATAGAGAGAAAGAAAATGAAGCGCTTACTGAGCAGCTAAAAAACTGTTTGAAGACAGTCGCAAGACTTATGGAACCCGTCGTCTTAAAAGAAAAACTGGCTGAAAAAGGCGTTCATATAAGCCGCCGGAGAATTGGTCGATTAATGAAAAAAGCCGGTTTGTTTTGTAAAACGAAGAGACGCTTTAAAGCGACGACTAATTCCAAGCATAATAAGCGTATATCTCCAAATTTACTGGAAAGAGAGTTTACTGTCTCTCAACCTGATCGCTACTATGTGGGTGATATTACCTATATTGCCACCAAGGAAGGCTGGTTATATTTAGCGGTTGTCATTGACTTATTCTCTAGGCAAATTGTTGGCTGGTCGATGGATGAGCGAATGAAAGCCAAGCTAGTCAATGATGCTTTACTGATGGCCATATGGAAGCGTAAACCAATGGATGGATTGCTTTGGCATACTGACCGAGGTAGCCAATATGCCTCTGATAGTCATAGAAAAATATTGTCGGATCATAACATAATTCAGTCTATGAGCCGCAAAGGAAATTGCTGGGACAATGCTGTATCAGAGAGCTTCTTTCATAGTTTGAAAACTGAATTGACGCACCATTGTCGATTCAAAACCAGAGTAGAAGCAAAGCAGGCAATATTTGAATATATTGAGGTATTTTATAATCGGGAGCGACTTCATTCGGCTAATGATTATTTGTCACCAGTCGATTATGAAATACAGCAGGAAATAGCTTAAATCGATTGATTGAAGAGGGGTAAAGGCGACATAAATGCCGCCCATTACCGTTGACGGCCATCGGCTCCTCAGCCTGTGCCGTGAAGATATTGTAACAGGATCATTACCGTTGTGAAAATACCTTGGGTGAATGGAACGGCTCTATCGTTCCAGAGGGCAAAAGCCCTTTCTCTTCATCTGTTTAAAGTTAACATGAGAAACTAAAATGATAGGAAATACAAAATGACAAAAATCACTTGAAACAGCCAAAAAAATATTTAGAAAACTGTCCGGAAAAGTGTTGACACATCACATAGCTGATAATTTGCACCGCAGAGGCAACATTTAAGGAGCTATACTCCGGATTCGTAGGCACATTGATCAGCTTATGACAAAGGCCTATTTCCTCATTGGTTAAGCCCGTTCTTTCCCGCCCAAACACTAAAGCAACTTCATGTTGTTCGGCTTCACTTACCGATAACACTCCGGCTTCACGGGCATCAATGAACTCATGTTGTATTTTACGTTCTCTTGCTGTTGTGCCTAAGACTAAGCGACAGCCCGCCAAGGCTTCTTCAAAGGAATCACAGACCACGGCCTGAGACAGTAAATCATCTGCACCTGAAGCCATTGCGGTCGCTTCATAATTAGGGAATTCCTTAGGGTTCACCAAATACAAACGATCTAGCCCCATGTTTTTCATCACCCGGGCGGCAGCACCGATATTGCCCGGGTGAGAAGTATTGATCATGACAATACGGATATTATTAATGCTCATTAAAGCACCTGATAGTTAAATGCAATTAATTTAAAAAATGCTCTTAAAAAAAGAACCTTATAAAAAAAGCGACAAACAATTCGAGAAAGTGAATTTTAACACGTATTGATGTTATAATATGTCGCTTATTTGCTCTTTAACACCGAATACTCGCTAGATTTTATACCAATGTAGTTAATATTCTTCTAATTCGTGTCTTTAGCCCTAAGTGCTAAGGCCAATATCAGCATTTTTACGGAGACTTCCAAATGCATCCTATGCTCAATATTGCAGTGCGTGCCGCTCGCGCAGCCGGTACTGTTATTTACCGTTCCATGGACAAAGTCGATAGCTTAAAAGTGACCAATAAAGGCGCCAATGACTTTGTCACCGATGTTGACCGTCAGGCTGAAATGGTGATTATTGATACGATTAGAAAAGCTTATCCCAATCATGCTATCAAGGCCGAAGAAAATGGCCTACTTGACGGTGATGAAAAATTTCAGTGGATTATTGATCCATTAGACGGCACCACCAATTTTCTCCATGGCTTCCCTCAGTTTGCCGTCTCCATTGCTTTTAAGCAAAATGGCCGTTTATCTCAGGCGGTGGTATTTAATCCGGCTAATCAAGAATTATTCACTGCCAGCCGTGGTGAAGGTGCGATGCTCAATGACCGCCGTATCCGTGTCTCTAAACAAAAAGGCTTAGAAAGTGCATTATTAGGCACTGGATTCCCTTTTAAAGATCAACAACATTTAGATTCTTATCTGGCTACTTTTAAAGCCTTATTCCCAATGACTGCCGGCATCAGAAGACCCGGCTCTGCCGCATTAGACCTAGCCTATGTGGCGGCTGGACGCTTGGATGGCTTCTGGGAAATTGCCCTCAATGATTGGGATATGGCAGCAGGTGCTTTATTAATCACCGAAGCCGGTGGCCTAGTCAGTGACTTTTCCGGTGGTGATGACTTCCTGGAAACCGGCAATATTGTCGCTGGTACACCGAAAGTGTTTAAAGAGATATTACAGACGATTAAACCACATCTCAGCCCTGAGCTCGTAAAATAGCCCTGAGCTGGTGAAATTTATTGAACTAACGCACAAATTTCCACATTAAAAGCACTTAAAACTCTTAACTGTGAAAGCACTCACACCCCTTTTTATATTAATGCTTAAACTAAATATTAATATAATCAACAATAAAGGAAAGGGGGCAATGTGTTAATAAAACAAACAATAGATGTCAGCCAGCATCATTCTTTTCAACACATTCTACAACGATATGCTTGGGAGAAATGTAGAGCCTTCCTGTCACTCCTCACACTATTATTAGTGCTGGTTTTGACCCCTTATGCTCAGCTTGAAGCCGCTCAAACCAGACAACTCACCGTTAATTTAACTGATCGCTTATCCCAACAGAAGCTTTCCGGGCTTAGCGTGACCGCCTATCAACGCGCATCTGATGGCAAGCTAAAATGGTTTGCCAATAAGACCACCGATACTCAAGGGCAGGCAATATTCACTTTAGAAGGCCTAGGCTTCGGTCAGAATTATGTGTTGACTGTTAATGCATTTAACAACATTACCACCTATTCCAAAGTTGTATCCTCCAGTGGTATCTTTGCTTTTCAAGTCGGCGCCCTGAGTGCCAGCATTACTTCCGGTGCAGATGGAAGCCTCCTAAAAAATTATTCCATCACTGCTTACGAGATTTTGGCCGATGGCAAACAAAAATGGCGCACCTCAGGTAAAACCGATCAACAGGGTATCATTCGTTTTGATTTGGAAAACTTGGGGAGCGGCACAAACTACATCTTAAAAGCAAAAAGTCCCGTTGATAGTAGCTATAAAAATAGCCAGATCATCTCAAATATTGGCAAAATTGCTTTTAAAGTAGGCAACAAAGCTCTCAACATTACCTTACGTGACAGCATTAGTGGACAAATTATTGCTGGCCAAAAAGTGATTGTCCAGGAGCTATTAGCTAATGATAAAAGTGATTGGATCACTGAAAGAACTACTGATGCAAATGGTCAAATCATTGTTGATTTAGATGGTCTCGGTGCAGGAAGAAGCTATAAATTAGCATCCAAGGTTTACAATAATCTCTATAGTTATTCCGATCTTATCACGACTACCGGCTCTTTCAGTTTTAATGTCGGCACCTTAGCTGTTGCGGTAAAAAGTGGCGCCAGCGAAAAAGCACTGCCTGATTTTAGAATAACAGTATACGAGCGATTAAGTGATGCTAGCAATAAATGGCACGCATCCGGTAATACCGACACCAGTGGTATTATTCGTTTTGATCTATGATGTGTCAACACTTTTCCGGACAGTTTTCTAAATATTTTTTTGGCTGTTTCAAGTGATTTTTGTCATTTTGTATTTCCTATCATTTTAGTTTCTCATGTTAACTTTAAACAGATGAAGAGAAAGGGCTTTGCCCTCTGGAACGATAGAGCCGTTCCATTCACCCAAGGTATTTTCACAACGGTAATGATCCTGTTACAATATCTTCACGGCACAGGCTGAGGAGCCGATGGCCGTCAACGGTAATGGGCGGCATTTATGTCGCCTTTTACCCTCTTCAATCAATCGATTTAAGCTATTTCCTGCTGTATTTCATAATCGACTGGTGACAAATAATCATTAGCCGAATGAAGTCGCTCCCGATTATAAAATACCTCAATATATTCAAATATTGCCTGCTTTGCTTCTACTCTGGTTTTGAATCGACAATGGTGCGTCAATTCAGTTTTCAAACTATGAAAGAAGCTCTCTGATACAGCATTGTCCCAGCAATTTCCTTTGCGGCTCATAGACTGAATTATGTTATGATCCGACAATATTTTTCTATGACTATCAGAGGCATATTGGCTACCTCGGTCAGTATGCCAAAGCAATCCATCCATTGGTTTACGCTTCCATATGGCCATCAGTAAAGCATCATTGACTAGCTTGGCTTTCATTCGCTCATCCATCGACCAGCCAACAATTTGCCTAGAGAATAAGTCAATGACAACCGCTAAATATAACCAGCCTTCCTTGGTGGCAATATAGGTAATATCACCCACATAGTAGCGATCAGGTTGAGAGACAGTAAACTCTCTTTCCAGTAAATTTGGAGATATACGCTTATTATGCTTGGAATTAGTCGTCGCTTTAAAGCGTCTCTTCGTTTTACAAAACAAACCGGCTTTTTCATTAATCGACCAATTCTCCGGCGGCTTATATGAACGCCTTTTTCAGCCAGTTTTCTTTTAAGACGACGGGTTCCATAAGTCTTGCGACTGTCTTCAAACAGTTTTTTAGCTGCTCAGTAAGCGCTTCATTTTCTTTCTCTCTATCCGTTTTAGGAGAGCTAACCCAATCATAATAGCAACTACGGGAAACATCCATAAAACGGCACAGAATCGTTACCGGGTAATCTTTAGCCTGATCAGTTATCCATGCGTACTTCACAAAGTTTCCCTTGCAAAGTACGCTGTGGCCTTTTTAATAAATCACGCTCCTGAATCACTTTTGCCAATTCTTTTTTCAGACGTTTTACTTCATCATAAATGTGTTCATCACTTCTATTGGCTACCGTCTTCACCGGTTTGGAATATTTACTGATCCAGGTATGTAGAGTATTTACATTAACACCTAGCTCCCTGGCAGTCTGAGAAACGGGTTGATCCGTCTCATTAGCTAATTTGACAGCTGATTCTTTAAATTCTGATGTATAGCTTTTATTCGGTTTTTTTGTTTGATCATTCATTTTAGGTCACACTTTTTATCTTTTAGTTATTTTAAGTTGTGTGTCCGGTTAAGTATAGCCACATTACTACCCGGTTTAAGCAATGGCCGTGAATACTTTCTTCGAGCCACTAGCCTCATAGATGGTAGTACCAAATATAGCCCAGACCTCACTCTCGGTGCAGTGACTTTTACCGTGGGCAATAAACCTTTAAATGTCACCCTGGTTAACGCCTTGACTAATCAACCGCTTGCCAACCAGCGCATTGATGTCAAAGAAATTTTACCTAACGATGAATACAAATGGCGTCAACGTCTGACAACGGATGCCCAGGGTAAAGTTGCATTTGATTTAGATGGCCTGGGCTCAGGCAGACTTTATCAGTTAAAAAGCTCACCTTATCAAGCCGGTAGCGTTTATAGTGAGATATTAAATACCACAGGCAACTTTTCGTTTGCAGTCGGTAATACACCCGTTACTCTCATTGATGCGCGCAATGGCAAGGCAATGGCCGGTTTTAAGCTCACCTCCATTGAAAAAACACCCGATGGAAAATTGCACTGGAAGAACTCCGGCACAACCGATGCACAAGGAGTCGTAAACTTTGATTTATCTGGCGTTAACTCAGGCAGACTTTATACGATTTTGGCAAAAAACACCTTTGCACAGAACAAATATTACTTTTCACCTTGGATCAGCGAAAGCGGCAAAGTTGTTTTTTCAATTAGCCCCGGCCTAACCTATAGACCTGATCAAAAAGTACCTGTTATTTCCATTAGCAGTCCTTCTGCAAATGCCTTAGTCAGTAGTAATGGCTTTTTATTACGAGGACTAGTCAGTGACAATGATGCCATTGATAGAGTTGAAGTCAATATTGGTGGTAGCTCTGGTCTTGCAACAGTATCAAATAATTATTGGGAATATTCAGTCAATGCTGCAATGCTGGGTGGATTAGGCAATATTCCACTGAGTGTGACCGCCTATGATGTGGCTCAAAATAAAACTCAAGTGGGACTAAGCGTCAACTCAATTGTAGATGATGAATTCCCGGCGTTAGATATTAGCTCACACCTCAATGGTGACAAAGTATCTGTCAAAGGATTCCTCATATCCGGTAATGTCAGCGATAATACCGGCGTGAGACGCCTAAGCGCTGACGTGAATGACTCTATTTATGGCAAGGTTAAAAGTGACTCCAAAATAGAAATATCCGCAAGCGGTCGTTGGACTTTAGTCGTTGAGGAAGTCACTCTAGGCGCCACCATTGATGTTGTCATCAAAGCAGTGGATTCAGCCGGTAATCTTTCCAGCGAAACAGTCAATTTACAAGTCGTTTCAGTCATTGATGATGGCGTTCAGCTAATCAATCGCCTCACCTTTGGCGCAACACCTGACTTATTAGATGAAGTACGCAAAATGGGTGCTCAGGCGTTTATTAATCAACAGCTCAATCCTTCAACGATTGATGATACTGCATTCCAGGATAGAATTGCCTTTGAAGTGCCTGACTCGCATCGTGACCTAATTGATTATCAGCTTAAGTATGCAATTTATAGTAAGCGTCAATTATTAGAAGTAATGACCTGGTTCTGGGAAAATCACTTCAATACCGATGTCAATAAAACCAGTCATGTCGGTTATGAACTCGGTGAGAATAATCTGTTTCGCCGTCATGCCCTGGGTAACTTTCGTGACTTGCTTGCCGTTAGCTCAAAGAGCCCCGGCATGATGGTTTATTTGGACAATATTACCAATCGCAAAGAAGAGCCTAATGAAAATTATGCTCGCGAGTTAATGGAGTTGCATACACTGGGAGTCAATGGCGGTTATACCAATGAGGATGTCGCTGAAGTTGCCCGTGTATTCACCGGTTGGCAAGAAAGAGATCATGCCTTCTACTTTAATGAGTCACGACATGACTACGGAGAAAAACTCTTTGTCGGTAATGTTATCCCTGCCGGTTTAGGCGTAGAAGGCGGTGACATGATACTTGACATATTAGCCTCACACCCTGCCACGGCCAAATTTATCTGTACTAAGCTCTTGCAAGTTTTTGTTGATGATAAGCCACTACCAGGTTCAATCAGCGGTTGTGCCGCAAGCTTCCTCAGTAGTAATGGCAACATAAAACAGGTATTGCAAACAATCTTTGCCTCGCCTGAATTTAATTCACCCCGACAGTTCCACCAGAAATTCAAAACCCCCATTGAGTTTCTCGCCGGTGCTGAACGTAATTTGATGGCTCAGCATTCGCCACGTAATACCTATGCTGAAATACAAAATCTGGGCATGCCTTTGTTTCATAATCCTGTCCCTACAGGCTGGGCTGAAACCGGCGATAAATGGATCAATATGAACCAGCTCATGACCCGCATTCGCTTCGGCACTAATCTGGCATTTAACGAAGAAAATTATTACAACAGTAATACTTATCTCAACAGTGTCACGGAATTTTTTAGAAGCCGTGGTTATGAGACTGCACAGGGTGTATTGGGCTATTTACTGATGCTGACTGTCGATAGTGACTACACACCATTTGAATGGTCAGTCGCTTACAACAAGCTGACACAGGATGGCCGTGTGCCCTTTGAACTGGATGCAGAAGGGTCTGAGCAAGCATTGCGAGCAATGATTGCAACCGTTTTAAGTTTTCCAGCTTATCAACTTCAATAAAGGATTTGTCATGAACAGAAGAAAATTTATCCGCAATTTAATGGCGGTGCCACTGGCTTCAGGATCATTCCTTTACGGCAATCCTTTTAATCCAACGGTAACATCTGCCAATGCATTGATGAGTAATGCCATTTTATTAGGCAACTTAAAAAAAGAGGCTGCGGCTTCGGCCACGCCAATCATTAAAACTGCAGGGCCTGATCAGTTTGCCGGTAAAACACTGGTGGTCATTTTCCAGCGTGGTGCCTGTGATGGCCTTAATACCGTCATTCCCTTTGGTGACGACGAATATTATAACTTACGTCCGACCATTGGTATCAGCCCGCCCTCTATTAGCGCAGCCAGTGCCTTAAACTTAGATGGTTTATTAGGTTTGCACCCTGCGCTATCGCCATTACATGAGCTTTATCAGCAAGGTGTGATGGCGGTTATGCCCGCAGTGCATTATAACAATCCGTCACGTTCCCACTTTGAGAGTCAAAATCTAATAGAAAGCGGTATGCCGACTCGCCTGCCAGATGGCTGGCTCAATCGACACATGGCCGCTTTAAAAAGAGATTCACTGGTCAGAGCCGTTAGTATGGGTGATGAATTAGTGCATGCCTTACGGGGCTCAGAAAGCGTTATGACCTTTAACAATATTTCCGATTTCGGTGCCAATAATTTTGATAGTGCCACCATAGAAAATTTATTAAATATCTATGGTGACTCCGTATTTGATAATCCAAATCGTGATCTGGTTCATCAACAAGGTCAAATCATGCTCAACAACCTTGAGACATTGGCCGATGTATCTGAAGCGGATTATACCCCTGAAAATGGTGCGACTTATCCCGACAGTTCATTTGGTCGTCAATTGACTCAGGTAGCAAAATTAATTAAATCTGATGTTGGTCTGGAACTCGCCACGGTGAATATCGGCGGTTGGGACACCCACGCAAATCAGGGTGGCGCCGAAGGCAGTCAGGCAACTCGACACAGTGATTTTGCTTCGGGAATTGCTGCCTTGTATAAGGACATTAGCACTGCCACTGATTCTGATGTGGTCATTTTAACAATGACCGAGTTTGGTCGTACCGCACGAGAAAATGGTAGTCGCGGCACCGATCATGGCAATGCATCAAGTTGGTTTGCTGTGGGTAATTCAATCAATGGGGGAATGTATGGCGCGGGCGCTCAGTGGCCGGGTCTAAGGGAAGATCAACTCTATCAAGGTCGTTATTTAGCCAAGACGATTGATTATACCGATGTCTTCTCTGAAGTGCTTTCAAGACACCTGGGTAATAACACTTTAGGACCGGTTTTTCCTAATCATAACTATAATCCAATTGGCTTCTTAAGCTAGTGCTTGATTAGCATTCATGCTATTGATGATGCGCTTCGTACCTCAGCAGCATCCTACATTACTCGCTCGTAGGATGCTGCTGAGGTACGAAGCGCATCAATTATTAAAACGTATACGTCAAAACTTCCCACGTTGACGTATCATTCCACTTTATTTAAAGGCTGAATTTTTTCAGTCAAATTCCATGGCAACAATTGCTCTAAAGCCTCATCATCATAATGCCTGCCCAGCTTAGGTAACTCAGTCAGAATGTGTGTTAAAAAGGCAAAGGGCTCTAGGTTGTTTGCTTTCGCTGTTTGCACGATTGAATATAAAATAGCACTGGCCTCAGCACCACGAGGATTTTGGTTCATGACCCAGTTTTTGCGCCCAATCACAAAGGGTTTGATCCGCCGCTCTGCCATATTATTATCAATCTGGAGGTTGCCCTCTTCAAGATAGACAGTCAGATACTTCCATTGATTGATCACATAACGAATAGCGACACCCAACTTACTGTCTTTTGTTGTTTTAGTCACTTTATCATCACACCACTTTTTAAAGTCATCCAGTAGTGGTTTGCTTTTTTTCCTGACGGATCAGGTAACGTTGTTCAGCATTGAGCGGTTTGATTTGTTTTTCAATCGCATACAATTTAGCAATTTTACTGATCGCCATTTGTACCATGCCAGGCTTTTTCTGACTGTTCTTGGGTAATGCTTTTAAGGCATCATGGAACTTGCGACGAGCATGTGCCATGCAGCCTAATAAAGTGACTTCACTGTTCTCATTTTCGAATATATGATAACCGGGAAAGCCATCCGTTTGCAGGTAACCTGAAAACCCCGTTAAAAAGGTTTTGGCATGTTGGCCTGCACGAGTAGGCTGATACTCATACAAAACAATGGGACACTTGGAATGATAGCCGCCACTTTGATAGAGCCACATATAAGATTTAGGGCAATTCTCACGTCCATCATGGATCACTCGCATCGTTGTTTCATCGGCCTGGATGATTTTCTGCCTAATGAGATAATACAACAACCGATTATAAAAGGGTTTGAGTAATTCAGCTGATTTAAGCACCCAGTTGGACATACTGGCTCTGGAAAGTGTTATCTTATAGCGTTTAAATATCGCTTCCTGTCGATAGAGAGGCAAGCTGTCTAGGAATTTAGAAACAATGATATAGGCCAGCAGGCTGGGTGATGCAAAACTTCTAGGAATGGGCTGTGCAGGCTTAGGAGCAGTTTTAACGCCTTCCTCACAAGCACGACAGGCATATTTAACCTGAACATGTTCTACAACATATACCTGAGCAGGAACAATTTCCAGTTGCTCTGAGGTCTCTTCACCAATTTCATGCAAGTGATGACCGCAGTCACAGACTTGTTCTGCTTCAGATAACTCATGACGAACAACTTTACGAGGTAGGTCTTTAGGTAAAGGCTTACGACCGGGCTTTTTACGCTCATAAGTAATGGTTTCACGGACTTCCGGTGCTTCTTCGGCGAACGTTTCTGCCTCATTAAAGAAGTCGGGGTGAACTTCTTTTTCACTGGAAGTACCAAACCGTTTATGTTGCAACAGACGAAATTGTTCCTCATACCAGTCCACTTTTGACTGGAGTTCAAGCACCCTGTTTTTGAGCGTTGGTATCTCTTCTGGTAGTATTTTGTCTGTTGAACTCATGCGTTATATTATACTAAAAATGAGCGTTAAATGCTTGTATTTATTCTGTTTAATGCGCATCTAAAGGGACTTTTTTAGTTGTTTTCCAGACCATGAATTTCAGGGTGAGCATGGTGTTGTGTGCAAGATAAACCATCCAGTAACCACTGTAATTCTCTCAGTGTTAACGAAAGAGTGGGTTGTTCTTTTTCCATCGGCCACTGGAATTTCCCTTTTTCAAGTGTACGATAGTAAAGCCAGAAACCATTACGCTCCCAGTACAGTATTTTAAGTTTATCTCGCTGACGATTACAAAAACAAAGACACTGCCATCAAAGGGATTGTGTTCCAATTGCTCTGAGACAATCAGTGATAGCCCATTGGTTGCTTTTCTCATATCGGTAACACCAGAAACCAGATAAACCTGATTGACTGTGATGCCCGTTATCATGAAACAGTCCTGAGCAAATCCAGAATGGACTTGAGCTGATTCAGGTTCGTATCAGAATTGATTTCCAAACTGAAACCATTGGTATGGCTTACTTTAATTGCATTGCTTGTGGGGAATTGGCCAGTAAATTAATGGGAATGAGTTGATTGTTGGTGTTGACCTGTTTTGATGAGCTAACATAACCCAACTTCTTTCGATAATAGCTAAAAATATGAGAGGGTATCTTATGTTGTTGACAATAAACTGCCTGGCTTAAGTTACTGGCTTGGCAGGCTCTCTATGTGTTGCTTCATCGAAGCATCTTTTGAATGGTTGCTCATTTGTATCTCCAAATTACGAATTGAAGATCATAGTTTGAGCTAACTGAAGCTTATTGTGAACGTGGGTTTTAATTGACGTTTACCATCAATCCGGTATAAGCTACTGCCAATTCAGTTTCATATCCTTCACGAGCCAGATAAGCCAGATCCACAACGGTAATATCTGCTTCCGGCCAATACTCCCCTTCCTGATTGAATAATTCTCCAGTAAAGCCATCACAGAACAATTCCATGGCATCGGCCAGTTCAGAGGCTCGTTCTCCTTTACTTCGATTATTATTTTGGGTTAGTTCAAAATGTGAAACCTCACGGATCCGTTGACAACATCGGTTACCATAGTTTGTTTACGCCCATCTTTAGCAACCGTTTCTGCTGCCCGATAAATACCACGGCGTACAATCAGGCGATCAGATTTGTTAAACTTCTCATTTTCATCCCCACCAGTAATCATGATCTTTGCGGCAATTTCCATTTCACCCAACTGATCCCTTTTTTCATCAGGATCAGCTTCTGAATTCATTAGTTTATCCTGAACAGACTCAACTTCTTCAATCTGATCATCATCCTCAATGGCATCAATATCCGTTTCTGTTATGGTTTTTAGCAAAGCCGTTGCATCTCGGAAGGGAGGAATGGACACTTTGGTACCGGGTTTCAGGCTTAACTGATTAACACTCACTCCCAGACGTTTAAAATCATCACCCAACAAGCCAAAGCTGTTACCTGCTTCAATAATAAAAATACGGGGGCGATGAATAGCAAACATGGAGCGAATGATCTTCACCAGATAAGAACTCTTGCCTGCTCCCGTTGGACCCAGTGTTAATAAATGCGCATTTTGTTTGCGATCTCTTATGGGATCCAGAAAAGAGCCTCACCTCCCCGGTTAAATTCATTTAAGCCAGGATTACTGATCCACGGGAGCGACCATATAAGGGACTCAGTGCTGCAATATCCAGGGAATGCATTAATCTTGAACGACGACTGAATTTATCGTATTCCACATCATAGGCCATGGGCAGATTTTTCAGATAGCTGTCCAGAGTTAATAAGTCACTATTCAGATCGATAGGCTGGAGATCATTGCTGATCAATAAAGAATCAATTTCATACGTCATTTCATCCAGCTCTGACAGCGTATCTGCTTTTATGTATAAAGACAGATTCACAGGATGAAACTTGTTTTTCAGAGCGATTTGACGCTTGGCATGAGCGGCTTCCTCTGCCGCCAGAATAGAATCATCGTAAGCGCTTAACCATCTAGCGTTATTCAAAAAATATCTCCCCTGCCTCATAATCAATCCATCGATTAATTATGAGGCACATCAATGAAACCAGAAACCCAAGCCAACTCAAAACAATTTTGGCAAGACCACGTTAATCAATGGAATGAAAACAGTATCAGCCAGGCATCCTATTGTCAGGAACATGGGCTACCCATCAAACGTTTTGGCTATTACAAGCGTAAGTTGCTGGGTGCAACAACGCAAACCAGTGCGATGACAAAGGGGAATGGTTTTATTCAACTATCTTCCCCGACACACTATTCAGCCCGCACCTCAGCATTAATTGTAGAATTACCCAATCAGCTACGCATTGAAGGGGTGACTGCCGATAATGTACAGCTGGTAAAACAATTAGCAGGATTGTTCCAATGAAGTCAGCCATACTTCCATCACTCAGCCTGCCACAGGTGTATCTCTATCTGAAGCCTGTTGATTTTCGTAAAAGTTTTATTGGCCTCAGTGCCATTGTTGAATGTGAATTAGGTCATAATCCTTTTGCAGGCCATCTGTATGCCTTTACCAATCGTCAGCGTAATAAAATTAAATGCCTCTTCTGGGATAATACCGGTTTTGTACTCTATTACAAAAGTCTCTCAGAAGAAAAGTTCAAATGGCCAAAGGGTGAAGATGACCTGATGAATATCACCGGACAACAAATCAACTGGCTATTAGACGGCTATGATATCAGTGTCATGAAACCGCATAAGAAATTGCATTATGAGTCTGTATTTTAAGTACTTTTTAGTCTATTTTTTGTTATAATAAAGCCATGCAAAACAAGGCTGAATCCACAAAAACGACTCTATATTTTCCGCTTTTTCACACGCGGACAAGAATGAATTGTTGAGTGTCATTGAACAGAAAAACCAACGTATAAAAATACTGGAAGAAGCCCTTCGTCTGGCTCGTAGTAAACGCTTTGCACCCAGCAGTGAAAAAAGTGATGGTCAGGAACGCTTATTTGATGAAGCTGAGCAGGCGGCTGACGATGAGGGGCTCCCTGAACCTAAAACCACTTCGCCTAAGAAGAAAGAAAAAACAGGCAGGAAGCCTTTCTCAAAGACTATTCCAAGAGTCCCTGTCTTCATCGATCTGACAGATGAAGAAAAAGCCGGTGCCATTGAGGTTTTTACACTAAAGTCAGAGAAGAGCTGGATATCATTCCAGCTAAAGTCCAAATACTGGAATACTTCCAGGAAAAAGCCGTCTTTGCAGGCACCAATGACACAGACAGTCGTTCAATGAAAGCTGCGGTCATGCCAAAACATCCATTACCTAAATCAATGGGCAGTATTCACCTGATGGCACACATCATTATCTCAAAATATGCCGATGGTTTGCCTCTGTATCGAATGGAAGGCATATTATCACGCTATGGCGGCGATATAACCCGAGCCACCATGGCCAATTGGGCTATTAAACTGGCTCATCAGTTCCAGCCGCTCATCAACCTCATGCGAGAACATCAACTGTCGGGTGACATCATCCAAATGGATGAAACGGTGCTCAAAGTATTAAAAGAGCCGGGACTCAGTGCTCATTCGAACAAATACATGTGGGTCAGTCGTGGCGGGCCACCTGGACAACCCAGTGTGCTGTTTGAATACGATCCTTCTCGTAAGAAGGAAGTACCACTGCGCCTGCTTGATGGCTTTAGCGGCTATCTGCAAACCGATGGCTATGCCGGTTACAATGCCGTGTGTGCACAAAATAATGCCACATCGGTCGGCTGCTGGGATCACACTCGCCGTAAATTCAAAGATTCTCAGACGGCACAACCAAAGAAAAAGAGCAATCAAAAGCCTACAAAAGCCGATGTGGCACTGGCCCATATCAATAAGCTGTATTTAATTGAGCGTGAGATAAAAGAAGCCAGTGTTAATGAAAAATTTAAGGTTCGTCAGAAACAGAGCCTGCCGCTTCTTGAGAAAATAAGAACATGGGTCGATAACACCCTGGGCAAAGTGCCGAACGACAGCTTGACAGGAAAAGCACTCACCTATATTGATAATCAATGGCCTAAGCTGACTGTTTATTGTGAAGATGGTCGGTTGAATATCAGTAATGTGCTGGCAGAAAATGCTATCCGTCCATTCTGCGTGGGTAGAAAGGCCTGGTTATTTTCAGATACGCCAAAGGGTGCACATGCCAGTGCAGTTCATTATAGTTTTATTGAAACCGCTAAGGCCAATGATATTGAGCCATATGCGTATATGGTCTATGTATTAACCCAATTACCTTATGCGGATACGGTTGAAAAGCTGGAAGCATTGCTTCCCTGGAATTTTAAAAAATCAGAATTGGAAAAGGTAAAGAACGCTGTTCGTTAAGCGCTTACGAATCATCTTCCGTACCCACTGAGGCATTAATAATTCCTCCAAGGTGGTTGGCTATCACATCCTGTGGTTTGAAAATAATGGACATAGTGAAAATACTGCCTGCTGGCAAACGATCCATAAATGCAAAGTTAAAATCATTATGACTACGTTCAGCAGTCATGTGACCTGGTGTTGGTACTCGATTCAGCCGTTCAACCGTCAGAATACGATGGGGTATATCATCAAAATACCAGCATTGTTCATCATCTATTAGGCGACAATTAACTTGTCCGGTCGGCGACAACTAGCTTGGCCGGTTTGATACACTCCAGACACATTAATCGAGAAGGATTTTTATGTCTGGAAAATCAATTACCCAAGAACAGGTCAAGTTATACATGTCACATCGAAAACAACCGAATCACACTCAAGCTTCATCAGCAGCCAAAGCAGGATTTTCAGAAAGATCAGCGCGACGCATTGATACAGGTAAGCACCCCGGCGGCACCACACAGCCCAGACAGTACAAAACTCGAAAAGATCCCTTAAATGGTGCTTTTGAACAACATTTAGTGCCCTTACTTGAGATTGAGCCCAAACTACAGCCCATTACCTTATTAGAAGCACTGGAAGAGCTAGAACCCGGTCAATTTGACAACACTCACCTAAGAACACTGCAACGCCGAGTCAAACGCTGGCGTGCTCAGGAAGGACCGGAGCAAGAAGTTATTTTTCAACAAAAACACATTGCCGGTGATATGGGTATTTCAGATTACACCTGGGCTAATGAGCTTAAAATCACGATTGACGGAGAAGATTTTAAACACAAACTTTATCACTACCGATTGGTTTATAGTGGCTGGACTTATGTTCAAGTTGTCTTAGGTGGAGAGAGCTTTGAATCTCTTTCTTCAGGCTTACAGAATGCGCTATGGCAATCAGGCGGTGTCCCTGTAAGCCACCGAACCGATAGCCTAAGTGCTGCATTTAACAATCATTATGAACAAGAAAAGCTGACCGAGCGTTATGAAAAATTATGTCAATACTATGGTATAAAAAGCCACTCGAAACAATAAAGGCATTGCCCATGAAAATGGAGCCATTGAATCCCCTAATGGTCATTTAAAACGCCGAATCGAACAAAAGCTACTCCTTCGTGGCAGTCGAGATTTTACCGCCTTATTGGATTATGAAGCCTTTATTGATGACATCGTTCGCCAAATAAACATACGCTGTAAAACACGATTTAATGAAGAAAAAGCACACTTAAAACCGCTTCCCAGCCGCCGCACCAATGGCTTTAGTGATCTATGTTAAAGTCACCACAAGGAGTACCATTTCAGTTAAACGAGTCACTTATACCGTACCCTCCCGATTGATTGGTACCACGTTATTGATCCATATTTATGATCAACATTTAGATTGTTTCTATGGTCATGAATTGACCTTAAGTTTAAAGCGTATTTATGCACACCGCCATATCCGTTCGCGTTCAATCAATTATAAACATATCATTCACTCGTTAGCCAAAAGCCCAATGCCTTTAAATCATCGGCTTACCGAGATGATATTACCGTTTTTACTCAAAGAATTACGTTTAACGACCATGGTCAAACAATGGCAGCAGGTTTCACAAAAGCCATTGAATTAGATTGGGAGCCTGAATTATTTTTAGCCCATTTATGTGAATTAGAAACCAGTTACCGGCATGACAACAAATTAAAGCGCTTATTAAGAGAAAGCAAACTACCCATTGGTAAACAGTTATCACAGTATGACTTTAATGAAATAACCGGTGTGACAGCCCAACAGCTCAAACAAAAAAATCACTCAGTTAGACTGGCTCAGGCAAGGACATAATCTGCTTTTATTTGGTGCCAGTGGTCTGGGGAAAACGCATTTAGCCGCCGCTATTGGTTACGCACTCATCGAGCAATCAGTGCGGGTTAAATTCATGAGCAGCACTTCATTGGTGCAAATGCTTCAAAAGGCAAAAGAAGCGTTATCTCTGGAATTTGAACTGAAAAAGCTGGATAAATATGAGCTACTTATTCTTGATGATATTGATATAGTGCCAGGTACTATTTGTCAAAAATGAACCAATAGCTTGCTCATTACCTCAGTGAATACTATTTGACAATATGATTGCTGCACCGATATTCATCATGCGTCTAATCAAATTGCGACAGTTATCGCAAGCGATTGCTCATTACGCTCAAACCAGGCTTTCGTGCAAGTGCAAAAGCCGCACATCGGTCGCTTTTCGCCCTATCAAGTATCTTCACTGACAATAATCGATGACTCAGAATGAAACCGCTAATTGCGCAACCGGACAAGGTTTGACGCCAGACCCAAATCATGGCTCATCTATTTACTCCCTTTTAATGTGATTTATCCTGATGGTAAGCACCCTGAATTCAATAAGGTGATTATACATGTTGGATGAGGCTGTTTTTAACTATTAATAAAAATAACGAGGTTAAAACTAATGACTATTAAAGAGATGGTTCAATATTACCTATGCGCAAAGATCAATAATCCAAGAACTGAAGAGAATTATCTGTCAATTTCAAGACGATTTAATGAATGTTGCCCTCATTCATCTATTATTCAGGAAATTGATTTTATGCATATAAAAAAACCCAAGCCAACTGGAAAGATACAGTATTAGAACAGGCCAGTACGACAACATGGAATACTTACCTTCGTCATATGAAGGCTATTTTTAATTTTGCTTTAAAAAAAAAATAATCGATACCAACCCTTTTTGAAGATATTGCCTTTGCTCCCGTGCTTCAAAATAACTCAGAATGATCACCGGACAACAAATCAACTGGCTATTAGACGGCTATGATATCAGTGTCATGAAACCGCATAAGAAATTGCATTATGAGTCTGTATTTTAAGTATTTTTTAGTCTATTTTTTGTTATAATAAAGCCATGCAAAACAAGGCTGAATCCACAAAAACGACTCTATATTTTCCGCTTTTTCACACGCGGACAAGAATGAATTGTTGAGTGTCATTGAACAGAAAAACGAGGGGCTCCTGAACCTAAAACCACTTCGCCTAAGAAGAAAGAAAAACAGGCAGGAAGCCTTTCTCAAAGACTATTCCAAGAGTCCCTGTCTTCATCGATCTGACAGATGAAGAAAAAGCCGGTGCCATTGAGGTTTTTACACTAAAGTCAGAGAAGAGCTGGATATCATTCCAGCTAAAGTCCAAATACTGGAATACTTCCAGGAAAAGCCGTCTTTGCAGGCACCAATGACACAGACAGTCGTTCAATGAAAGCTGCGGTCATGCCAAAACATCCATTACCTAAATCAATGGGCAGTATTCACCTGATGGCACACATCATTATCTCAAAATATGCCGATGGTTTGCCTTGGTCGGTTGAATATCAGTAATGTGCTGGCAGAAAATGCTATCCGTCCATTCTGCGTGGGTAGAAAGGCCTGGTTATTTTCAGATACGCCAAAGGGTGCACATGCCAGTGCAGTTCATTATAGTTTTATTGAAACCGCTAAGGCCAATGATATTGAGCCATATGTATATGGTCTATGTATTAACCCAATTACCTTATGCGGATACGGTTGAAAAGCTGGAAGCATTGCTTCCTGGAATTTTAAAAAATCAGAATTGAAAAGGTAAAGAACGCTGTTCGTTAAGCGCTTACTGACATATTAATTGAAGACTTGACGTTTTTACTGAAGAAACACAAAGAAGTTGGTAATACAAAACGAACTGACCAGGTTTTTAATATCACAAGGTTCAACTCAAAATATCATGGATTAACTTGTAGCGTTGAACAAGTGAGTGGATTTTTAAAAGACTTAAAAAAATACGGGTATATCCGTATCCCCTCACCGGTTTCGCCATACCATGGCCTCAGAATTGGGTAATACCACCAATATTAATATATTAACTCTTTCAAATATACTAGGACACTCAGATCTGAGAGTGACTCGTCAGTATGTTGAGACTGATTTGGCACCACAAATGGAATTGATAAAAATATTAGAACAAAGCTTGACAAAAAGAATTAATCGCTCACAATAAGTGTAATGTATTCTGTTTTGTTAATTTTTTGAGTAGCGAATTGACTTTAGATTGGATTTTTAATTGGACATTAGATTGGATAATATATTGTAGAAGGATTGGGTTCTGACTTGATTTTAAAGTAATTTTTTAAAAGGTGAATTGATATCACTTTTTTAAAAATTAAGAATATGGTGCCGGCACCAAGAGTCGAACTCGGGACCTACTGATTACAAGTCAGTTGCTCTACCAACTGAGCTATACCGGCATATCGTTAAAACGTCTTAGGGACAAGACAGGGCGTATTATACAGAATCTGTTTGTGTGATCAACCTTTATTTTCACAGGCGATGGAGATAAGTTCTTTTTCTAAAACCAGCGTTTGATAAAAAGCCTGATCCTGTTTGTTTTTAAACAGCACCATGAGTTGATAAAGGCTGTTTTTATCATCGCTAATGGCTTCTATGGTGGTTGAAAAACCAATTCCAGCGGCTTTAGTCGCGACTTTTCAGCTGCCGATCTTTTTTGAACACGCCAAGAGCAATGGCATTTTTTCGTCCATCGATAGACATGACATAATGATCTTTTAGACCATTTTCGTCTAGCTGAGCCAATATTTCTTTAATTGCTTTTTTGTCTTTTAAAGGTGGAATATAAATACGATAGTATGTAATCGCTGAGGTGGTTTCGATACCAAAAGATAACTCATTTTGATATTGTGCTTCTAGTGTTAGTCTAACATCAGTCATTAAGTCTTTACTGAAGGGTCCCAATCGATAACATAAACTTCTTGGAAGCGTTGGGATGACTTGAGATACTTGATCACTATCAACGGGAGGTAATTCTTGGCTCCTTGTTTCAGCTAAGTTTTCTGCTTGGGTCTCACTCTCAGCTTGAGAGACATTTTTATCTAAATCGAGCGTTTCATTGTCAATGTCTACTAAATCAGCGGCTAAGTCTGACTGCTTTGGCAAGATTTTATCCTGAAGTTCTCTTAAGGCATTAGAGTCCATCTCATTGAGTAAGACTATTTGAGTTTTATCAAAATCATCCGTACTGGCAGTTTGTAGGTCGGATTTATCTACAAAAAATAGATTATTGACACCAAAGGCAATATTTACCAACACCGCAATGATAAACAACCACTTCATATACTATCCCTGCAAAATTTTTCTCTAGCCACGATCTTTAAACCTGCCAATATGAGTGCTTCTCTATAATGAAAGTGGTGGTAGGTAAGTGCTTGAATCTTCTCAGCATCGCCACCGGTGATAATACATTCAACACCTTCACCAAACTCTTCTTTTATCTCAGACACAATACGCTCGATATAGGCACTTAGTTGATACAGCGTACCACCTAAAATAGCATCCTGTGTATTGGTCGCTAAAAGGATGATGCATTATTATTGATGTTTTTACTGTTATTTTCAACTGAAGGTAAGTTATTTGCGTTCAAACCGAGAGAATCACGGGCTGTTTTAATGCCTGGAGTGATTAATCCGCCCAAGTGTACGCCAATATCTGTGACAACATCAATAGTAACAGCAGTGCCGCAATCAACGACACAGAGTGTTTTTTGAATTCTTCGCGTGCTGCAATCATGCCCACCCAGCGATCAGCCCCGAGTGTTCTTGGATTTGAATATAATGTCGTGAGACCGTATTTATCTTGTTCAACATGTACTAAATGTGCTTCAATTTGCCAAAGCTTATAAATCACATCAGAAATAATATGAAAATTAAGCGGGTTGGACACATTGCAAACTAATACTTTTGAGGGTGTATAGTCTTCTAGTTCATAAAATAAATCTTCATATAAATCCGTATAATCAATAATGTTATAACTTATGTCGTTTTTTATGTCATTATTATCCAGTTCTAATACTCGGGCTATTTTTAAACAACTATTACCCGCATCAATTAACACATAACTCACGTATTTTTTCTCACTTCTTTTTTAATATTTTCACACAGCATTCCTATGACTTTTGGCATAGATCAAAAAGATGTTTACACTTCAGATGTAGGATGTGGTGAGGAACGAACCGCATCAATGGTTTTAAATCTACGTCTTTGATGTGGTTCGTTCCTCACCACATCCTACCAATGGAAAGATAAATTGGCTTATTTGATCTGTCCTGACTTTTTTATCGAAACTTCAGCTGAATATATCTTATCTTGCTCTTTTTTTTGCTTGATCGTTTGATCAATAATGCCCCATCATTTGCCAATCCCTGGGCCATAGCAGTGTATGAGCCATGGCTATCGACTATAGTAATCGTTTCACCGTACAAATAATCATATTGATGCCATGTTCTTACAAAGTCATAGGCATTAAATTCGGATATCCTATTATAGGTTGCTATCAATTCGGATAGAAGCAAAGAAACAATTATGTTTCGATCAAAGCGTTTATTTTGATTAATACGTAGACTAGTCCACAATTGATCAATATCCTCGTTAGCATCCATATTAACATTGAGTCCGATACCAACCACATATACTGACTTTTTTCTGCATTAAAGCGACTTTCAACAAGAATTCCTGCTAATTTTTTACCCTCAAGGTAAATATCATTGGGCCATTTAATCTGACAAGCTTCAACACCTAGTTGTTTTAACGAACGACAAACTGCAACTGCTGTTATTAAAGGAATGAATTGTATATTCTGTGTTTGTTGTAGTTCAAATTGCATTGATAAGCAGATATTTGTCGCTAACGGTGAAAACCATTGTTTTCTCGTCTTCCCTGACCCGAAGATTGATATTCGCTTAAAAGCACTGAGTATTTTGCTATTTGGCTTTGTTGCGTGATTTGTTTATTGGTTGAATTGGTTTGATAGGTGATATTTAGTGGATTAATTGAGTTATTGATAGCCGTATCAAGATTATTGCGGAGCAATTTTTCTGATAGAGCAATGCACTCTTGTTTTATTCTATAGTTGTTAGCAGTTTGTTTAATACCTATATTTTTTGGCCAACAAGCTCTCGATTAAGCCTGTGTTTTTAGTATTAATAGCAACGGGTTCTTTGTTACAAAGTGCTTTAAATAGCTCATATTCTGAGTCTAGCTTGTTCATGAGGGGTATCTTACTAAAAATTATAAAACTAGCAAGATTATATTTGTTATATTTCATCTAGATTGATGCGCATCGTGCCTCAGCAGCATCCTACGTTTCAATAACTTGTACTTTAAGCGCAACGATACCTAACTATCAACCCTGCTTTTCTTTTAGTCTTTTTCTTGCATCTTTTCTTTCGCACAAAAAAAAGCCCTGAGTCGTGAGACTCAGGGGCTTCTTCTTAACTTGGCACTTTTCAGTGCAAGCCGTATTAAACCCTGGCAGTGACCTACTTTCGCATGGGAACTCCCAAACTATCATCGGCGATGACACGTTTCACTTCCGAGTTCGGGATGGGATCGGGTGGTTCCATGTCTCTATGGCCGCCAGGAAAGGCGGTGGAGTAAGAGGCTAGCTTGCGCTTCGCCCCTCGCTCGAATATTGGAAGTAAACTTCTCAGGCGGTTATCAAACCGCCCAACGCTGGTCGTTATCGTTACCCTTGGTACTCGGTAACAACCGTATCTTTGGGTATACGCTAAAGCCTTAATTCATTCTGTAGAATGTAATTCTCTCAAACAATCTCTTATTCGAAAGTACTTTTGCGATATATAGTCAAGACTCACGGGCAATTAGTATTGGTTAGCTTCATGCATTACTGCACTTCAACACCCAACCTATCAACGTCGTAGTCTTCAACGACCCTTTAGGACACTTAAAGTGTCAGGGAGAACTCATCTTGAGGCCTGCTTCACGCTTAGATGCTTTCAGCGTTTATCAGTTCGAACGTAGCTACCCGGCAATGCCACTGGCGTGACAACCGGAACACCAGAGGTTCGTCCACTCCGGTCCTCTCGTACTAGGAGCAGCTCCTCTCAATTCTCCAACGCCCACGGCGA
Source organism: sulfur-oxidizing endosymbiont of Gigantopelta aegis (assembly GCF_016097415.1). NCBI lineage: Bacteria > sulfur-oxidizing endosymbiont of Gigantopelta aegis. The sequence goes on along the minus strand of NZ_JAEHGE010000001.1, from coordinate 3,586,168 downwards.
ATAGGGACCGAACTGTCTCACGACGTTCTAAACCCAGCTCGCGTACCACTTTAAATGGCGAACAGCCATACCCTTGGGACCGGCTACAGCCCCAGGATGTGATGAGCCGACATCGAGGTGCCAAACACCGCCGTCGATATGAACTCTTGGGCGGTATCAGCCTGTTATCCCCGGCGTACCTTTTATCCGTTGAGCGATGGCCCTTCCATACAGAACCACCGGATCACTAAAGCCTACTTTCGTACCTGCTCGACATGTCTGTCTCGCAGTCAAGCACCCTTATGCTTTTGCACAAACCTCCTGATTTCCGACCAGGATTAGGGTACCTTCGCGCTCCTCCGTTACTCTTTGGGAGGAGACCGCCCCAGTCAAACTACCCACCATACACTGTCCCCAACCCCGATAAGGGGTCTAGGTTAGAACCTCAAACATACCAGGCTGGTATTTCAAGTGTGGCTCCACCATAACTAGCGTCATGGTTTCAAAGCCTCCCAGCTATCCTACACAAGTAGGTTCAAAGTTCAGTGCAAAGCTGTAGTAAAGGTGCACGGGTCTTTCCGTCTAGCCGCGGGTATACTGCATCTTCACAGCAAGTTCAATTTCACTGAGTCTCGGGTTGAGACAGTGTGGCCATCGTTACGCCATTCGTGCAGGTCGGAACTTACCCGACAAGGAATTTCGCTACCTTAGGACCGTTATAGTTACGGCCGCCGTTTACCGGGGCTTCGATCAAGAGCTTCGCCGAAGCTAACCCCATCAATTAACCTTCCGGCACCGGGCAGGCGTCACACCCTATACTTCCACTTTCGTGTTCGCAGAGTGCTATGTTTTTAATAAACAGTCGCAGCCACCAGTTCACTGCAACCCTCCTCAGCTTACGCAGTAAATGCTTCACCATGGAGGGCACACCTTCTTCCGAAGTTACGGTGCTAATTTGCCTAGTTCCTTAACCCGAGTTCTCTCAAGCGCCTTAGAATTCTCATCCCACCCACCTGTGTCGGTTTGGGGTACGGTTCCTTATAACCTAAGCTTAGAGGATTTTCCTGGAAGCAGAGCATCTACCACTTCAACACCTTGGTGTCTCGTCATCACGTCTCGGCATAAAGCCACCCGGATTTTCCTAAGTGACATGCCTACCGGCTTAAACCTGGATAACCATCACCAGGCTGGTATAGCTTTCTCCGTCTCCCCATCGCAGTTATAAAAAGTACTGGAATATTAACCAGTTTCCCATCGACTACGCATCTCTGCCTCGCCTTAGGGGCCGACTCACCCTGCTCCGATTAACGTAGAGCAGGAAACCTTGGAGTTTTCGGCGAGGGGTCTTTCACCCCCTTTATCGTTACTTATGTCAGCATTCGCACTTCTGATACCTCCAGCATTCCTTACAGAACACCTTCATCAGCCTACAGAACGCTCCTCTACCATGCACACTATAAATAGCGGCATCCGCAGCTTCGGTATATTGCTTAGCCCCGGTAAATCTTCCGCGCAGGCCGACTCGACTAGTGAGCTATTACGCTTTCTTTAAAGGGTGGCTGCTTCTAAGCCAACCTCCTAGCTGTCTGGGCCTTCCCACATCGTTTCCCACTGAGCAATAATTTTGGGACCTTAGCTGGCGGTCTGGGTTGTTTCCCTCTCCACGACGGACGTTAGCACCCGCCGTGTGTCTCCCGTAATTGTACTTCCAGGTATTCGGAGTTTGCATCGGGTTGATAAGTCGGTATGACCCTCTAGCCGAAACAGTGCTCTACCCCCTGGAGTAAGATACGAGGCGCTACCTAAATAGCTTTCGAGGAGAACCAGCTATCTCCGAGCTTGATTAGCCTTTCACTCCTAACCACAAGTCATCCCCTCATTTTTCAACATAAGTGGGTTCGGTCCTCCAGTGCCTGTTACGGCACCTTCAACCTGCTCATGGCTGAATCGCTCGGTTTCGGGTCTAATACCAGCAACTTGCGCCCTATTAAGACTCGGTTTCCCTACGGCTCCCCTATTCGGTTAACCTTGCTACTGAAATTAAGTCGCTGACCCATTATACAAAAGGTACGCAGTCACAGAACAAAGTCTGCTCCCACTGCTTGTACGCACACGGTTTCAGGTCTATTTCACTCCCCTCTCCGGGGTTCTTTTCGCCTTTCCCTCACGGTACTGGTACACTATCGGTCGATAAGGAGTATTTAGCCTTGGAGGATGGTCCCCCATATTCAGACAGGATATCACGTGTCCCGCCCTACTCAGATTCATCTAATATGTGCTTTCGTGTACGAGGCTATCACTCTCTTTGGCTGACCTTCCCAAGTCATTCCACTAACACTTATTAAACTTTTGGGCTGTTCCGCGTTCGCTCGCCGCTACTGACGGAATCTCTATTGATTTCTTTTCCTAAGGGTACTTAGATGTTTCAGTTCCCCTCGTTTGCCTCAATATCCTATGTATTCAGATATTGATAACCAGCTTACACTGGCTGGGTTCCCCCATTCGGAAATCTCTGACTATAACGGATGTTTATCACCTTGTCAGAGCTTATCGCAGATTACCACGTCCTTATCGCCTCTTATCGCCTAGGCATCCACCGTATGCGCTTAATCTCTTGACTATATATCACAAAGTACTCTCGGCCTTTTGTTTGCTGCGACTCGCGTCGTTGCGTCGAAAATACCTGTCTCTCACTATTGCTAGTTAAGACTATGGATACATAAAGATCGCTTTTCGTAACTTTCTTCTAAGAATTCAACCACCAACTTGCGTCGGTGGCCTCGTTTTTAAGAACTACTTTTTCTACTATTGAACTTTAGCCAGTTGTTTCTTCTGTCCTCTTGCGAGCACTGTCAATACAACCAGCCATTGCTTGTAGACGCATACCCTCGGTAATTGTTTGTACTTGCTTGTTGGATAAAAAAACAGGCAAGCACAATGTATCACCTAAGATACATTTGCGTTGGTTTACTTCACTGATTTTTAAAGAGCACGATGACTTGTTGCCAAGTCTTCGTTCTAATCCATAAAAAATGGATTAACTATAAATACTGAATCTTACAATGTGTCAGTAACTATACTTAATCCGCCTTTGGATTTTGCTGAGTGTTAGTATTGGTGGAGCTAAGGAGGATCGAACTCCTGACCTCCTGCGTGCAAGGCAGGCGCTCTCCCAGCTGAGCTATAGCCCCAATAGACTAAGGCATTCCGACACCCCCGCAGTCACCTTAGTGGCTGCTTTAGAATCTCGGAATTTTATTCAGTTTGGATTGTTAGCCTTGTGTAGTGTGCATCGCACATGAGCAAGGCTAACAATTCAAAATGGATAAAATT
>NZ_JAEHGE010000001.1:3352856-3580356 GCF_016097415.1 sulfur-oxidizing endosymbiont of Gigantopelta aegis | reverse complement strand
ATTTCTTTGGCTAAAAGGAATTTAATATCTCTCGGATTAGTCCCCTGCTCTATATCAGCTTTAAATTGTTCGATTTCACTCATGGGTCTAAAACTTAACAATTCAAAGTAACGCCACATCAGCTCATCTGACACTGACATGATTTTGCCAAACATATCATCGGGGGCATCTGAGACACCAATATAGTTATTCAAAGATTTGGACATTTTTTGCACACCGTCCAAGCCTTCCAGAATCGGCATCATTAAAATCACCTGTGGGGTTTGGCCATGGCTCTTTTGTAGTTCTCTACCCATTAATAAGTTGAACTTTTGATCGGTACCGCCTAATTCAACATCTGCTTTCAACATGACTGAGTCATAGCCCTGAATCATAGGGTATAGAAATTCATGAATAGCAATCGGTTGACCTGAAGCATAGCGCTTACTGAAGTCATCTCGTTCCAGCATACGGGCAACGGTTTGATTGGCGGCTAATTTGATTAGATCAGCCGCGTCCATCTTACCCATCCATTGAGAATTGAAGACAACAGTGGTTTTCTTTTCATCTAGGATTTTAAAGACTTGTTCTTTATAACTTTTGGCATTTTCCAGAACTTGTTCTTTTGTCAGTGGCTTGCGGGTAATGTTTTTCCCCGTAGGATCACCAATCATGCCGGTAAAATCTCCAATTAGGAAGTGAACATCATGACCTAGATCTTGAAACTGGCGTAATTTATTGATAAGTACTGTGTGACCAAGGTGTAAATCAGGCGCAGTGGGATCAAATCCAGCTTTAATAACAAGAGGTTTATTGCTTTTTAGTTTTTCTATCAGACCTTCTTCTAGCAAGATCTCATCAGCGCCTCTTTTTATTATTTCCAGAGCGTCTTCTATTTTACCCATTTTGACTATATACTCCCGTTTCTGTGTTAATTCGTTAGCAAATCATTACAATTTGACTACTTTTTAACCAATGTTTTCTAAAATTGCGACAAGATTACCATAAATATTCTCCGCTTCAGCTAGGATTGATAAAAAAGGGAGGTTTATTTTTGCTTTAGCTATTGCAATGAGGCCGGTTTGAAGCTATCTTTAGACTAAAAAAATGAGGAAATTCCGTGAATTACAAGTTCTTTCTAAACAAAAACAACAAGTTTAAGAATAAAAATCGCTACCGCTTAGAAAGCAACTATAATAGTCATCATAAAAACAGCCATGGATTACTGTTTTTCTCTCTTGCATCTGTTGCAATTTTAACTGCTTCTATCTTCTTGTTTCTTGATGAAAATTCCGCAATAGACACCGATGTAGCTAAGCTTACTTTGCCTTCAAGTGCTAAACCTTCAGCCGCTAAAGAAGAAATTCAGGTAAAAAGCATTCCTCTACAACTACCTGAAATTGTCTACCATTCAGAAACCATATCTTCGAAAACTATAGCCTCAGAAACTGTATCTTCAGAAAGAGTGCCTTCAACACCGCTTGAAGCAAAAACATCTGAGACAACAAAAACTATACCACTAAAACCGGTGCTTGAAATTACTGTTCATACAATTGAACCTGAGAAAGTAGAGAAAGTAAAAGCAACAAAGGTAGTAGCTGAGAAATCAACTCAGAGCATAAGCAAACAACAAATTAATAATGATGTTACAGCTAATTTACTCAAAAAAGTATCTGGTGAATCGGATAGCCTTAAGCCTACAAATAGCCTTAAGCCAAATACGGTTGCACAAAAGACGAGTACGACTGATTCACAAACCAAAACAATTATAGTTAAATCCGGCGATACTCTCTCTGCAATTTTTAAACGTGCCTCTCTGAGTGCCAGAACTTTGCACCACATTGTTAATTCCAGTAAACAAGCTAAAAAGCTTACCCACATTAAACCGGGTCAAAAACTGATCATTACCTTGGACAATGACAATCAATTCCAGTCACTGAGCTATGATTTGGATCGCATTGATACGCTCATTGTCAGTAAAAAGAATGATAAATATGTTTCTCGTATTGATAGTAAAGAAATTGATGTTCAACAACAGTTTGCCTCAGGTATCATTACTAACTCCCTATTTGCCAGCGGTTATAAAGCTGGTTTAAACAGTGCCATGATCATGAGACTGGCGCAACTATTTGGCTGGGATGTTGATTTTGCTTTGGACATACGCAAGGGCGATTCTTTTGCGGTGTTATTTGAAGAAAAATATATTGATGGTAAAAAAATAGGCAATGGTAATATTTTATCTGCTGAATTTACCAATCGAGGCAAGACTTTTAGAGCTATTCGATATACTGATGCTTCTGGATATACTGATTATTATTCAGAAAAAGGTCTGAGTATGCGTAAAGCATTTTTGCGTACTCCGGTGGAATTTTCACGTATTAGTTCCCGTTTTTCCAGTGGTCGTAAACACCCTGTGTTGAACCGTATTCGCGCCCATAAAGGCGTTGATTATGCTGCTGCTCGTGGCACACCTATTAAGGCTGTGGGTAATGGCAAGGTGATTTATAAAGGAAAAAAAGGCGGCTATGGTCGCGTGATTATTTTACAGCATGGCTCTAAATACACTACTTTGTACGCTCACATGAATTCTTATAATCGTAAAGTCAAACGTGGTGGCCGTGTGCAGCAGGGGCAGATCATTGGTTATGTTGGCAGTTCCGGCTTAGCGACTGGCCCCCACCTGCATTATGAGTTTCGCATGAATGGCGTACACCGTAATCCTTTAACGGTACCTCTGCCTAGTGCATCACCCATTGCAAAAAAATATCGTAACGATTTTAAAAATGTGGCTGATACCCTAGTTTCTCAGTTGAAATTAAGAAAGCAGGAAACCATTGCCTTAACAGAGCAATAATTAACAAAACGGATAATTTGTGGCTTATTTTATTGGACTCATGTCAGGCACTAGTCTTGATGGCGTTGATACAGCAATTTGTTCAATTGATTCTCCCTGTGAATTTTCACTCATCGATGCGCACACTTATCCCATTCCCGAAACACTCAAGCAAACCTTACTCACTTTAAGTCAGGAAAGTCATGCTGATGAGTTACTACTATATGCTGAACTTGATGTGCAAATGGGCCATTTATTCGCAGATTGTTGTGTGCAAATTCTGCAAAAAAATCAGCTTAATCCCGTGCAAATCAGTGCCATTGGTAGTCATGGCCAAACCTTAAGACATTTTCCTGATAGCCAATTTCCAACCACCTTGCAGATCGGCGATGCCAATATTATTGCCCATGAAACCAGCATCACCACGATTGCTGATTTTCGTCGTCGAGATATGGCTGCGGGAGGCCAAGGCGCACCATTAGTACCTCCCTTTCATCAGGCACTCTTTTCTGATCCACAAAAGCAGATGAATCGTGTGGTATTAAACATTGGTGGTATAGCCAATATCACTATTTTACCTGCTGACTCTGGCACGGTTTTGGGTTATGACACGGGTCCAGGCAATGGCTTAATGGATGATTGGTGTTGCAAACACTTTGACTGTGATTATGATGCTTCGGGTAAGTTAGCGGCTCAAGGAAAAGTAGATAAGGATTTTCTGGATTTAATGTTAGGAGATACTTTTTTCTCTCAAAAAAGTCCTAAAAGCACGGGTAGAGAATATTTTTCTTATGCATGGCTTGAACAACAACTAGCAACATACACCAATGAAGTTTCTGCAATCGATGTGTTAAGCACTTTATTGGAACTCACTTGCCAATCGATCTGTAATGAAATTTTAGCATTAGCCAATCCAGTTAACGGGCAAATTAAAACAGACATTGATGAGGTGTTTGTTTGTGGTGGTGGGGTGAGAAATACCTTGCTCATGCAGCGTCTACAAGACTTATTGCCCGATATGACAGTTGAGTCTACAGAAAAATTAGGCTTGCATCCTGACTGGGTTGAAGCCAGTGCTTTTGCCTGGCTTGCGCATCAAACTATGAATAGCCTTACAGGTAATCTACCGTCAGTAACAGGCGCTAGCAAGTCAGTCATTCTTGGCGCTATTTGGCAAGCTTAGAGCTATTTTTTCTAGGCTTAGGCTATTTGGCAGGCTTAGGGCTTTTCCAGGCTTAGGGCTATTACCCTGTTCTAGCGAGTCCTACCGATCTTCCATCGGTACATAGCAACGTTGCTGTTCACCCGTATAGATTTGAGTCGGTCTAAAGATACGATTATCTTTTAATTGCTCACGCCAATGTGCCATCCAGCCTGCGCTACGTGCAATGGCAAAAATTGCCGTAAATTGATTATCCGGAATACCCATTTCACGATAAAGTAGGCCTGAATAGAAATCAACATTGGCATAGACGCCCTTTTCAGCCAAACGATCTTCACAGGCTTTTTCTAATGCTTCTGCAACTTCAAATAAGGGGTTAACATTACCGCCACGCGCTTCTAATAAATCTTTGATCAAGCCTTGTAAGATTGTTGCCCGGGGATCTTTGGTTTTGTATTCACGGTGTCCCATGCCCCAAATTTTGCCACGGCGACGTAACATATCATCAACATATTTAGGTGCATTTTCTGGTCTGCCTACTTCTTCAAGCATCGTTAAGACCTTAGCATTAGCACCGCCATGTAAAGGCCCCGATAAACAGCCAATTGCTGATGAGACCACACTATAGGGTGATGACAGTGTTGAACCGTTCACTAAAACGGCAAAGGTTGAGGCGTTAATCGTGTGTTCAGCATGTAGAATTAAACAGACATCTAAAATACGTGTCATGAGCGGATCAGGCTCTAGCCCTGTCAACATATAGAGAAAGCTTTCTGCATAATTCAGGTCAAAACGGGTAGGTGCTGGATCATAGCCCTTGGAAATATGTTTCCAGGTGGTCACCAAAGTACCCATTCGGGCAATAATTTTCATGGTCGCTGAATTAACATAGTCCAAATCAGTACACACATCACTATCGATCAGACATTCACTGCCCTGATAAAACATACCCAGGCTGGATACAGCCGTTTGCAACATTAACATGGGATCAGCACTGGCTGGCAGGGTTTTCATCAGGTCAACTAAATGATATTTTAGGGCGCGATTGGTTCGTAAACCAGCACTATATTCTTCCAGCTTTTCTTTGCTTGGCAGGTTGCCATTCATTAGCAAGAGAATGGTTTCTTCAAAGGTACTATGCTTTGCTAATTCTTCAATAGGATAACCACGATAGAAAAGGATACCCTTTTCACCATCAATGGCAGAGATATTTGATTTCGTTGCAGGTACGCCGGCTAAACCAGGAAGGTACTCATTCATATTCGATCCTTAATTCAGCAATCCATAAGCGCTGAATAGTTATTATAAATTGATATATAAGCTAAGTTTAGCAAAAAATCGCTTTGTTGTATCTGCAAATAACTATATTGGAGGGAATTGAGGGGAATTTAATGTTTTTTTTGGCATAAAAAAAGCGCTGTAAAACAGCGCTTTTCTATCGATATTTGAGCTTGGGCTTACTATTATTCAGTAGAGAATGAAGAGCCACAACCACAGGTTGTTGTTGCATTCGGGTTACGAATAACAAACTGAGCACCTTCTAAACCTTCAGAATAATCGATTTCAGCGCCTGCAAGATATTGAAAAGACATTGGGTCAATCAATAACTTAACACCCTGATTTTCAACTTCAGTATCACCATCATTCACAGCTTCATCAAAAGTAAAGCCATACTGGAAACCAGAACAACCACCACCGGTTACAAAAACACGCAATTTTAAGTTATCATTCTGCTCTTCTACGATTAAAGATTTTACCTTCATAGCCGCAGCGTCAGTAAACTCTAATAAATTTTCTTCACTCATATTTTTACTCACTACTTAATTTCAATTCTGAGACCATTATCAAATAACCTAGCGCAACAGTCAAGATTTAATGGCTTTTCGGTTCTTTTTGTCTGTGATATTTATTTAGCTCGTCACTATTTGCTAGCTATTTATCACTACTTCTGGCTCTTCAAGCCTTGCTGGCTCAGGCTGCTCAATACTAGCAGACAATTTTTCCTGCATCACCTGGTCTTCTGCTACGTGTACCAGATTGCCATTAACTTCTGCCCCCATCGCCATTTCAAAGAGATGGTAATAAACATTACCAAAGACTCTGGCTTTTTTGGCTAATTCCACATGATTACTGGCATAAACATTACCTTCTACCGTACCGTTGATAATGATATTGGGGATTTGTATTTCACCCTGTACGTAGCCATTTTCACTGATAGTAATCGTTGCATTATCATCTTCGGTCGCAGTAATATTGCCCATCACTTTACCGTCGACTAAAAGCCCACCGGTAAAATCCAAATCACCCATTATTTTGGTGCTATTACCCACTAATGAATCAATTCGTCTGCTCGCGCTTTTTTTACTGCCCCACATATTTTATCCCTCTCGTTTGAGACCATTCCAGATCGCCTAACTCAATGATTGATTTTTTCTTCTTCGAATCAATGATGATCTCAACGGATTGAGGAATCATCCCTTCAGGCAGATATATTATACCGCTAAATTCCTGAAAATACTTAAAACTGTATTTTAAGCCTTTTTTATTTGCGTCCTTTTTCTCTTGTTTGGGAATCACACGCAATGAAAGCAAAGAATATTTAACTGATTTATTATTTTGCTTACCCTTAATATAGATGTTAATAAAGCCCTTTGTATAGGATCTTTTCTTAATTTTTTGCGCCAATGTGAACTGGTATTGATAGGCCTGCCCCGGTTTCTTTTCTGAATCACTCAGAGCGATAGTGTAGGGCACTATTTCAAGGCTTTGCAGATAAATAGACTCACGTGTTTTTGACGGTGAAACAATGGATTTATAAAAGGCCAACTTTTTTTCTAAAGCAGCTATTTTTTGTTGGTCTTTACTCATCCCCAATTGAATCAGTTGACAAGATTCCTGCTCCAGTAAGTATTTTCTTTCCAGATGCAGTATTTCCTTGTTCAATTCAGTGTTTTTCTTTTTTAACACACTCTGTTGAACTAGCAGTGATTTACGCCCGCCCTTAGCTTCAATAATATCTTCTTCTGACTGCATGTAGCCCAACTCAAAAGCACCCCATAGGAGCGCAATCGCTAATATTATAAGCAGTAAACGAATGCCATAGTAATGCAAAGGATGGGTACGGTGAACAATGATATGGGTCATAGATTTAAGTTATTCTTCGTTAAGGCATCAGCGGAACGATATTAAGTCCGGCTTTTTCATCCAGTCCAAAAGCCAGGTTCATATTTTGTACCGCTTGCCCTGCCGCGCCTTTGACGAGATTATCAATCACGGACAAAATGACGATAGTATCTTTATCCTGTGGTTGATGTATGGCAATACGACACATATTAGAGCCTTTTACGGTTCTGGTTTCCGGATGAGCGCCTGATGGTAAAACATCAACAAAGGGTTCGTTGGCATACCGTGTTTCAAATAATTGCTGTAAATCAGCCAGACTCATATCGCTTGAATTGATTTTTCCATATAAGGTCGCTTGAATGCCCCGAATCATCGGTACCAAGTGAGGCACAAAAGTCAGATCGACAGCTGATTTATCTTCACCGGTATTAAAAATATCCAAGCCCTGACTGATTTCTGGTAAATGACGATGGCCGGGTACTGCATAGGCTTTGAAGCTTTCACTGGTTTCGCATAATAGTGTCCCCACATTAGCTCCCCGACCAGCACCACTCACACCGGATTTACAATCAGCGACCAGAAAGTCAGTTTTGAGCAAGCCATTTTCCAACAAGGGTAAAAAGCCTAGTTGAACTGCAGTTGGATAACAACCAGGATTAGCAATCAGGCTTGCCGTTTTTATGGCTTCCCGATTCACTTCGGGCAAACCATAGACCGCTTGCGCAACGTAATCCGGACAGGCATGTTCCATACCGTACCATTGTTGCCAAACGTTGATGTCTTTAATTCTAAAATCAGCTGCTAAATCAATGACTTTAACACCGGCTTCAATTAATTCAGGTACCATTTTCATGGCGATACCATTAGGAGTGGCAAAGAATACTAAGTCACATTGCTTTAAAGTAGCAGCATCCGGCTCAGAGAAGGCGATATCCAAATGATCACGCAAATTAGGAAATAAATCTTTAACGGGCAGGCCACTTTCTGAACGCGAGGTAATGACTGCTAATGAAACATCGGGGTGATTGGCGAGCAATCTTAATAACTCAACACCGGTATAACCTGTGCCACCAACAATTCCTACTTTAATCTTTGCCACTACTGCTACCCTTATTTTAGCGTTGCCAATTTAAGGCATCCGTTTATTTCTGGAAATTTCATTGAATTAACCATTATAATACAGTCTAAGCTAGAGTATGTAATTAATTTTAGGCTGTTTGAACAGATGAAGACAAAAGATTTTGCAGTAACCGGGTTTGTGGTTTTATTAGGCGCATTATTAGCCTATTTATGGCTTGCCCCGGCTGGACACCCAATGGCACCTCAGGCAAGTTTTACCGATTTGCAGGGCAAACAATTTACCCTGCAAGATTTGCGCGGCAAGCCGGTTATTATTAATTTTTGGGCCACTACCTGCCCAGGCTGTGTGAAAGAAATTCCAGCTTTCATTGAGTTGTATAAGAAACACGCAGAAAAAAATCTGGTTATTATTGGCGTTGCTATGGACTATGATCCTGAATCTCAGGTGAGAGAAATGGTACGTCGCAAGCAGATGTTCTATACTATCGTTCTAGATACCAAGGGTGAACTCGCTCAGGCATTTGATCAGGTTTCGTTAACACCGACCACTTTTTTTATTAATAAGAATGGTCAGATTGTGACACGTAAATTAGGCGAAATGACTCATGCAGAAATGGAAAGCAATCTGCAAAACATGCTGCTTTAAACGCTTTTTATTTATAAAGAGTGTTGTTAAAAAAAAGGATACAATAAATGTTATGGGTTAAAGCTTTTCATGTTATTTTTATGGTGGCCTGGTTTGCCGCATTATTTTATTTACCAAGATTGTTTGTTTACCATGCCAGTAGTAGCGATGAAGTCAGTAATGAACGCTTTAAAATCATGGAGCGTAAATTATTTTATGGCATCATGACGCCCTCAGCCATCGTCACATTAATCTTAGGCTTATGGATGCTCATGGATTATGCGTGGCAGGCCTATTCTTCAATGCTCTGGCTACATATCAAGCTCAGCCTTGTGGTATTGTTATTTATCTATCATTATTATTGCTGGAAGTTAGTCAAAGCATTTAAAGAAGATAATAATCAACATAGTCATGTCTATTATCGTTGGTTTAATGAAATTCCAGTGTTTATGCTCATGGGCATTATCATTCTGGTTATCGTCAAACCGCTATAGGCACTGAAAGTAAATACTCATGAATCAATCACGCCCTATTGTTATGTCTTTTTCCGGTAATGATCCCACTGGCGGTGCTGGCATACAGGCAGATATTGAAGCCTGTGCCAGCATGGGTGCTCATGTTGCTCCCGTCATTACAGCATTGACCGTGCAGGATACACAAAACGTCAAATATTTTTCTGCTACCGATGCCAAAATGGTCGCAGAGCAAGCACGGGTTATTTTAGAAGACATGCCCATAGCGGCCTTTAAAATTGGCATGCTCGGCAGCATCGAAAATATTAATGCCATTCATACCATACTGCATGATTATCATGAAATTCCAGTGATCATCGACCCGATTATCAGTGCTGGAGGCGGTCTACCTTTAGCCTCTGAGGAAATGGCGCTGGCCTATTCTGATTTGCTTTTTCCCCTCACTAACTTAGTGACACCCAATAGTCAGGAAGTGCGATTATTAGCACCTGAAGCCGATTCTCTGGATGCTTGTGCCCAGGAAATAATGGACGATGGCTGTGAATATGTCTTATTAACCGGCACCCATGAAAACACCGAGCAAGTGATCAATACGTTATATGGTCGGCATAAGAAAATTACAGCCTCCTGCTGGGAACGACTGGAAAATACCTATCATGGCTCTGGTTGTACACTCACATCCGCTATTGCGGCTTTAATTGCCAATGGGGAAACTATTCCAGATGCGGTCAATATTGCCCAGCAATATGCCTGGCAGGCACTTGCTTCTGGCTATCAAATTGGTATGGGACAGCATCATCCGGATCGCCTCTTTTGGACAAAAAGCTGGAAAGAAAACCAGACACCCAATGGATAAAGTCTTAAAACAAGCAAAAATTCAGGGACTTTATGCCATCACAGCCCCTGATTTAATATCAGCGGACAAGCTTATCGACTCCATTGAACAAGCGATTATGGGTGGTGCGCAAATAATCCAATACCGAAACAAGCAAGCATCTCCAGCTCAGCAATATAAAGAAGCCAAGGAACTCAGCCAACTTTGCAAAAAACATTCAGTCTGCTTTATTATTAATGATGATCCACAATTAGCAAAAGCGGTTGTAGCTGATGGCGTACATGTCGGTAAAAATGATGGACAAATTGCAGATGCCCGTCAATATCTAGGCGAGCAAGCGATTATCGGCGTATCTTGTTACAACAAACTGGAAAATGCCCGTAATGCTGTCACTCAGGGTGCAGATTACGTTGCCTTTGGGCGCTTTTTTCCCTCACAAACAAAGCCCGAAGCCCTACCAGCAGAATTAAGCTTATTGGAACAGGCATCAGCAGAACTCAGCATCCCCATTGTTGCCATTGGCGGAATTAAACAGGATAATGCACAACAATTAATTCATCGTGGTGCTAATGCCATTGCTGTTATTAATGATTTATTTCATGATGAGCAACAAATTTGCACCACGGCAAAAATATATCAGCAATTTTTTAGCAGCGACTTACTTTAACAGGACACTTATTATGACCCGTTCACATGACTTATTTCAACAAGCTCAACAAACCATTCCCGGTGGTGTTAATTCACCAGTAAGAGCCTTTAAGAGCGTTGGCGGTGATCCCATTTATTTTAAAAAAGGTGACGGTGCTTATCTTTATGATGAAGATAACAATCACTATATCGATTATGTGGCCTCATGGGGACCGATGATCATGGGACATGCCCATCCTGAAGTGGTCAGTGCAGTACAGGATGCCGCCGCTAATGGCCTTGGTTTTGGCGCACCCACCCAAATTGAAACAGAAATGGCAGAATTGGTTTGCCAGTTGGTACCTTCAATCGAAATGATCCGTATGGTGAGTTCAGGCACAGAAGCCACAATGAGTGCCATTCGCCTCGCACGTGGTTATACCGGACGAGACAAAATTGTTAAATTTGAGGGCTGTTATCACGGCCACTCTGATTCGCTATTAGTCAAAGCGGGTTCAGGTGCATTGACCTTTGGCGTACCTTCATCACCGGGTGTCCCTGCATCTTTATCTGAACACACCATCACCCTAACGTATAACGATAGTGATGAAGTGCGCAAAGTATTTGCTGACATTGGAGAGCAAATTGCCGCAATTATCGTTGAACCCGTTGCGGGCAATATGAATTGTATTCCTCCCGTTGATGGTTTTCTTGAAACCCTACGTGAAGTCTGTGATCAATCGGGTAGCGTGCTCATCTTTGATGAAGTCATGACCGGCTTTCGAGTATCAAAAGGTGGCGCACAAACGCATTATAATATTACCCCCGACTTAACCACGCTAGGTAAAATCATTGGTGGCGGTCTGCCCGTAGGTGCTTTTGGCGGTAAGAAAAAAATTATGCAAGAAATATCACCATTAGGTCCTGTCTATCAAGCTGGCACGCTTTCCGGCAATCCACTCTCAATGGCAGCGGGAATGAAAACGCTGAGTCTTGCAACTCAGGATGGCATTCATGAAGACCTAGACGCTAAGGCAAAACGACTGGTAAATGGTATTGTAGCCAAAGCAAAAGAAGCCGGTATCCCGATGACATCCAATCAAGTCGGTGGTATGTTTGGTCTATTTTTCAGTGATGAAGAAAAAGTAACCAGTTTTGCACAGGTCATGAAAAGTGATCAGGAACGCTTTAAGAAGTTCTTTCATGGTATGTTGGATGAAGGTGTTTATCTCGCACCATCAGCATTTGAAACAGGCTTTATCTCAGCTGCACATAGCAACGATGATATTGATGCGACGATTGAAGCTGCGGGACGGGTTTTGAAGAATTTATAGTTATTAACTAATGCTGGTAACTATAGAGTAAATGGTCGAGAGTAAGTGGTCGGTGTCAAATGGCAATACGTAAGATGTAATATTTATATACCGTATTTCATGCCATTTGACTCCGCCCCAAACCACCTACCTTACGATAGTATTTAGCGTTGTCTTAAAATCAATACTAAACCTAATAGACAGTTCAACATATACAATGCTGATGCAATCCCATGTAAACGGGAAAACTCAGCCCCCGTTGCCAAACCGGCCAATTTTAGCGCTGCCATTTGAGGCTGAATGACAAATTCCCCCACAAGCACCAAAAATAACATCGCGACCAACAACCAAAAGTTAAAGCTACGTTTAATGACTTCTGCACGTCGCCATTCGGTCAACAATAAGACTGAACCACAAAACAAGCCAATATAGCTGATCACGGTGAACATTTTTCCCGCCAGCATACCAGCTAATTGCCGATCATCAAGATTACCAAATAAAGTAGGTGTAACCAGAAAGCCAACAATCCATAATCCGCCAATCCATAGCGTCAGAAGAATTGTTTCACCGCTGGTCTGGTTCAGGTATTGTTTGCTAAAGTTGTTTAGAGTGGCTGGTTTCTGAGACATTCTTTAAATACTCTATGCTTTAGATGTATTTGATTTCAATGATTTCCAGCTCTTTATCGCCATTGGGGGCTTTTACGATAGCCACATCATCGACTTCTTTACCGATTAGTGCCATGGCAACGGGTGATGAATAAGAGATTTTACCTTTTTTAATATCCGCTTCGTCTTCACCAACAATTTGATAAGTAATTTCCTTGTCAGCGTCTTCATCATACACCACAACGGTGGTGCCAAAAATCACCCGTCCAGTATCTTTCATCGTGGTGACATCGATGATTTGAGCATTGGATAATTTGCCTTCAATATCTTTTACACGACCTTCAATGAAACCCTGTTCTTCACGGGCGGCATGGTATTCGGCATTTTCTTTTAAATCACCATGTTCACGTGCTTCTGCAATTGCCTGAATCACTCTAGGGCGGCGTACTGATTTAAGTTCTTTTAATTCAGTA
Source organism: sulfur-oxidizing endosymbiont of Gigantopelta aegis (assembly GCF_016097415.1). Lineage (NCBI taxonomy): Bacteria > sulfur-oxidizing endosymbiont of Gigantopelta aegis. The sequence continues at coordinate 3,567,225 of NZ_JAEHGE010000001.1, read as the reverse complement.
TGTAGCTTGTCTGCACCAGCCTTGGTTAGAGGTACTTTATTGTTCATTACTTGTTTTTCCTTTTCTGCTCAACTCTTTTCGTGTTTACGTTATTTTTGCTATTGACCTTAAGAGTTTTAGCTTAGTGAATATCCTGTAAACGATAAACTTCCACATCACCTTCATGAATGCCATCAATCATGAGCGCTTCACACAGGGCATCAGCCGCTGCAATTGTCGTGGCATAAGTGACTTTGTGTTGTAATGCCTGACGACGGATCATGGAAGAATCGGCAATGGCTTTTTTGCCTTCTGTGGTATTAACAATCAGATTAATTTCGTCATTTTTAATCATATCAACAATATGTGGACGACCCTCTTTTACCTTATTGACCAATGTTGTTGCAATGCCTTGCTCGGCAAGTAAGCGATGAGTGCCCGAAGTCGCTAACATATTAAAGCCTAATTTTTGGATCTTTATGGCCAATTCAAGCAGTTTTGGCCTATCCGCTTCACGCACACTGATAAAGGCATTACCGCCCTTAGGTAGTTCAACGCCAGCGGATAATTGTGATTTACCAAAGGCTTCACCAAAGGTCTTGCCCATGCCCATTGCTTCACCTGTTGACTTCATTTCTGGACCTAAAATGGGATCCACACCGGGGAATTTAATGAACGGGAAAACGGACTCTTTAACAAAGAAAAAGTCCGGCTTAGCTTCTTCTAATTGATTTTGCTCTTTCAGTGATTTACCTGTCATACACAAGGCGGCTATTTTTGCCAACGAAATGCCCGTTGCCTTGGATACAAATGGTACGGTACGTGAAGCGCGTGGATTCACTTCCAAGACATAAATATCATCACCCTTGATGGCAAATTGTGTATTCATCAAACCAATAACACCTAATTTCATCGCCATGCGCGAGGCTTGATCACGCAGTCTATCCTGAATTTCTTCAGAAAGATTGTATGGTGGTATAGAACAAGCAGAATCACCGGAGTGAACCCCTGCTTGTTCAATATGTTGCATAATGCCGCCAATGAGGACGTTTTCACCATCACAAATGGCATCAATATCCACTTCAACAGCATCATCAAGGAAACGATCCAGCAATACTGGCGCATCATTGGATACTTTCACCGCATTACTCATATAGCTACGCAGTTCATCTTCGTTATAGACAATTTCCATGCCACGCCCACCTAATACATAGGAGGGACGGACAACAAGCGGATAGCCTACTTCAGAAGCTAGGGCTGGCGCTGATTCGGCATCTGAGGCAGTACGGTTAGGTGGCTGTAATAAGCCTAATTCTTCGATCATGGCTTGAAAACGTTCACGATCTTCGGCTAAATCAATGGAATCCGGTGAAGTACCGATAATATTCGCACCCGCAGCTTCTAAAGCACGCGCCAATTTCAGAGGTGTTTGACCACCATATTGTACGATCACGCCCTTGGGCTGCTCCAAATCAATCAGCTCCAACACATCTTCCAGAGTCAACGGTTCAAAGTAGAGTCGGTCGGAAGTGTCATAATCAGTAGAAACAGTTTCTGGATTACAGTTCACCATAATGGTTTCAAAACCATCATCACGACAGGCATGAGCCGCATGTACGCAACAATAATCAAATTCGATGCCCTGACCAATACGATTCGGACCGCCACCTAATACCATGATTTTATCTTTAGTCGATGGCGCAGATTCACACTCTTCTTCATAAGTGGAATACATATAGGCCGTATCCGATGAAAATTCAGCCGCACAAGAATCAACTCGTTTATAAACAGGGCGAATCTTTAATTGCTGACGGTATTTTCTTACCGTCGCTTCGTCTGTACTTAATAAAATGGATAGACGAGAATCGGAGAAACCTTTGCGTTTCAGTGCCAGCATATCATCCGTATTGAGATCCATGACATGTTTGTCACGAATACTTTCTTCTATTTGTATCAACTCTTCAATTTGTACTAAGAACCAGGGGTCAATACCCGTTAGTTTCTGAATATCTTCCATGGAAAGGCCTTTACGGAAGGCATCACCAACGTACCAGATTCTATGCGCACCGGGTACACGTAAAGCATGACGCAAAGAATCCATTTGTTCGTCATCATTATCACCTTCCAACTCATCGAACATTTCAGTGAAACCATCAGTATCGATTTCCAATGAGCGCAAGGCTTTTTGTAAGGATTCCTGAAAAGTCCGGCCAATCGCCATTGCTTCACCCACAGACTTCATCTGTGTGGTCAAGGTATCATCCGCCTGAGGGAATTTTTCAAAAGTAAAACGGGGCACTTTAGTGACCACATAGTCTAATGTTGGCTCAAATGAAGCCGGTGTTGCGCCGCCAGTGATTTCATTGTCCAGCTCATCCAAGGTATAACCCACTGCCAGCTTGGCTGCCACTTTGGCTATCGGAAAACCCGTTGCCTTGGAAGCTAAAGCGGAAGAACGTGACACACGCGGGTTCATTTCGATAATGATCAAGCGACCATTTTCTGGATTCACCGCAAATTGCACATTTGAACCACCGGTTTCAACACCGATTTCACGCAACACTTGCAAGGAAGCATTACGCATGATTTGGTATTCTTTGTCGGTCAGCGTTTGTGCCGGTGCAACGGTAATTGAGTCACCGGTATGCACGCCCATGGCATCGAAGTTTTCAATGGAGCAGATAATAATACAATTATCATTCTTATCCCGTACCACTTCCATTTCGTATTCTTTCCAACCAATAATAGATTCTTCAATCAATAATTCATTGGTGGGTGACATATCTAGACCACGCTCACAGATCTCGACAAATTCTTCTTTGTTATAGGCAATACCACCGCCACTACCACCCATGGTGAATGAGGGACGAATAATAATGGGGAAAGCACCCAATTTTTTTTGTACACCGGCGGCTTCTTCCATGCTATGAGCAATAAAGGCCTTGGGCATATCCAGACCAATTTTGATCATCGCCTTACGGAATAAATCACGATCTTCGGCTTTATTGATGGCGTCTTTATCAGCACCAATCATTTCTACATTGTATTCTGCCAAAACACCGCGTTTATCCAGTTCTAGCGCACAATTCAGTGCCGTCTGTCCACCCATAGTGGGTAATAAGGCATCGGGACGTTCTTTTTTAATAATGTTAGCAACGACTTTCCAATGGATGGGTTCAATATAAGTCGCATCAGCCAATTCAGGATCGGTCATAATGGTCGCAGGGTTGGAATTCACCAGAATCACCCGATAACCCTCATCTTTCAGCGCTTTACACGCCTGGGCTCCGGAATAGTCAAATTCACAGGCCTGACCAATGACAATTGGACCGGCGCCAATAATCAGAATACTTTTTATATCATCGCGTTTTGGCATTCTTTACTCACAATTTGGTGTCTAATCTTAATAAAACTTTTAATTATTTATGTTGCTCAATCAATTCAATAAAATGATCGAATAAAGGGGCAACATCATGTGGTCCTGGGCTGGCTTCAGGGTGTCCCTGAAAACTAAAGGCCGGTACATCGGTACGATGCACGCCTTGCAAGGAACCATCAAATAAGGATTTATGGGTTGCTTTGAGGTTATCAGGCAAACTGGCTTCATCAACAGCAAAACCATGGTTCTGGCTGGTGATCATCACCGTTTTGGTGGCTAAATCACTGACCGGATGGTTACCACCATGATGACCAAATTTCATTTTCACTGTTTTTGCACCACTGGCTAGGGACAGTAATTGATGCCCTAGGCAAATACCAAACAATGGCGTAGAACTTTGTAAAATATCGCCAATGGCTTCAATAGCATAATCACAAGGCTCTGGATCGCCCGGCCCATTGGATAAGAAGATACCATCCGGATTCATAGCCAGCACTTCACAGGCAGGCATTTGAGCAGGCACAACAGTGACTTTACAGCCGCGATCAACCAGCATCCGAAGAATATTCTTTTTCACCCCATAATCGTAGGCTACCACATGATAAGGTAGTTGGCTGATGTTTTCAGTGGCATTGGTTTGCAAAGACCAGGAACCTTCAGTCCACTCATAAGAGGTGTCGGTAGTGACGACTTTAGCTAAGTCCATGCCCTTAATTCCAGGAAATGCCTTAGCCTTCGCAATAGCAGCGTCTTGGTCTAAAGCCGACTTATCTCCTTCAATAGCGACAATTGCCCCGCTTTGAGCACCTTTATTACGCAGGATACGGGTCAACTTACGGGTATCGATATCGGCAATTGCCACAATATTATGCTTGCGTAAATAGTCAGACAGTGACATTTCCCCACGCCAACTGGACATGAGTAAAGGTAAATCACGAATGACCAGGCCACGAGCCATAATCGTATCCGATTCTTCATCACCTGAGTTCGTACCGACATTGCCGATATGAGGATAGGTCAGGGTAACAATTTGTTCCTTGTATGAAGGATCGGTCAAAATTTCCTGATAGCCCGTCATGGAGGTGTTGAAAACCACCTCGCCCACGGTTTCACCAATAGCACCAATGGCTTTACCGTAAAAAACGGTACCATCTTCAAGTGCCAAAATTGCCGGTGCGGTTGCCATATTGGCAAAAATATTGTCAGAGCGGGTCTCTTTTTCAGAGTAAGTCAAAGAAATCTCCCATAAAGTCCAGATACACAAACGGGACGCACAAGCCTTGCGCACCCCGTTTTTAAGTTTAACCGTGGAATTTTACAAAAATTAGCAAATTCTGTCTATCTTAATAAGCATCTTTAGGGAAAATAGATCGATATAATTTAAAAACATAAGTTATTATCGTGATATTTATAGGTAATTATCCCTCGATTTACTTTTTATACCCAATCAACTTGAAAATGCAGGATCGAACGTCTGAAAATTATCATTAATTCGAGCATCTAATGATTTTCCAATTTCGGGCAAAAAATATTGTCAAAGAAATCATTAATTTTCTGTCGAAATTCTTTGGCACTGTGAAAACAATGATTATTTCTCACTTTTTCATTCATGACTTTCCATAATCGTTCTATCGGGTTTAAATTAGGGCTATAAGGTGGTAAATAATAGAGTTTTATATCCAGTTCTTGTCAGCAATTCTCGCTGAGATGAACAATTGAGTTGTAGTGGTGCTTACCAAGCAGAAATAAAAAAACTTTTCGCAGTAACTTTAGCAAAATTAAAAAAATCGAATAAAAAGCTTGCATTTTGAGAAACAAGAGATCAAACTCTTGTTTTTCAATTGGTTGAATGACTTCATGTTAAAAAATATTTCCCTTTTATATGCTTGGTACTGTGAATTTTGGCCTCTTTAAGTCAGCAAAAAAAACATTTAAGTTTTTCTGCCCTGAAACAGGCCATCTCATTGCACTTTCATGCAATCAAAGATAGCCGAGTACAAGGAAAGTGTGATTACAGTCAACATGATGTGCTTATGAGTGCTTTTGCCTGCATGTATTTTCAAGATCCCTCTTTAAGTGAATTTCAGAAACAGATGGAAGAGGAACAGAATCAAAATAATTTACGCACTCTTTTTAATGTTGAAAAAATTCCTAAAAATAGTCAACTAAGAGACATTTTGGATCTCATACCCTCTAAAACATTTGCACCTGCATTTAAAGATTTATTTGAACGACTCAGACGACAAGCATCTTGAAGAGTATGCCGTATTACCCAACACATTGCTTTGTGTTATTGATGGCACGCAATATTATTCCTCTAAGCAAGTCCATTGTGACTGTTGTCTTCATAAAGAACATAGAACGGGTGAAATAACCTACAGTCATGCTGTTTTACAAGGTGCCATTATGCACCCCGATAAAAAGCAAGTGCTCCCTGTCATGCCTGAAGCAATACAAAATACGGATGGTACAAAAAAACAGGATTGTGAAAGTAATGCAGCCAAACGTTTTATAGCCAATCTAAAAAAAGCACATCCAAGACAAGGATTTATGATTTGTGGTGATGGTTTGATGTCACATCAACCTATGATAGAAGATATAATTGAAGAAATGATGCATTATTTATTGGTTGCCAAACCTGGTGATCACACATATTTATTTGAATGGCTTGAAGCATTTTCTGAACTCCCATCAATGGACTGGATTGACGAAAAAGGGCACCAACATCATTATCGATGGAAAAATAATGTCCCTTTACATGGCGAAAAAAATGCCATTGAAGTTAACTTTTTTGAATATACCCTCACCAATACCGCAGGGAAAATTATCTACCGAAATAGCTGGGTCACCGACATAAAGATCAGTGAACATAATATTCAAACAATGACCCAGGCGGGTCGATGTCGTTGGAAAATAGAAAACGAATGTTTCAACACATTAAAGAACCAAGGCTATCACATTGAGCATAATTATGGTCATGGGAAGAAGCACCTGAGCTTTAATATGTATCTGTTAACCTTGCTGGCTTTTTATTTCCATCAAATTTTTGAATTAACCGATGGGGCTTATCAAGCTTGTCGTAAAAAGTTTGGCTCTAAAAAATTAATGTGGGAAAAGTTCAGAGGGGTTATTACCTTTTTTGTGATGGACTCCTGGGAACATTTAATGGATTTTTTATTGTACAGAGACGATTATGAGGAGATGAGACCTGTAAAAATAAGAAAATAAACCTATTTTAGGGAAAATGCGTCGATTAAACGCAGCATCTCTGATGTGTCAACACTTTTCCGGACAGTTTTCTAAATATTTTTTTGGCTGTTTCAAGTGATTTTTGTCATTTTGTATTTCCTATCATTTTAGTTTCTCATGTTAACTTTAAACAGATGAAGAGAAAGGGCTTTGCCCTCTGGAACGATAGAGCCGTTCCATTCACCCAAGGTATTTTCACAACGGTAATGATCCTGTTACAATATCTTCACGGCACAGGCTGAGGAGCCGATGGCCGTCAACGGTAATGGGCGGCATTTATGTCGCCTTTTACCCCTCTTCAATCAATCGATTTAAGCTATTTCCTGCTGTATTTCATAATCGACTGGTGACAAATAATCATTAGCCGAATGAAGTCGCTCCCGATTATAAAATACCTCAATATATTCAAATATTGCCTGCTTTGCTTCTACTCTGGTTTTGAATCGACAATGGTGCGTCAATTCAGTTTTCAAACTATGAAAGAAGCTCTCTGATACAGCATTGTCCCAGCAATTTCCTTTGCGGCTCATAGACTGAATTATGTTATGATCCGACAATATTTTTCGACTATCAGAGGCATATTGGCTACCTCGGTCAGTATGCCAAAGCAATCCATCCATTGGTTTACGCTTCCATATGGCCATCAGTAAAGCATCATTGACTAGCTTGGCTTTCATTCGCTCATCCATCGACCAGCCAACAATTTGCCTAGAGAATAAGTCAATGACAACCGCTAAATATAACCAGCCTTCCTTGGTGGCAATATAGGTAATATCACCCACATAGTAGCGATCAGGTTGAGAGACAGTAAACTCTCTTTCCAGTAAATTTGGAGATATACGCTTATTATGCTTGGAATTAGTCGTCGCTTTAAAGCGTCTCTTCGTTTTACAAAACAAACCGGCTTTTTCATTAATCGACCAATTCTCCGGCGGCTTATATGAACGCCTTTTTCAGCCAGTTTTCTTTTTAAGACGACGGGTTCCATAAGTCTTGCGACTGTCTTCAAACAGTTTTTTAGCTGCTCAGTAAGCGCTTCATTTTCTTTCTCTCTATCCGTTTTAGGAGAGCTAACCCAATCAAATAGCAACTACGGGAAACATCCATAAAACGGCACAGAATCGTTACCGGGTAATCTTTAGCTGCAGTCAGCGTAAGCGCGCTTCATTTCCTGAATCACTTTTGCCAATTCTTTTTTCAGACGTTTTACTTCATCATAAATGTGTTCATCACTTCTATTGGCTACCGTCTTCACCGGTTTGGAATATTTACTGATCCGTTTTAGGGGTTGATCCGTCTCATTAGCTAATTTGACAGCATTAAGGTAATAATAATTTCAAATTAAATTCTAACTTATTTAGCACAAGCATTCCAAGTTATTAAGCATAGTATTTTACCAATCCATCGACATTTGTTATTCTAGAGACAGTCATACTCTCTAATAAACGGATGTCAAAATAACATGTCGGAACTCTCTATTTCTAAAACCTCTATCCCTGAGCAAACGCTTTCTGAAGAAGCGATTATCAACAAAATCAAACAACGAGAATTTTTTACCGCCACAATTGATGGCGGTGGTTTCACTTTAAAAATAGATAAATATGAACCCGCTCTGTGTGCAGCCATTCACAATGGCGGCAATCTTCGCTCTGAGTTAGCAGACAATTGCTTATTAACTCAAACAGAACGCTATTATGAAGAAGACCCCTATACCGCGAGTTTTGTTGCTCAACAAGCCATTACACTGACCGGCAATGATTCCCGCTATGAATATGATCTCAACCGCAATACTGACGAATGTGTATATGAAACTGCATGGGGCAAAGAGGTTTGGAAAACACCGCTGAGCGCAACAGCCATTGCGACGAGTAAAGCCAAACATGCTCAATTCTATCGCATTGTTTCAGCAGTGGTTGAGGCCTTAGCCGAAGATTTTGGCGAGTGTCTGGTATATGACAATCATTCTTATAATTATCGCCGCCATGAGCGCACTGACTTACCGGTATTTAATCTGGGTACAAGCTCAGTAAAAAGTGACCGCTGGCGTCCGGTAATTGATGCCTGGCTGGCGGCATTGAAAAACATCAAGGTCGATGGTGCTGACATTACTGCCGCTGAAAATGACATTTTTTTTGGCAAGGGCTATCTGGCAGCTCACTGCCATGGCTTGTATGATAATGTGCTGGTATTAGCCACTGAAGTGAAAAAAGTCTTTATGAACGAGCTGACAGGTGAAGCCGACCCGATTGTCTTACCATCCATGCAAACAGAATATAATGCTGCCGTTAGAGAAAACATTAGCGCTTACATTAAATCTAAAGCCAACCCCCTCAATCCCCCTTCTAAAGAAGGGAGAAGCTAAAAGCTGGCGACACAGCTTATAATTTCAAGCTTAAATATTCCAACCAAAAACATTTCGCACAACTGACCAGCGAGGTGCTTTCGGCTTGGGATCGATACCAAAGATCCAATATTGGTAGGCTTTCTCAAGGAAACCATTTTCACTTTTCAAGGTCAACCAGGTATTGATATAACGGGCATAGGCCAGTTGATCTTTAGGTAATTCAAAAGCAGCTGGGACTTTAAATTTCAGCCCCTTAGGCACCACTACCGTATATTCAGGATACAATAAACTCCAGGCTGAGCCCGCTTCAGTTGAATAGATAAAGGCATCAACGCCCTTATGCTTTCCTTTAAAAAACTCTCGAGCACTGCTCACTTCAACTTGCTCCGCATTAGGGAAATAGTGCTTAACCAGACGTGCATAATAAGAACTCTTGGGTACCGCAATGGTTAAATTTTCCATGGCATTAATATTTGCCATAGACGAGAAATCATCACGTAATTTATCTCGCACCACCATACCAGCCGTATGGTGCATATAAGGCTGGGTATAAGTCACTTGCAATGCCGTTAGTGGGGTAATCGCAGTACCGCCAATAGCGATATCAATACGACCATCTGCTAACATCTTAGCCTCTAAACCACGTTTTTTAATATGAGAATACTCTACCTTTAAATTCAGATCACCGGCTAATTCATGTATGATTTCCATGTCATAACCCACTAGTTCAGCCTTGTTATTACGAAAGGAGTAAGGCAAAGAATTCGAGAAATACCCCACTCTAATCGAACCACGTTCGAGTATCACATCCAAACGTGAACGCGTCTGTTGCTCGGCACTCAAAGGCTCTGGCTTAGTCACCTGCTTGATTTTCGCTTGTTGTGTGCCAATTAAGCGCATTGACTCAAAGTCACGACTGCCTGAATATTCATAGGGAATAAGATTCGTTAAGGCAAAGCCGGCCAAAATCATCACCCCTGCTGTCACGCCAAGGTGTAAACCGATGGCCTGAAATAGACGATGCCACTTTAAACGTCGCATAACGGCTGAAGCCACCAAAAGCGTCACCACAAAACCATGCAAAGCAGCCAAACCGGTAGCAAAACGGGCTGTCACAACACTGCCTAAGAGATAGAGTTGAAACTGATCGGCAGGCAAACCAAAAAAGTCCAACATGAAAGGAATTGCTACAGCCATGCTACCAAAGGCCGATAATGCGCCCATGGTGATATAAGATGGATACTGATCGATTGATAACGGCGAGCCAACATACCAAGATGAAAACAAGATAAATCCCAAGCCTAATAAAGTACCGGTACTGGGAAAACTATAGGCTGTTGGCACCAGCACATCGACGGTTGACATGGTTTCTTCACAGGCCATGCCTTCCTCTTCCAACATCGCTTTACAACGCTCGATGATCATCGGTAATACAACCAATACAGTCCCTGTTGCCAGTGCCGTAATCACCGCTTCACCCGAAACAGATAAAATTCGACGATAAGAAAAAGGCGTAGCCCAATGCAAAATTAAAGGTAATAAAACGAGGCCTAACAAAGCTGCGGCAATAAGATAAACCCACAAAAAGACTTGTAAACGACCCAACTCTTCCGGATCTAATGTACCTGCTGCTGCAGATGAAATAGCAAAAATCCCAAAAGGCGCCAATTTTGCCACAAATGAAGCCACACCCATCAGGGTATCCGCAACACTATTCGTCAGGGTAATAAAGGGTTCTTTATTTTTTACATTAATCAGTGACACCCCCATAAGTAAGGAGAACAACACCACCGCAGGAACAATCGTATTTGAAAGAGAGGAAAAAATATTGGAGGGAATATAGAGATCCACAAAATTAAAGGGTGGCACTTCAGTTACTAAACTACTACTAAAAAATCCTGATGTTTCCCAGTTAGGATAGGCCAAAGGGAGCAATATCAAGGTTAACATAACAGCCAACCAGATAATAAGAATGACCCGAATGGCTTTCATACCAATTCGACCCGCCATGTGACTGTCTAAACGCCCTAGGCCACCGATAATAGAAACCAAAATATAAGGCAGTACCGTCATTTGCAACAAACGAATGTATACCACACCCATGACTTCAAGGTTGCCCATGGGCTCACCAAAAATCAATCCCGCTGAAATACCTAAGATTAATGCAAGAATCACCCGTTTAAATGGGCTTAGGTTGCTAAAAAAACTCAATATTACCATTTATTATATCCTTGATTGCTCTGAGCAGAATTGATTTTGAGGCCATCATTTTATATTAATTAGTCTTTAAATCCTACTTAAAAAAAACATCCATATTCCGCCACGAGTTGACGTACAATAGTCACTCTATGCCCGTGGTACTTGGAAATGCAACATAGTTTCAGAGCGGGGATGCTACTAACGGTAAAAACAAGCAAACGACACCATGATCAAAAAACATATTTTCCTATTGCTTTTATTCTTTATTTTACCAATCAGTGCAATGGGCAGTGACTGGCAAACATCGCTCATTAAAGCACTCAAAGGTGGCTCAGCAGTCTTAAGTTCACCAGCGGGCGACATTCTTTTTTCCCATAATGCTGATCAGCCCATGGTACCCGCTTCGGTGCTAAAAATTGCCACGGCTGATGCCTTATTAAGCCATTTGGGGGAAGACTATCGCATCCGTACTCCCTTTTATCTCACTGCGGATAATTATTTAGCAATCAAAGGTGCAGGTGACCCAACACTGACATCAGAATCAATGGCCACCATAGCCAAACAGATAAAACAGCAATTAAGCAAAAAAAATATCACTGCACTCAATGGCTTCTGGTTGGATACTGGTGCTTTCAAAGCACAGATAAAAGTTCATGGACAGTCAGCATCAAGCAATCCATACGACTCCTCTGTTAGCGCTTTATTAGCTAATTTCAATACCATTTACATTGAAAAGTTGGCTCATGGAAAAATTCGTAGTGCCGAAGCACAAACGCCTCTCACTGCAACAGCCATTAAATTGGCAAGCCATCTTCCTAACGGCAAACACCGCATTAATATTGGCAACAATAATGCGCTAATCTTACGTTATTTTGCAGAATTATTGCAGATTTTTCTCCAACGCGAAGGCATTGATATGCCTGTGAAAATCATTCATAAGTCGGTGCCTGATGATGCCATCAAACTCTATGAACACCGATCGCAAGCTCTGGCTGACATCCTTCAGAATTTACTAAAATACTCCAATAATCTCATCGCCAATCAGTTAGTCATTATTTTAGGGGGAATCAAAAAAGGCCTTCCTGCTGATCTTGCCAAGGGAACACAGGTCATTAGTGAATTTCTTAATGAGAGCATTGGCCTACAGGGTTTTACCTTAGAAGAAGGCTCAGGCTTATCTCGAAAAAATCAATTTAGCGCCCATCAAATGCTGAAAATAGTACAGCACTTCCAACCCCACCAGCAGCTACTTCGGATTGATCAACAGCATTTTCAAGCCAAAACAGGGACTTTAAAAGGCATTTCCACTTATGCAGGCTATATGCTTGCTCCTAGCGGTGACAATTACCCCTTTGTTATTATGTTAAATAATGCCCGCTGGGGAAGCGACCGAAAGAAAGTGGCCAAATTATTGTATTACGCTACTAAAGCCAAATAAGTCTTTATACCCATGACACTGTTTGAAAATTACTTAACAATAATTCTATCACCGGTGATCAGTTCATGGATAGGCTTGGCTAGCGTCGTCAGCCAATGACCACCGGTTGATGAATCTGAGAGACCAATCAAAATATATTGATATTTTTTATATTCAACTAAAGCGCTGTCAGCATGAAAATTTTTCCAAGAGCCTGACTTTCGATAAATCTTTACTCCCGGAATAGCTTGTAAGCCTTTTACAAACTTATGATTTATCCCCGGCTTGCCCAAAATTTGTTTCATTCTCAGACTATTTTTTTTGTTCAATAATTGCTGTGTTTCCAATAAATAATAAAATCGTGCCACCTGAATAGCCGTTGCACCATGTGACAAGTTATACATGGGATCACGATGGAAGGCCGTACCTTTTGCATAAGCCTTACCCACCCAAAGCCCACCATTATGCTGCCGATCGTATAAAGCAAATTCAGGATCTTGAATGATTTCTAAGACTCGCTCACCTCCGACTAGAGATAATATGTAACTAGCCGATTGATTGCTGGAATAGCGGATCATTTTCGTTAGATGTTCATAAAGCTCAGCAGATTCTTTTAAATTGCCTCGCTCAATTTCAACAAAAGCAGCCAGCAAAATAGCCACTTTGGGTAAGCTGGCCGCATAAATCATTTGATTACCATTGAGCTCTGCCAGTTTTGGCTGCTTTAAATTACTGATATCAACCAGTACCAAGGCCAAATGTTTATTACGCACAACTTTCCAGAGACCTTGCTGCTTAATGATATTTTCCAGATTTTTTTGCAACACCGCATCATTAGCATCCCATAGACTCGGATAAATTTTATCTTCCGTAGCAAAAGCAGTCAAACTAAACACAAGCAAAAAAAACAATAGTAAAAAAAGCCAGGCAAATCTAATCATACGCATTGCTAACTCCTGAAATAATAAAATAACTCACCAGCCTAAAACATCATGCATAATAGACCATCGCGCGGCACTCTTCTCCGAGCCCTTACCTTCTACCCAATACTGATTGACTTCATGAATAAGACCGGAATATTTTTTTGCTGTAATCCATTGGGTCATAAAAATCAAAAATCTTTTTCGCCTTTAGCAATGGCGAAACTCATAGGAAATTTAAGTACTGATTTTTTGGGAATGATAATGGTATATTCAGGGTGTAACAAAGTGAGCGCAGAACCAATTTCTACCGTTTCTACCAATCCATCCACTTGCTCGTCAGTCATGGCAAAAAAATCATCATAGCTATTGATAGGAATAATATGCAATTGTGTATCCGGAATAAATGACTGCAAGGTACGACTCATACGTTGAATAAATACCGGCTCACCCAATAAGGCCAATTTAAGTGACGGCATTTTCCTGAGCACTTGTCTATCCCCCAAACGCTGACGTTTGTAATCTTTAACAACTAAACCCAATTGACCATCAATATAGGGATTAGTGAGCTCCGTATTCATTAAATTAAACGTTTCATAATAAACACCGGGAATAATATCCACTTCACCCTGATTCAATTGTGCCACATAGCTTTGCCAGGACACCGGGTAAAAGGCTAATTTAACCCCTAGCTCTTGGGCAAGATGATAAAATAATTCAACATCCATTCCAACTAAGTGTTGAGTATTATTATGATATGAAAAAGGTATACGCTTGGGATGATAGCCAACTCTTAATACTCCCCGTTGTTTAATACGTTGCAATAATTGATTATCTAAAGTTTCAGCCACATAGGGCTTATCAATCATTGCTCTTGATTTATCATAAACCACATTCTCTACTAAGGGTATTTTTTCCGGAAGATTCATCGACATAATCAAATGATCTTTATTATAGCTATAATCGACTGTTTGCTCTAAAAAAGCCTTGGTTAATAGCACCGAAAGCAATAAGGCAAGCGTCGTTAAAAATAAATTTTTGATTATTTTTTTTCGGCTAAAGATTAATTGACCACTTAGGCCAATAGTCACTATCAAACTAAAGGCAAACAAATTCATGACACTCACCATGGTGTCAAATTTGCCATTAATAATGGAGCTGGGAATATAGTAATTGAAGGTATCTTGCGGAATATGAAACAGATCCAATAAAAAGGGCAAGGCCACTTGTGCCTTGGCAAAGAGACTAAAAATCCCTGTGCTTAAGAATTCAGGGTATTGAGAAAGTTCTAATGGCGCACCGGACATCCATGCCGCAAAGGGCACAAAAATCAGCGCCAGCAAGCGTCCGGCATTGGGAAAATTAAATGTAACCGGAATGATCACATCAACAACATGATCGTTTTTTTCTGAATCCAATTGATATTTTTTAAAAATCGCTTTGGAGTTTTCTATCAGCATGGGTAAAATAATAAACACATTCTGGGCAATAAATCCCGTCAATAATGCCGAGCGTGAATGGCGTAAAATATCCTTATAAGAAAACGGTGTCAGTGTTGCGATTAATAAGGGCAGGATAACAAAGGTTAATAACATAGAGGCCACAATGTAAACAACAAAATACACCTCAAGATGGGTTAATTGCTCGAGTGTCATGGTGCCTGCTGATACGGCAACAATCGCAAATACCCCAATCGGTGTTAGCTGTACCATAAAGCTCATGACTTTTGCCAACACATCGGTGAAGACTTTAAAACTATCAACTAATAGGGCTTTATCTTTATGACCAATCAATGCCACGCCTACGGCAATACAAAATAATACCACTGCGGGGACAGTGCTATTGGCCATGGCATTAAAGGGGTTTTTGGGGATGTAAATTTCAATAGGATTAAACGGCATTCTATCTTGTATCACATTAGAGCTATAAAATGAGGCATCATCCCACATTGGAAAAGTCAAAGGCATGGCAAAAATAACAATGGCGGCAATGAGCCAGAAAAGCAGTAACAATAAACCACCCCGAATGGCCAGATTCTTTGCCAATTGACTATCCAGAGAACCAACGCCACTGATTAACGAGACGACAACATAGGGCAATACCGTCATTTGCATGAGCCGAATCCAAACTTCACCAACCCATTGAATGGCTAGCACATGTTCGCCAATAAATAGCCCTAAAACAATACCCAAGAACAGACTAATCAGTATTCGACTGGATAGGCTCAGGCTTAATATGCTATTAATCAAATTTTTTTCCACTTATTGGATTTCCGACCTTAATGCTATGGTTTTAATTCCACTTCTTCTGAAATTTTCCACATCTGCTGACAGGCTTTGATTCCATCTTCAGGTAAACCTTTAGAAAACAGACGCCGTACAGGAACATGAACAGGGCTGGTGGCAAATGATAGCACTGTTTTTGTCAAGCCCAAAGGATTAATGGACAGCCCAAATTTATCAAAACTGCCTTTTAAACCAATAGGGGTTGCCAGGCTAAAAAATTCAGCTTTCTTTGCATTCGGCACAATTCTCAAAGTAATACTGCGCTCATTAAAATCTGCTTCGGCAGTGCCAGTCATTCTCATTTTACTGGTATCAGCAAAAATAACTTTTTCTCTCATCTTACCTTCATGCAAAACAAAACGTCCGATAACACAATTTACTTTGGAGGCATTATCACTATCCGTTTTCTTGAGTACCGAAGCGATAACATTAATGGCCCAAAGCTCAAATAACTCTGCATTTAAAGCACGAGGCCGCCAGGCAAAATCGATATGCCCTTCGCTATTTTGTAATAAGGAATCAAGATCTATGCCTTGCTTTGCCGATAAATCCACATCAAGATCAATCAAGCCCGCCACATCACTTTGAGCATCAATGCGGCGAGCTAAGATACCATAGTCAAAGGCATTGATTCTGGCTTGCAAAGCAATATCAACACTTGCCTGCCCTGAGGGATGAAAAATAAAGTCAGCGCTGACATCACCACCGGGCAATATCAGCTCTGCTAGTTTTAAATGCAATCGAGCTTGCTGTAATTGCAATGAAGCTGTGCCACGGCCTAATGTGTCATCACCTGATAATACCTGCTCTACACCGACGTTAATTTGGGCATCAAAACGACTTAGGCTATCATAAGACAATAGTTTTCGGGGTAGGTCTTTGTTGAGTTCCGGATCTTTTTTAGTTGATGGCTGTTTTTTAGTTGACGACTGTTTTTTAGTTGACGACTGTTTTTTAGTTGACGACTGTTTTTTAGTTGACGACACTTTATTATTAGTCGGTGTCCATTCTCCAACATCAAAGTCATTAATCTGTATCTGTGGACTCGTTAAATTAACACTTAATGAAGGTGGTTTCTCTCTGGTATTAAATTGCATGTCACCTTGCAATTGACTTTCTTTGATATTCAGACGTAGGTTCTTTATAAAATAACCACCATGATTACGGCCAAAATTCCCCTGTAAACGATACGGGCCTATAGGCGGCAAGTCCATTTTAATCAGTGAGTTTAAATCACTCAATTGCTGACCACTGAAGTGCATAGTAAAATTCATATTGCTCACATTTACCGGCTGGGTCAGATATGTTGTCAGCATTAAATCAGTTTGTAGGGTGTTGATGCTTAATGTCAAAGGTAATTTAGCGTCTTTGCGGAAAAAACTAATCAATGGTGCTCCCTGAATTTTAATCGCCATTTTAATTTCCCTGGGCGACTTTTCAATAACACTGGATAAATTGATCTGTACTGCTTGATCCCCTTTTGCCGATACCGTCCCACGGGAAATTTTAATCGGCAGTTTAGAGCCGGTATTTTTATCCTCCAGATACCACCAAGCATTTTTTAATTGCATTGCAATATCCGCGTCTTGAATGATCTCAGTCAGATTATCTCCCTGCAATTGCACCTGCATACTTAATTGCTCAGTACCGGCTTCTAAACCATCGATAATACCAAGCCAGCTCAGGGTGGCGCCTAAATCTGTTTTAGCTATTTCAAGTGACGCTTGCAAAGCCCTATGAGTCGCCTTATTTGGGCGCTCAATGAGAGCACCGGATAGTTGAATATCCGTACCAGCAAGATTCATTTGCACCTTTAAAGGCCATTCCTGTTTACGATCACGCAATAAATTTAGACTGCCTCCGGTTAATTTAACTGAAAAAGGCTTATCAATTAAGCGGCCATTAAAACTGATATTCAGATCCCGTGACGATAAAATCTCACCATGAAGTTGTTCCAGATTAAAATGAATATGCTTATTTAAGGCCTGATCAATAAAGTAGACATTAATATCCTGAAAAACGATTTTCTCTATGGCTTCAAGGTGAAAAACTCCCTGTTTTTTATCCTCTTTGCTTTGCTCTTCTGACATCTCTGTTTTTTCAGCAGCACTCGCTAAAGATTCAAAATCCCAGTTTTGCACACCTTGAGCAGTGCTTTCAAAATTCATGGTGATTTTTTCTGCCACGATTTCCGCAATGTGTATTTCTCTACGCAATAAAGGCAGTAAGCCTAATTGCAGACGTAAACGCCCAAAACGTAACATTTCTTTGCCTGATTGCCAATTGCCTTCCTCAGGATTAGCAATCACAACTTCTTGAATTTCCAGGGTTGGCCATAACGTTGGACTCAAAAAGACATCGCCCTGCATAGTAAATTCACGATCCAGTAGTTTTTCGATGGCGATTTCTATGGGTTTGTTTAAATAAGTCAATTTGACTTTAATTTCCAATACAATAAGCAGGGTTGCTGATAACACCAGCAATAGAAAAAAAGCCGCAATACTTTTAGCTAGAAAAAAGAGAGTGCGTTTCATAAATACCTTATTAAGACCAATACGTGCAAGAGAAATAGTTGTCATGATTTATTGAGATAGATTTTGGACAATAGAAAAATTATAATGATTCGAGTATAGTGAACTATATTAGACCCATTCTTCAATTTTAACACGGTATTTATTATGCAAAACCTTTTACACAATAAAAACTTATTCCGCTTAATGATGATCACTATTAGCCTCTTCCTGAGCATTGCTTCAAGCCATGCCCAAACTCAGGATAAAGCTCAGAACAGCGCAAACATATTAACTCAGGATGAATTGGCTCAATGTCTACAAAGAAGTAGTGAGTTAGCACAGCGCTCTGTGCAATTAAAAAAGCAGGCAACCGAACTGCAAGCACTCGTTGATAAAATTGAACAGATGGAGCTTAAGCGGGAAGATATTCCAGTTGATTTTCATTCTCAGCAATCAGTCAATGACTACAATCAACTCAATAGTGATATTGAAGAATTTGAGCAGCAATATCAAAATAAAGCACAGACTTTCAATCAGCAGGTAAAGCAATACAAAAAGGATGCTGAACAACTAAAAAATGAATGTGATAATAAGAAATATTATCAGTAAGAGCGACTAAAAAACGCGTTTATTGCAGTCAGACTTAAAGTACCACTGACAGCCTGACGTGTATGTTGTTGAGAAAAGAAATAACTTCTGGGTAGCTCGCCATACCAATGTGGATCAATTGCATAGCGCAATTGATGCGCGAGCGCATTTGAAAACAACCACGATTCCAAATGCAATACGTCATTGCCCTCCAAGACCTGTCTTACCGCCTGTGCGTTAGAATCTGTGGAAATCAAAATAATCTTATGCTTGGGATACTTTTTTTTATAGGCACTGATATGCGCTAGCTCCTCATGACAAGGCGGGCAATCAATTGACCATAGCACCATTAAAAATGGCTGACCTTTGTTAGTCTGAAGAATTTCTTGATAACTGTCTTTGGTAAATTCCCGTAGTGATTCACTGCTAACTAAACTATTCCCCATGGCGAATGATGCATTCATCATAAAAATACCCAGCATGAAAAACAAAAACTTTTTATAATATATGTTTTTATAAGGCATGTTTTTATAAGGCATGTTTTTATAAAGCATAGAGCTTAAACCCCTGTTCCTTAGTCTGCCACTGCAAATAAACTGTGCCTTGATCATGAATTAAAAAGGGATAGTCTGAACCGGATTGAGTCTGAGCTATAATTTTGCTTTGTTGCCAGCTATCGCCCTGATCATTTGAGACTTGCAACCAAATAGATTCATTTTCACCATCATACTCCCGCCAGACCAGCCAAACCTTATTAGCAATACTTAGCACATCAGGATGAGACGCTCCCTTATCATAATTGCCGATACTGATAGGCTCTTTAGGTGAAGATTGAGCCGTCTTATTGGGATCGCTCATACGAGAATAAAAAAGCCCATGACGCTGTGGCGCATTATTGAACCAAACTAAATGATAATTTGATACTATGCCATTCGTCTCTATAGAAATTGCTGGGCCATGATGTGGACAGGCATCAAGCTGCCAATTATCATGACTCACTTGAACTACCTTACCAGCTTTATCCTGGCTCAAGAATTTCACCAAGGCATGGTCACGAGTATTTTTACCATAAATATTGCGCCACATAACGACTGGCAGTTGATCTTTATCTATCGCCATAACGACACGACAACACTCACAAGAATGGGACATGATGCTTTGATTCTTACTAAAACTTTTCCCACCATCCTTTGAATAGCTATAGTAAAGTGCCGCACCATTATATTTTTTTCCCTGTTGCTTGGCTTTTAGACGTTCTCGCTTGTCTAACCAGGCCATAAAAATAACCCCCTGATCGTTGACCGCCAATGCTTCAAAACGATGCCCGGTCATATCAAGATTGTCATTAATGGTAATGGGTTTAGAAAAGTTCTGTCCCTGATCATTTGACACACTGAAACGAATATTGCCGGTATAGCGTTTTTTCAATGGTGTAGTCCAGGAAACATAAATGTGGCCTTGTTTATCTACAACAATTTTAGGGCGATTTTCACCCCGTGCTGATATTTTTTCAGGGACTTGATTAACCAGCATTGCTGGCTTAAAGGTTTGCCCCTTATCATCTGAGGTACTGACATAGACATGACCACCATAGGACCAGGCCACCCACAAAATACCGTTGCTATCAAATTGTGAACTCGGTGCCGGTGCGCAACGTAAACTGGCAGGCTCTTGTGGATCTGAACACATAGTTTTTTCACCGGCAGAACTTTTCATATCCGAATGAGCGGCTTCTGCTTGAGTAACAAGAGCCAAGAAAAAAATCATGTTTATTAATGTATAAGTTAATATTTTATTATTCATTTTTAAAACCATTTTTTAATCTATGAATACAAAACTGTAGGGTGGACACGCTTTTTGTGCCCACGCTGACTCTAGACCTTAGACTCACACATTCAGCGTGGGCAGATAAAGCCGTGCCCACCCTACAAATTGTGCGAATAAATCTAAAACTTATAATTCATGCCTGCATACACTGTTCTCTCCATGCCCGGTGCAAATTCTGACCCACGATAGCGATTAAAACTTGCTGCTGTGGCATAGCGTTCATCAGTGACGTTCATCAAACGTGCATAGAGTTCAAGATTTTTGTGGTTATCCATTTTAACAAAATGATTGACTCGTAAATTAAATAAATCATGACCATCATATTTATGCGTATTGGCATCATCCATCCAATAGGATCCCATATAGCTCCACTCCAACTCAACACGACCACCATTGAGTAAAGAAGGACGATAGTTAAGCGTGGTATTAGCCAGATTTTTGGGTGCTGATTTAATTTCATTACCACTAAAATCAGTGCCCTTCTCGGTCCATTTTTCATAAGTTTGCTTACTATAGGAATAACTCACGCCCAAATTCCATTCAGAGTTAAACTGATAAGCACCACCTAATTCAATGCCCTTATGCAAGGTTTCACCGGCATTCGTTGTATAGCGTTCACCGGTAATTTGATCTTCATAAGTGACTAGGTCATTGGTTTTATCCATATAATAAATAGACGTTTCATAAGTCAATTGCTTGCCTAAGCGACCTCTAAAACCAATTTCATAACTATCCACTTCAACGGGGTCGAGATCCAAAGATGCGGTATTACTACCCGGTCTAAAAATTTGTCCTTCAGACGGTACACGGAAGGCATTGCGATAACTGACTGATGTGTCAACACTTTTCCGGACAGTTTTCTAAATATTTTTTTGGCTGTTTCAAGTGATTTTTGTCATTTTGTATTTCCTATCATTTTAGTTTCTCATGTTAACTTTAAACAGATGAAGAGAAAGGGCTTTGCCCTCTGGAACGATAGAGCCGTTCCATTCACCCAAGGTATTTTCACAACGGTAATGATCCTGTTACAATATCTTCACGGCACAGGCTGAGGAGCCGATGGCCGTCAACGGTAATGGGCGGCATTTATGTCGCCTTTTACCCCTCTTCAATCAATCGATTTAAGCTATTTCCTGCTGTATTTCATAATCGACTGGTGACAAATAATCATTAGCCGAATGAAGTCGCTCCCGATTATAAAATACCTCAATATATTCAAATATTGCCTGCTTTGCTTCTACTCTGGTTTTGAATCGACAATGGTGCGTCAATTCAGTTTTCAAACTATGAAAGAAGCTCTCTGATACAGCATTGTCCCAGCAATTTCCTTTGCGGCTCATAGACTGAATTATGTTATGATCCGACAATATTTTTCTATGACTATCAGAGGCATATTGGCTACCTCGGTCAGTATGCCAAAGCAATCCATCCATTGGTTTACGCTTCCATATGGCCATCAGTAAAGCATCATTGACTAGCTTGGCTTTCATTCGCTCATCCATCGACCAGCCAACAATTTGCCTAGAGAATAAGTCAATGACAACCGCTAAATATAACCAGCCTTCCTTGGTGGCAATATAGGTAATATCACCCACATAGTAGCGATCAGGTTGAGAGACAGTAAACTCTCTTTCCAGTAAATTTGGAGATATACGCTTATTATGCTTGGAATTAGTCGTCGCTTTAAAGCGTCTCTTCGTTTTACAAAACAAACCGGCTTTTTTCATTAATCGACCAATTCTCCGGCGGCTTATATGAACGCCTTTTTCAGCCAGTTTTCTTTTAAGACGACGGGTTCCATAAGTCTTGCGACTGTCTTCAAACAGTTTTTTAGCTGCTCAGTAAGCGCTTCATTTTCTTTCTCTCTATCCGTTTTAGGAGAGCTAACCCAATCATAATAGCAACTACGGGAAACATCCATAAAACGGCACAGAATCGTTACCGGGTAATCTTTAGCCTGATCAGTTATCCATGCGTACTTCACAAAGTTTCCCTTGCAAAGTACGCTGTGGCCTTTTTAATAAATCACGCTCCTGAATCACTTTTGCCAATTCTTTTTTCAGACGTTTTACTTCATCATAAATGTGTTCATCACTTCTATTGGCTACCGTCTTCACCGGTTTGGAATATTTACTGATCCAGGTATGTAGAGTATTTACATTAACACCTAGCTCCCTGGCAGTCTGAGAAACGGGTTGATCCGTCTCATTAGCTAATTTGACAGCTGATTCTTTAAATTCTGATGTATAGCTTTTATTCGGTTTTTTTTTTTGATCATTCATTTTAGGTCACACTTTTTATCTTTTAGTTATTTTAAGTTGTGTGTCCGGTTAAGTATAGCCACATTAGACAAAACCATTGAGCAACTCACTGAATTGATAGGTCGCACCTAATTTAGGACTCCAATGTGAAAAGCTGACCCTATCATCATCAGGGCGGTTAATAGTCATTGGACGAAACATGCTCGCAGGACGGTACTTAAACTGACCACTGCTCATTTTATTATCATAATCATATTCTACCGAATCATATCGTAAACCAGCCGTTAGCCTAAGTTTTTCACTGGGTGAGGTTTCTACATGCATATAAGGTGCTATGCCAGTATAGGTCACATCATAATTATAAATTCTATCTCTCACAGTATAGGAGTCATAGATGCCATCAGCATTCTTTTTTGAGTCAATATAATTTTCTTTACGACTGCCCGGACTATAATCATAATCCGTACCGACAATAAAACGGGTATTATAAGGTGCTAAATCCACTCGATATTTTAATAAAAAACCAAAGGACTGATTTTCTGTTTGCTTGATACTGGGATCATAGGTAAAAGACCAGTTAGGCATATATTCCATTTCATTGTCACGAAAATACGGTGTGATGGATAGGAGTGAATTGCCTATTTCCTGCTCATAGGCCGATGATAAGCGTAAAGCAGTCACTTCACGATAGGAAATACCATAATAGTTTTTCTTGATTACCCATAAAGCTCCGCCATTTTTAGGAGCTTTCCATTCATAGGTGGCGTTTTCATCGCCACGCATAAAAACCTTGGCATCATGTCTTTTAAGTTAAAGCGTCTATTAAACCGATAACAAAATTCAGCAAGATACCGAGGTAAATGTTTTGAGTTAATGGAATGATAGCTTCCCTTCATAGAGTTTTTAATATTACCTATCATAGTGTTAACCCAGATAAACTCAATTTTATCAACACTTGCCGCACCACCACCCGTGACGATTGGAACATGCTTACAGTCAGCTTCTTTAACCGCAGGAAAACAATTTAACCCATCTGAGTAAACAGTACTTCCAGGTGTTAAATGAGTTTGTGCCCATCGTTTTATTTCACTGGATTTAAACCCTTTAAGCACATTTAAATTCATTGCAATCGGGTGTCCATCTTCATTAGTAGAAACGGCTGCAACGAACGGTGTTTTATTTTCTGAACCACGACCTCTGGAGCCGCCTCTGTGCTCACCACCCCAGTAGGCATCATCAATTTGAATGATGCCTGATAAAGGTTTACTGTCATCACGTTCTTTCATAACCTGCATGATCTTTTGTTTCATACTCCAGGCTGTATTGTAGCTTACCTTAAGCTGTCTCTTTAATTCTAATGCTGAAACCGCTGTCTTCAATTGAGTCATAAGATGAATCGCTAAAACCACTTAGATAAAGGCAGTTTGGTACTATCAAATATTGTCCCACAGGTTGCTGATGTCTGATGATGACAATGGTGGCACTGATAAAGATGGCGATGTTCTAGAGTGCAATAAGTCTTATTGCCACACTCTGGGCAAACAAATCCATCAGGAAATTTCCATTTAAATAAGGCTTGTCGGCACTGTTTGTCAGTGCCATAATCATTAAAAAGCTCAAATAAACTATAACCTTCTTGAAACTGAATTTTATTTTTTGACATCATTCTACTCCACACATAATCTATACTTTAATTATAGTATAATTATAGTATAATTATAGTATAATTATCGAAATATGGCGGAGCTTTGTGGGTAATCAAGTAGTTTTTTGTCGGGTCACTCTTATAATCATCTTCTGAAAGACGAGATGAACCTGCCGTTTGCTGATCAATATCCGAACCACTAAACACTGTTTCCAGACTCGCTCCATTATCCAGGATAGTGTCCCAGCGTGCCGTACCGGCAACCCGATCATAATCGGTATTGTCACGCCAACCATCGGTATGCGTGATATTCAAATCACCCCGCACGCCATCATCACCCCAGGTATTACCACCACTTAAGAGGATTCGACCCCAGCCATTCTCACCCCCTTCTAGTCCTAATTCGGCCTCTGGATCCATTGGCGCGCGGCGGGTGTTCACATTAATCACCGCACCAATAGCATCACTACCATACAATGCGGTGCCTGGTCCCTTGGTCACTTCAACCGATTCAGCCTGAGGGATATTGGTTTCATAGAGTGCGTTATGATTAAAAAATCCAGTAGAACGGGTAGGTATACCATTTTCTAGATAGAGATAAACCGCCTTGGTCGTAATAGGCTGGCGAATCGACATCATGTGTCCTTCACCACCGGTCACATTCACATGCACACCGGGTATACGATTAAGCAATTCTGACGGATGTGCCGGTTTAACTTCGTCAATTTCCTGTTCATCCAGCACATTGCTGGTTTCAGCCGTTTCGCTGCGCAAAGTTTCTTCACGTGTACCCGTTACCGTAATTTCAGTGAGGCTATTCTTAGAAAACGTATTGTCCGCAATGTTTTTATCCGCATAAGCTGATGAAAAGCTATTGCAAGCACATAAAACTAAAAAGTAAATCGATGTGTGTTTTGTTGTAAGCATTACAAATCCCAAAAAAGTGTTATACAAATTATATTTATTGTGGGATCTATGAAGCAAATGCCATGCCAAACAATATGTTATTGTTTTTTATCTATTTATTTTATTTTATTTGGTTCTTCTCCGCTTTGATGAGTGTAAATTCACATTCAAAACCCTGTTAAGCATTGATACATAAAAACTTTTCTTATCAAGAAGGCTTTTTATAGTTTTACCTATACACATAACCTTGCTTATGTTGCTCAGCCAAATAAAGATGAGCTCTATAGGCTGAAATGGATAAGTTGTTCACTCATCAAAGCGGAGAAGAGCCTTTTATTTTATTTTAATGGGTTATTTAACGACTAAATCGTGTGATATGACTCAACGACTCAATTTCAATCAAAGCTTATATAAACATGGCTTTTGCAGATTTTTAAAAAATATAACCTATAATTAATGAAAAAAACAAGCCTGCCGTTATATTCAATAGGCTTTAATTAAAAAAATAATTACAGATGGTTATATTATGCTAAAAATTTTTTCTAATTTATCAATAAAATACAAACTAATGTTCGGTTTTGGTGGCGCAATCCTGATGCTGGTCATTGTTTCCGTTATTACTTTACTGGCTTTTAGCCGCACTGAAGATAAAATTTCAGTAATGGTCAATGACATTCAACCTGCAGTAGCTGCATCGACAGCCTTAAACAGCAGCCTTCACAATGCGACACAAAGCATGGGTTTTTATCTGCTCAGTAAAGAAAAAATTCATGGTGAAGCCTACCAGAAACACCTTAACCAAGTTGATAAAGAATTTAAACATTTACATGACTTACACTTGATAAGCAATACGCCTGAATACAAAAAAGCGGTTGATGAGGTCAAAATTAATCTGGAGAAATTCGAAGCCTATAAAGATGAAATTATTGCAATCACGGAAAATCCAGACAAAAATATCCCGGCATTAAAATTAGCCAATGATTCAGTTAATCCTATGGCGCGCAAAGTCTTAGAGCTCCTAGCGCAAATGATTGACTCAGAAAACGAAGAAGAAGACGAGTATGGCAATAGAAAGGATATGAAAAAAACCTTGTATGATATGCGTTATTCCTTTATCCGAGTGGTTTCTGATTTACGTGCTTTTGTAGCCTTCAAAGCCGCATCAAATAAAGAAAATTCACGACTTTATTTAAAACAAATTGATTCAGGCTTAGAGAAATTAAATGGACTTGAAGATGTCTTAACCTTTGAGCAGGAAGAGGCTATCGTTGAACTTACCCCCTTAATCAAAAATTATCATACCCAATTAGAAAAACTCTATGTTATTCATGAAAGTGAAAAATCCTATCAGGATCGTTACTTAATTCGTGCCGAGATTGCCCCTTTGGTAGCAAAAATTGACAAGCAATTGGGTGACCTGCAAACAAAACTCAACCGTAAAACATCGGACACTGGTGACAAATTACTGCAAAATGCAGCAGAAATTAATACCTTTATCATGATTATTACCCTAGTTGGAGTCGTTTTTGTTTCACTGGTCGCTGTGTTTATTTTAATTTCCATCAATAGACCCCTACGTAATGTCACTGATGCACTGAAAGATATTGCTGAAGGCGAAGGCGATCTCACTCAGCAGTTAGCTGTTTCCGGCAAGGATGAAATTTCTTGTATGAGCGAAAGCTTTAATCTCTTTGTACATAAAATTCACTCCGCTATTACTGACGTGAGTGAAGCTGTCACCAGTTTAGTCAATGAAACCTCACAAATGGCTCATATCATGGACAGCAATAGCAAGGGCGTTGAAAAACAACGCATTGAGACCGACAAAGTTGGCCACGCAATGACTGCGATGCTCAATACTTCTAAAGAAATGGAAGGCAAAACTCAATCGGCTTCTGATTCTGCGCAACAAGCTGACACCTCTGCTAAACAAGGACAAGAAATTGTTGGTCAAACCATTCATTCTATCGAACATTTAGCTCAGGGTGTTGAACGCGCAACTGGCGTGATCAATAAATTGGGTCAGGATGTTGAAAGTATCAGTTCGGTCGCAGAAGTGATTAAGAGCATTGCTGAACAAACGAACTTATTGGCTCTGAATGCCGCAATTGAAGCCGCCAGAACCGGTGAGCAAGGCCGGGGCTTTGCCGTCGTTGCTGATGAAGTGCGGATGTTGGCAAGTAAGACACAGGAATCAACTCAGGAAATTCAAGCAACAATTGAGAAATTGCAAAATGCCTCAACTCTAGCGGTTGAAGCCATGCAAGACAGTCAGCAACAGGCCGTTAAAACCGTTGGTCATGCCAAAGAAGCCAACGACACCTTAGGCTCTATTGTTGATGCCGTCGTCACCATTAAAGAAATGAATTTATACATCGCCGATGCCTCAATGAACCAAAGTAAAACCAGTAGTGAGATTAATGATAATATGGATAACATCATAGATATTTCAGAAAACACCGCTAAAGGTACTCAGGATGTTTCTAATGCCTTGAAGAGTCTCAATGAGATTGCGGATAAATTGAATACGCTGGTAGGGGCATTCAAAATTTAGTCGCGCGGCGATTACCTTTCAGAAAGAACAAAAGCTGTTTAGAATTTCTCATAAAAAATTTGACAAATCTTTAGAATTATCTATACTAAAGCTAAATACAGACTGACCGGTCTGTTTTATTTTCTGAAAATATAATTGTAATGGACATAAAATGGCGTTATCTGAAAAAGCATTAGCCACACGGCAACGCATTTTAACCGCCGCCACAGAGCTATTTTATCTTCAGGGTTATAATGCTACGGGTCTTGATAAAGTGATTACAACTGCCGGCATCACTAAAGGTAATTTTTATTACCATTTTAAAAGTAAAGAGGAATTAGCCGTTGCCACTTTGGACTGGCAATTTGAGCTGGTTAGCAAAGAATTTAAAGAACAGGTGCTAATGCATAGCAATAAGGCAATAGATAAATTATTTAAGTTACTTAAATTTATGTCTAATCGCCAAAAGAAACAATTTGCAGAAGGCTTTGTTTGTGGTTGTTATTTTGGTAACTTTACTTTAGAACTCAGCACCATGAGTCAGAGTATCCGCGATAAGGTCAAATTTATTTTTAACCAGTATCTCAGCCTAATTAAATCAATAATACAAGAGGCTATAAACGAAGGTGACATTGATCCACAAGAAGATGCAGAGCAATTGAGCCATATTATTCTCGGTCAAGTAGAAGGTGCAATTCTACTTGACAAGGCCAACCAGCAGCCTGACAATTTTGATAAAAGCATTCATTTTATCAAGCGCTACCTAGGCCACACTTAGGCCTGGCACTTGTTAATACCCGTCTGAATTATCGGGTGAAAACAACTATAGCTTACTCAGACAAGCTATTTTTTTAGCTCAAACAACAGACTGACCGGTCTGTATATTATAAAAGGAAATTATTATGAATCACTCAGTTTTAATTACTCCAACCGTATCCAGTGAAGATAAATCTCGTGTTGATGCAATATTTAATAGTGTACAGGAGCATATGGGATTTATTCCTGATGGCCTACGTTTGTATAGTATCAGTCCACCATTATTAGAGGCCTTTATGGGCAATGTTGGTTATTTTATGGCTCATGAACATCTTAGCCAAACCTTACTTGCCATGATCCGCTATCTGGTGTCATCCAAAGCAAATTGTCATTTTTGCATTGATTTTAATGCGGCAATTTTGATGAACCAAGGGATCACATCGGAACAACTGAGAAGTGCCAGAGCCAATACAGATGATGCTCCCATTAATGATGCTGAAAAAGTGCTATTAAAACTGGCTTTATCAGCAATTAGCTGCCCTGAAGGTATCAGTGCCGATGATATTCAACAAGCCAAAAATCAGGGCTTTAGTGAGCGGGATATTTTTGATGTGGTGGCAATCGCTTCCAGCAACAATGCATTTACATATGTGTTGCGTACTTTTAAAGTGGAGCAACAGGGAGCTTTTGCCTAAACGGGTAACAGCTCAGACATCCATTATCCTAGAAACCTCAGTTGAATCTACTGCGAGCGATCAAAGTGCTGGAGGTTCACTGAGGTTTCTAGGATTATGCGAACCAATGCATGAATTGAATTTCAAATAATGGGCGTCAGCATTGATTATTCATTTAAATGATTAGATGGGATAGATCAAATAAGCCAATTTATCTTTACATTGGTAGGATGTGGTGAGTATAACGAAGCGCATCAAAGACGTAAATTTAAAGCCATTGATGCGGTTCGTTCCTCACCACATCCTACATCTGAGGTGTAAACAAGGTTTGATCTGTGCCGATTAGATTTTTGTTTTTGATAGTGCATTGATTATTCTTTCAGTGCGATCGCTGCCATTTTCATAGTGCTTGCAAAAGATTCTGCACCCGCAATAAATAAACCATTATGACAAAACATAGCATCATCAATTCCAGTCACTTCTTTAAAGTCTTTATCAGATAAGCCTGCCCATGCTTTAGGCAGCGACTTTCGGTCTTCGAATGAACCAGGTTCAACCGGTACTGTTTGAATTCTCCATTGGCCGGTCTGAGATGGGTAAATCATATATAAAGCCTCTTCAGACAAAGCGTGAACCGTTCTTTTCCACGGGGTATATTTTTCTAATACGATCACCCTTGGATCGTCGGCATTATCAATCGCTTTAGCCACAATTTCTTTTGCACTAATACCGCCGCTAGCCGAGGCAATGAAGCGGCTTAAAACACGCACTGCAAAATCGACCGCTTCATCAAAACATTCATCAAAGTGGCTATCTTCTTGCCAAGTCGGGTTAAACATTGAAATGGTTTGACTAAGGCTAATACCTTTAACAACCCCTTCAACATGACCGCAATCGATGGCATCAATTGTGGATACCAGACCAGCATCCACAGCATTGGCTACGTCTTGCTTTCCCTGGCATATTTCTAAGCCATATTTCTGCCAAATCAGACCAAACGAGGAATAAGGAATACCATTTTCTCGCTCACCTGCCCCACCCCGTTGATGATGATCAAAACGGTCTGCATCCGGGTCATATTCACCGCCAACATCAAGCACAATATCGGCCTTGGCAATAAGTTCTAAGTCACGGGTGCGAATAAGCTCAAAAGAAGGGAATATGCGCTTAAGTGCAGCAATACTGAAAACATCATCGGCATGAAAATTACCGTTGTGAGTTACTATCGTTTTATCATTCATCTGTTTTGTGTCATGTTATAAAGGGCTAATAAGGTGTCGCTAATGAGTGTTTTGAAAATATATATGGCTCAGATAATTCTCGCGCGAAAATTACGTCCTTTTAACTGACCTTCCGTTATTTTTCTCAATGCATACTGAGCGACTTCTCGATTGACTGCGACATAGGCTTTATTAGGAAACAACTGAATTTTACCCACTTGCTTACCAGTAATGCCATCCTGTCCTGTTAATGCACCCAATATATCACCGGGTCTTAACTTCTGCTTTTTGCCGCCATCAATTTGTAGCGTGGCCATTTGCGGCTGATATGTCGGCTTATCCAATAGGTTAATCGGTGGTAGTTTTTCGGCATCAATGCGTTGCTCCAGAAAATCTTCCAATTTAGCCAATTTAAAGCTTTCTTTTTCGGTAATAATGGTCAAAGCCAGCCCTTTATTGCCCGCCCGTCCAGTGCGTCCAATACGATGTACGTGGACTTCCAGATCGCGTGCGATTTGGTAATTAATCACCGCATCCAATGACTCAATATCCAGGCCCCTAGCCGCAACATCCGTTGCCACCAAAACTGAAATGCTTTTATTAACAAAGCGTACTAGCGTCTGGTCACGATCACGCTGTTCTAAATCACCATGCAAGGCCATGACGCTAAAACCATAGCGACTGAGTTCATCGGCAACTTCCTGTGTTTCAATTTTTGTATTGCAAAATACCACTGCGGATTCAGGCTGATATTGCTGTAACAACAAGCGCAGTACCGTGAGTCGATGAGCATTATCATTGGCTTTGAATAAATGCTGTTGGATTGTGGAATTGTCATGGCTGGATTCAACCTGTACCATAACCGGTTGTTTCATAATGCGCTTGGCAACCGATTTAATTTGTTCGGCAAAGGTGGCACTGAACATCAGGGTTTGACGCTCAGGGCTAATTCTTTCAATAATATTATCTAGCGCTGCTTGAAAGCCCATTTCCAGCATGCGATCGGCTTCATCCAATACCAGTAAGTTAACATTGGATAGGTCTAGGTTTCCTTTGCCGAGGTGATCTTCAATACGCCCAGGCGTACCGACAATAATATGCGCACCGTGCTCCAAAGATCCCACTTGTGGACCAAAGGCTGAACCGCCGCATAAGGTCAAGACTTTAATATTATGAATACCGCGTCCTAAGCGACGAATTTCCTTAGCCACTTGATCCGCCAGCTCGCGAGTAGGACAAAGTACCAGAGACTGGATACGAAAACGCTTCACATTGAGCTTTTCCAGCAAACCCAGACCAAAGGCTGCTGTTTTTCCTGATCCCGTCTGCCCCTGAGCAATCACATCCTGGCCTTTTAAAATAGGCGGCAGACTCTGCTGCTGTATTGGCGTCATCTGTTGATAGCCCAAAGTACTCAGGTTTTTTAGCAATTCCGGCTGTAATTTAAGTGATGAAAAGTCAGTCTGGCTCACGGCTTTATCCTATTATTTTATATCGGGGCAAGGATAACACCGAATTGATTTTTTGAACATTAAAAAATCAGTCTTTCTATGATTGAATTCACAGATAGTTCTGCTCATAATTTGTACAATCTCTGTGTATATCAACCAATGTATCCCACCAAAAGATAATAATTATCATTATTTTCACCATAAAGTGGAACCTTTTACTCAATTTAATCGTTAAAGACTGTATATGAATATTTCTTCCTTGCTAAAAAGCAAAAAACAACGATTTGAGGCGCACATTCGCCCTCATCTAAGACCCTTGTACCGTCGCGCCTATCGGCTTACGCTCTGTGAGGACAATGCCGAAGAATTGTGATGTACATCATTCATCACTTCTATTGGCTACCGTCTTCACCGGTTTGGAATATTTACTGATCCAGGTATGTAGAGTATTTACATTAACACCTAGCTCCCTGGCAGTCTGAGAAACGGGTTGATCCGTCTCATTAGCTAATTTGACAGCTGATTCTTTAAATTCTGATGTATAGCTTTTATTCGGTTTTTTTGTTTGATCATTCATTTTAGGTCACACTTTTTATCTTTTAGTTGTTTTAAGTTGTGTGTCCGGTTAAGTATAGCCACATTATAGTCTGTTTTTGTTTTTCTGAAATTGATGCAATCGCTTTATCAAACACACTGAGTAATAAGGGCTCATCATTGCGAGTCGCTACACTTAAATCCCATTTTTGATCAAACTTACCAATAATTTTCAGTTCGCCCACAAAATTACGCTGAAATTCATAGCCCACAGAGACCAGAGAATCAACAAAGCCATAAATTTCTCCCTGATTAACCATTTCTAATCCCTGATGTAATGAATCTGCTTCGACAATCTCCATTTGCGGATATTGCTGACGCAATATTTCACCAATAGCATAAGCTCTAACAACGCCAAGCTTTTTGTCTTTAATCGCATCAAGATTGGCAATAAAAAATTGATCGGTGCGACTCGCAACGACAACGGGAATAGATAAATAAGGAAGGGTAAAATCCATATATTTTTTACGGCCTTCTGTGATCATAGCCATAGAAATAATATCGCAACGACGCTCTTTGGCAAACTGAATAGTCTCAGCCCATGAATTACTGGGGAGCAATACGATAGGAATACCAATTTCTTTTTCCATGATAGCAATATATGCTGATGACATACCAATATGCTTGCCCTGGTCAATTTTTTCCAGTGGCATCCAATCCGGATCGATACACATTTTGATGTGTTTTTTTGTTGCAGGTAATTTTTTTCTTCAGCGGTCAAATTGATTTTTGCATGGGATAACGCACTAAAGAAGAGGCTAAAAAGAATAAATACAGTCAATGAATACATTTGCCATACAGAACGACGCATTTAATTTTTCTCATCTCTTTTTTTGTTGAAAGCTAGAATACTACTCTATAAACACTAGGAGAAAAGTGCTATATAATCAATATTATTGGCTTAATTTTTGGTTTCATAACAAAAAATTGCGATGAATTCATCAAAAAGAACAAATTGCAGCTGCCATAACAAAGGCTAGCAGCAATAATAGACTTAGAGCCATAGACCATTGCCTTAATTGTTGTTCCATCTTACTCAGAATAAGTGAGTATCTTTCTTTAACTAAGATACCATTAAATACACTAACCGATAATGCACTCCATTGAGGTAAAATAGTCATAGAAAATGAGCTGATAGCTCTTAAAACAAGTGACACACGCTTTTCAATGTGAATTAGACCATCAAATTGAAGCCTGAAGAGTTGCGGGAATCTCCAATGGTAAAAGGCTATCAAGATGAATGCCACAAGAGGAGGCCAGAGAGCCCCGGGAATTTCACTGCTACTTAAAGAGGCATTCAATTCAATCGGGGGGAATCTGGAAGTCAAAGCCACAGCCGCAAGAAGTAGCAACCAGGCTAGCCACATCCAAAGAGTATCCGACTGACAAGCCGATTGAGTCGGCGATTGAGAGTCAGTTCTTGATTTAGACCGTTCAGACCAGAGCAAAAACAAAAAATGTAGCATCAATAAGCTGGCTGATAATGAACTTAGGATCAGCACTAGAGACAGGCCCTCATCCCAAAATGAATCAACCGATGCAATTTGCAAACTCAGCATCTTTTTTGCCATCATACCACTGGTCAAAGGCGCACCTGCCAGTGATAGTGCCGGCAATAATAAGCCTAACAAAGCCCAATAACGTTGTCGCACTCGTTCTGCTGACAACTTGGCGTATAAACCTTCACCAAGAAATAAAGCCCCCTTTGCCAGGCCATGATACAAGGAAAAAAATAGGATGCTGATCATAATTTGTGGCCAGTGCTGAGGTGCAATCATGCCCAGGCCAAATAAAATAGTCAATAAGCCCATTTTTCCAACACTGGAATAGGCTAATACTTTTTTAGGATCATTCTGTAATAAGCCTACCAGCAAGGCATAAATAACGGATACTGAGCCCATTAACAATAACAAGCTTCCCCAGCCCGGCAGACTAATTTCACCCAAGGGTAAGATACGTAACCAGCCCAAAAACCCGGCAGATATCATCGCACCGGATAACACGGCGCTAGCCGGTGATGGGGCAGCTGGATAAGCCAAAGGCAGCCAAATATGCAATCCCAATAGCGCAGATTTGACCCCAAAGCCAAATACAATCAAGCCAATAATCCAATGTTGTAATTCAACGCTGGCTAGAGCAGGCCTGAGTACAGCAAATTCATGGCTACCCGTCAGCATCGCAGCCATAACAAAGCCACTAAACAGCATCAATTCACCCACAATCACCATGATCAGATAAATGCGCCCTGCTCTTATTGTTTGTGCATTAGGCTCAAATATCACCAATCCGTAGGAAGCAAAGCTCATTAAGGCAAAAAAGGTATAATAAGAGACTAAATCGTGACTAATAATGAGTCCTAAATTGCCACTCATGGCAAATAAGAACCAGATTAAAAAGCGGCGTCGCACAGCCTGATCGGCAAAATAAGCACAACTATAGACTCCTGCACACAGCCATATAAAGGCACTGAAGAGTAGAAAAAAACGGCCGGTTTCATCAAGGCTAAAATGAGTCCCTAACAATAGCCAGGGTAATTCTAGTGTAAGCCCCGGGCTGGAAAAAAGAGCAATCAGTAGTGCCGGAAGAGCTATCCAAGGCGCCAATATCAATGCCAGATGTCTGCTTCGAGCGATGATTAAAGCACCGGCCAGCAATAAGGGCAAGCCGGGAAGAACAAGTAAAAGCATTGGCGACGACAGCAGCGCACTCATGGCTGATACTCCTGAAACGTAATAAACTGCACCCATTTTAAGGGGCTAAAAGGTGCTGAGGCAAACAAGCCAATTAGCAGAGTGAGTAGCGCTGTAATCACCGGTGGCAATAACAGAGCCCAGGCTGTTTCTGCTTTCCATTTAAGTTGTTTAAAATCCCGTTCATCCGGCCAGGCTCTGCTAATAGGTTTAAACCAAGCGGCATAGATAATGGGGAGAAAATAGATAGCATTCAGCAAACTACTCCCCACAAGCACCCATAAAACCCAGTATTGCCCCGTATTCACAGCACCGACGCCGAGATACCATTTGGAAATAAAGCCTGCCAACGGAGGAATCCCCATCATGCCAAAAGCACCGATGGTAAAAGCAGCCATGGTCCAGGGCATGCGTTTGCCAACACCATCCATTTCACTGATTTTATGGATTCCCAGTGTTTCTGCCAGATTACCTGCACAGAAAAACAAGGTAATTTTCATCACCCCCTGATGCACTAAATGAATCAAGCCACCAATGGTGGCCATGGGCCCGACAATGGCAATCCCCAACACAATATAGGAAACCTGGCTCACGGTAGAAAAAGCCAGTCTACGCTTTAAATCATCCTGAAAGATAGCCCGTACGGAACCATAAATAATCGTTATTCCCGCAACGATGGCAAGCGGCATAGTGACACCTAGATTATTGGCGACTTCTACACCGTAGATGTCATTAACCACCCGAACAATACCAAAAGCACCGGATTTAACCACCGCCACCGCATGTAACAAGGCACTCACCGGTGCTGGAGCCACCATTGCCTGAGGCAACCAGCCATGAAAAGGGATTAAGGCTGCCTTAACACCAAGCCCTGAAATTAGTAGTACAAAGATAATAACCAGGGATTGACCATAGCTATCCAGTGATGATGCCACCACTCCCCTAGCGGTAAATTCCAATGTACCCGTGATGCTATAGAGCCATACCGTGCCAATCAACAATAGCACACCACCCGACATGGTATATATCAGATAGGTCTTGCCAGCCTTACGGGATACTTCATTACCGCGATGCACAATCAATGGATAGGTTGCCAGCGTTAACATTTCATAGAATAATAAAAATGTGATCAGATTACCTGCCAGAGCAACACCGACGGCAGAGGTGACACATAAACTAAAAAAGCCAAAAAAGCGGCTACGATGTGGTGAACCTTCCAGATAACCAATGGCATAAATAGTCGTTAGCAGCCACAGACCTGATGATAGGGTCACGAACAAAAGCGCCAAAGCATCGGCTTTTAAAACCAGTTCTAAGCCCGGCAAAAAAGCCAGTCGGGTTTCATATTGATGACCGTGAAAAACACCCCAAAGCATGATGCCCACTAAAACCAACTTAAAAACAGCCGCCAGCAGATTCAGGGTAATGCGTGTTTTATGACGCGTTTCAGGCAGAAAGAAAATGATTAGCCCAGCCAGGAAGGAACTGAGTACCACCAATAAGGGTAATAAGGCATTCCAGTTCATTTAACACCACCAGAGGCGATTTCTGACAAAAAAGGGGAGCCAATATCCATCAAAGCCAGAGGGTAACCTGAGAACAACCCCAATAACAAAGCGACAAAAGCCAGAGCCAGGGCTGCCCACTCCATTGTCAGAGGGACAGGTTTAGTTTTTATTTCTTCAGCCGATTGAGCGGCTTGTGTAAAAGCATAGCCAATGACTTTAAAAATATACGCTGATGCTAATAAACTGCCTACCACTAGCACCAACACATACCACCATTGTTGTGTAGCCAGTGCAGCATTCAGCATTAGCCATTTTGCCACAAAACCACCACTAGGAGGCAAGCCCATGATACTGATTCCAGCCAGAGCAAAAGCGGATACGGTAATAGGCAAACGCTGTGCCACTCTGTCCAAATCACTGATCCGATCGTGCCCGCAAAAATACATAATATTACCCGCTGCCAGAAACATGGCCGCTTTAGCAAAGGCATGGGATAACAACAGATACAATCCACCTTGCCAAGCGTAAACACTGGCCAAAGGAAAGGCCAGAAACAAATAACCTAATTGAGCAACCGTTGAATAGGCAATCAACATTTTTAGCCGAACTTGGCGCAAAGCCTGCACCCCGCCCCATACGACCGCCACTGCACCCAGCAAGCCTAAAAAGGAAGCGATATGACTGACATCCAACACTGGAGAAAATTCTAACCATAAGCGTAGAAAAATATAAAAAGAGGCCTTAACGACCAGTGCCGACAATAACGCACTCACCGGTGCGGGGGCACTACCATGTGCCGGTGGTAGCCAAAAATGCATTGGAAACAATGCCGTTTTTAATAATAAACCCGACATCATCAGCGCCATAATAATGCTCATAATGGGACCGGGCTTTATTTGTTGTGCCAGAGTGGCAATATCGACACTACCATAGCTATGATACAGTAAGGCCACGCCGAACAAGAAAAACAGCGAGCCCAACAAACTCACCAAGAGATAGCGCATCGCCGCAGAGAGTGCATCGCGAGTGCCTGCAAGTGCAACTAGAGCAACAGCAGAAAGGCCTAATAACTCCAGAGTGACGTAGAGATTAAAAATATCAGCCGAAAGAAATAAGGCATTTAGTGCTGCCCATAAAAACAACCAGAGTGGCCAAAAGGCCTGTGCTTTATTATTTTCTGTATTATTTTTATCCGAGGCTTTATGCGCCCCAGATACAGGTGAGAAATAATCGATTGAATAACTA
Source organism: sulfur-oxidizing endosymbiont of Gigantopelta aegis (assembly GCF_016097415.1). Taxonomy (NCBI): domain Bacteria; species sulfur-oxidizing endosymbiont of Gigantopelta aegis. Next base: position 3,529,042 of record NZ_JAEHGE010000001.1, on the reverse strand, counting down.
CTAATGCCCAGACCAACCAAGGCTGTAATAATAAGCATCAACAAACTCAGGCCATCAACATAGAGATCAATTCCCAGAGGTGCAGCCCAACCACCTAGGGTATAGCGTTGCACACCAAGTGTTATCAGTTGCCAAAGCAGTCCGGCAGTACCCAGAACAATAGATACTGCCGTTACCATGCCAAGTAAAATACTCTTTTGAGGCCACACGAAACAGCTCATCGCCCCGATTAAGGGTAAGAGAATGACAATAATTACCCAGGGAATATCAATGATCATGGGTATTAGAAACATCATCATCAATAAGCTCAGGTCGCCCACTGGCAAACTGGACGCGTAACATCAGTGTCAAAGCCAAAGCCGTCGCAGAAACTGCCACCACAATACCGGTAATAACCATCGCATGAGGCACGGGATCAGGCGCACTCTGATTGAGCAAGGCTTGTGAACGATCAGCCAAGGCCACCAGCAACATAAAAACACCACTACTCATGACGTTAATCGCGAGAATTTTTCGCAACAAGTGCGGATGAAGAATCAAGGCATAAAAACCCATACAAAAAAGTGCGATACCGGTAAAAACATACAACAAAGCCGAGGTCATTTATTAGCCCCCTTTTCGCTAGACTGGAACGCAAAAAAAAGCGCCCCCAAGCTTAGTGCAATAGACAATGTAGCCGCCACTTCAATAATTAAAATAAGTCCACCTGCCATTGCAGGTGAAAATTCAAGAAAGTAATTCCCACTCGACAGCGTGAATAAACCAATCAGCAAGAATAAACTAAGACCCGCAATCTGAATCAGACGTGTGCTCAGACGAGCAAAAAACTCATCCCCCCGCCAATTAGTCAGTAAAGGGAGAACACAGGCAACCGCCAATACAGAACCCGCCTGAAAGGCACCTCCTGGTTTATCGGCACCTGCCCATAGCAAATAACCAGCAATTAGAATAAATAACGGAGTAAAAACTTGAGATAAGAGAGTAAGAACTTCTCCCGGCGGTGAAAACAACGCAGCGCCCTTTCTGGCAAGTGGATCGGCTAGCGACTTAACCGCAATCAATGCCAGTAGTAAAACGGCCATTTCTAAAAAAGTATCATAAGCACGATAGTTAAGCAGTACCGCAGTCACTGGGTTTTTAACCCCGGTATTTTCCAAGTTATCAGCGATCTGGCGAGGCAACTCCGATACCGGTTCAGGCTGGGTCAAAAGAACATAAGACAAAGTGATCATAAACGTAGTCAAAATAAGTATTAGCAACCATCGAAACAAACGTTGCTGCAACGTAAGGGGCAGTGCTTTTGAGGCAGGGCTATTCATCGTTAAGGGAGCTATGCAACTTTTTGGGTTCAGGCTCGGTTAATTTAGCTTCCCTTAATTTAGCTTCCCTTAATTTAGAGAGTGCCGACAACAATAAAGCGCCAGTCAATCCAGAGCCAATCGCTGCTTCTGCCAATGCGACATCAACCGCCCCTAGGCGAGCCCATGCCACGGCCATCAATAATCCAAAGGTGATAAACAATGTTATAGCACGAAATAAATCACTATTTTCTTTCAATGCTTGCCAGGCAGAACCAATAATAGCCACAATAAGAAAGAAATCAAAAACAGAGAGCAGAATACTCAGCGAGTCCATAATTTAAGCCCCTTGTGCCGAGCCAATTTAATGACTAAATAAGCAATACTGGCACTGGTCATTAAAACCAACAACCAAATCAGCAGTAACTTGCCGACCATAGCCAGCGATTCAACTTGTAAGGACAAACCTATGACAATCAATCCTAAACCCACATTATCGGCTTTTGTTAGGGCATGTAAGCGGGTATAGACATCAGGCAAGCGCAGTAAGCCAATAGTTCCTGCAAGAAAAAAAAACCTCCTGCCAGTAAAAAAATAGCCGTTATGATATCAATGATCGACATACTAATCACTTCCCGTTTTATTATCAGAAGCACTTCTAAGGCGGACAAAAGCAATCATGGTGATTGCTGAAATCAATGCCAACACCAGAGCGACATCCTGTAAATCAGGACGTTTAAAGGCCTGAGCTAGAAGCAGTAAACAGGCCACAATAGTGGTGCCAAATAACTGCCCTGCCAGCATGCGGTCAACTTCATCAGGACCTTTCAATACACGCCAAAAACCAGCAATCAGAGTCATAAAAAGAAAAATGCTCAAGCCTATATACAATATACTCATAGAGACACCTTATGAATAAAAACCAATAGATTTAAAAAAAATATTTTTTTAAAATTTTTCATAAGTCAATCTCAGGAAATTTAGCAACTATTTAACTCAGTTTAAACAAAATCGCCACTGATTGCTCAACGGCTCGCAATTCAGAGATAAAATCACTGCTGTCATCCAAAACGTGTACTCTGAGATAGTCTTCTGTTAGCTCAGCACTCATGGTCCCCGGAAATAAACTCACGGTATTAGCCATAAAAACACGAGGCATTCCCGGTGGTAATGACCATGGGTAGTCATGCATTCCCGGTGAGATCTGCATACGAAAGCGCAACACTCTCCGCGCTGTATCAACCCCACCAAGAAGAGAATGCCAAAGGAAAAAAGGAATAAATTTAAGTATACCAAGCAATGACAGCGTAATAGGAGGTAGCAATAAAACACTCGACCAAGTGGCCAACAACACAACGGGAATGCCAACTAGCAATGAACTTATCACACCTTCCGTCAAAATCAACCATAAAAAAGAAAAAAACACTCCCCGTAACCAACCACGCTTTAAATATTCAAACAAAGTAAGTTTTACCTCAAGTTCTGATTTCAATACCGGTTCTAACAATGTGCGATTCCTTCTAAAGTATGGTTTTTTATTCTATACTCATCATAGCTCTATCATAAGAATAAAGCTTGCTAAGATCTACAAACACAATTAAATTATTATATATTGTAATGGATCCAGCTACAATTTGTAGGCTACGGCAAATAATAATCAACAGTTTTATACCCATAGCCTTAAAAAAGTGCCGAAAAGGTCCAAAAGGTACTTACTCCCAAGTTTATGAGTATATTGGTATCAAGTCATTAATGATTTTGGAGATAATAAAATGTCAGTGAATGGAATTTGGATTTTTGAGATAGCAGGTATTTATGGCTGGGAACGCATATCCACGACCTTTTTAGAAAAAGGCCGTTATTTAAGTGGTGGCGCTATTATGTTTAGCCATGGCGTTTATACAGTCAAGGGAAAAAAATTCAGTGCTCATGTAGATGTTACTCAACATAATGACAAGCAGACTGTCTTTGGAGAAAAACGAAGAACATTTTCAGTTGAATTAACTGCAAAATACAAAGAGGATAAAATTGAAGGAAAAGCAAGACTAAAGGGGAGCAAATCAACTGTCGCTGAATATAAATTTCGCTTGCTCAGACTTGCACCGCTTCCCGCAATACCTAAAAAATGAAATAATAGGTGCATTAGCACTCATTTACTCTCATTTTTATACTCGTGATACTTGAAAATGCAGCAAGGCACTTCTCAAGTATCAACAGCCACATAGCATAAGTGCTTAAAGTCACTAGATTCCTTCTGCAATCATGGCATCAGCCACTCTCTTAAATCCTGCAATATTGGCACCATCAACATAGTTTCCCTTAACATGATACTCTTCAGCGGTTGCAGCGACCTTTTCACAAATGCTTTCCATGGTTGCTTTTAATTTCTCATCTACTTCTTCAAATGTCCATTTTTGCATGGCAGCATTCTGGCTCATTTCAAAACCACTGACTACAACCCCGCCAGCGTTTGCTGCTTTTGCTGGTGCGAGTAGTATTCCCTTGTTTAACATAATACTGACCGCTTCTTTCGTTGATGGCATATTGGCACCTTCTGACACACTGATGCAGCCATTCTTAATTAGATTATTAGCATCATTTGCGGTCAGTTCATTTTGAGTTGCACAGGGAAAAGCAGCGTAACAGGGTATATTCCACACAGCATGAGCATTTTTTGGATAATCTGAAATCGGGGTGTATTCAGTATCAGGATGTGTTTTCAGATATTCCTGCAAAGACTGACGTTGCTTAAGTTTTAAATCCTTTAATAGTTCAAGATCCAATCCTCTTGGGTCATGAAGTGTTCCTTTAGAGTCCGTGCATGAAACGGGAATAGCCCCTAGATGCAGCAGTTTTTCAATGGCATGCAGTGCCACATTTCCAGCACCGCTGACGGTACAAATTTTACCTTTAAGGCTCTCCTTTGCTTCGAGTTCCAGCATTTTTCGAGTAAAGTAGATAACGCCGTAACCTGTTGCTTCAGGTCGCATTAAAGAGCCTCCAAAGAAAAAGGGCTTACCGGTTAGAACGCCATCGTAGGATGAAGTGATCTTCTTGTATTCCCCAAATAGGTAGCCTATTTCCCTCGCCCCAACACCAATATCACCAGCGGGCACATCCACTCTGGGTCCGATATATTTATGTAATTCAGTCATAAAAGCAGAACAGAATTTCATTACCTCAAAATCACTTTTTCCTTTCGGATCAAAATCACTACCACCTTTAGCACCGCCAATAGGTAGACCTGTCAGGGAGTTTTTCAAAATTTGTTCAAAGGCCAGGAATTTTAATATACCCTCATTAACACTCGGATGAAAACGTAAGCCGCCTTTATAAGGACCCAAAGCATTATTAAACTGAACTCTGTATCCAGTATTAACCTGAACAATATTATCATCATCCAGCCAGGCCACTTTAAACTTAATCACCCGGTCGGGCATAACTAGTCGTTTGACTATGGCATTTTTTGCACTGAGCGTATAAAGTTCGCCGGATTTAAAGAGTGGATAAATAGATAGCAACACTTCTTCTAATGCTTGAAAGAATACATCATCCTCAGCACAATCTGAAATTTTAAATTTTTTAATTTCTTCTTTTGCTTCTTCAATCGAATTTATTTTTCTCATAATATTCCCTTATGGGCAAGTTTATAGCTTAATGGATTTTTCATTATTTAAACTGGAACAGCAACAAAAAGAAATGACTCAAATGATTCTAACATGTTTATTTTTATGCTCTCAAGTTTATATTATGTCTTAGATTTTTCAAGTGCTGATTGCCATCTTTTTGATTATTGCGCTAGAATATAAAATTATTATTTACCTAAAGGAGTGATTCATGAGTGGTGACATGATATTCGTATTTGGACTACTGCTTATTATCATCATCCTTTTTGTGAGTGACAAAGTTCGCTTAGATGTTGTTGCAATAGGTGCTATCCTATGTCTTATGCTGAGCGGTTTACTCACACCTGTTGAAGCGCTGGCTGGTTTTGGTGATCCAGTCGTGTTGTTAATTGCTGGGCTTTTTGTCATCGGTGAAGGACTTTACCGAACAGGTATTGCCTTTGCTGTCGGTGACTGGTTGATGCGGGTCGCAGGCACTCATGAACTACGTCTCATGGTAATGCTCATGCTGGTAGTTGCTGGATTATCTGCCTTTATGAGCTCTACGGGTGCCGTCGCCATTTTCATTCCTATTGTACTCAGCCTAGCCGCAAAATCAGGCATCAATCCTTCCCGACTACTCTTGCCTATTTCACTGGCCTCCTTAATGGGGGGCATGTTAACTCTCATTGGCACACCACCCAATCTGGTGGTGAGCATTCAGCTGGAACGCGAGGGGCTGGAACCCTTTAGCTTTTTCAGCTTTACCCCCATTGGCCTACTGATATTAGCAAGTGGTATTATCTATGTGCTGTTGATAGGACGTCATCTGCTACCCCATCGAACAGCCGCCAAAGCACGTCGTAGCCGCCGTACCATTCGAGAACTGGCGGATGCTTATGGCGTCCGAAAAAGAATCCGTCGTCTACATTTAGGAGCGAACTCTCCCTTACACGGCCAAACGATAGAACAAGCCAGATTACTGAGCCGCTACGATACCATGGTCATTGGTATCGAGCATGATGGTTTTCTAGCACCCGCTTTATCCCATACTCGCCTCGAGCATAACGATTCACTATTAGTCGCTGGCAACGACTCTAATTTGAACTCATTGTGCAGCGATGAGAGACTGAATGAAACACCACTGAATAAATACCAGCTACAACTCGCAAAAAAAGAGTTGGGATTGGCTGAGGTATTACTGACACCAAACTCTGAACTCATTAGCCATGGTTTGGTCGAGGTAAATTTTAGGGAACAGCATGGTCTAACCGTACTTGGCATTCAGCGAATGGGTGAACCGCTGGAAGAAAATTTTTCCCATACAGCCTTGGAATTTGGTGACTCTCTATTGGTTGCCGGAGGGTGGCGGTCCATTTGTCGCCTACAGGAAGAACATGATGACTTTCTGGTATTAAATCTGCCAGAAGAAATTGCAGAGGTAGCTCCCCGCCGGCGCAAAGCACCATTAGCACTAGCGATTCTTGCTATTATGCTGATACTGATGACGTTTAATCTGGTGCCCAGTGTGACGGCAGTGTTATTGGCCGCATTAGCGATGATTGTCACAGGCTGTATCAGTATGAATAATGCCTACCACTCACTGAATACCCAGAGCCTTGTGCTGATTGCCGGCATGCTACCGATGGCAACTGCTCTGGACAAAACTGGCGCTGTCACACTGCTTGCCAATGGCCTGGTCAATGGTTTGGGCGACTATGGTCCCTTTGCTTTGATGGCGGGGCTGTTCGTTTTAACATCACTCTTTAGTCAATTTATTTCAAATACAGCCACTACAGTACTCATTGCGCCTATTGCTGTGGCAGCGGCTATTGCACTGAATATTTCCGTATATCCGATTCTTATGACCGTAGCCATTGCAGCATCCACCGCATTTGCTACACCCGTTGCTTCCCCCGTTAATACGCTGGTTCTGGGACCGGGCGGTTATAAATTTAATGACTTTGTAAAAATTGGGGTGCCATTACAAATCCTAGCGATGCTAATCACTTTACTGACAGTGCCACTATTGTTTCCTTTGACACCCTAACAGCCGACAACAATCCTTTAATAATCACTAAACCAACACCAGTAAAGAGGTTGGTTTAACTTTATGTGTTTAATATACAGGGATTATTCTAGACTTATAGTGTTATTGCTTAAAACCGGGACTCATATCAAACGTTCTTCTGGTTTTTGAAAAAGACTTTTCCGGTGGGATAGCAAGCCCTTTTTCAGCAAGCACAGCATCAACACGTTTGACAACCGCTAACAGGTTTTTATCTTTGGTTTTCCCTTTAAATGACATGGAGGTAAATGCTTCGTCATTTTCTTTATACAGGGGACTCCAAATAGTATAGTCCATTTCTACGATACCTCGTACTTTTGTAATCGGTCCTTCCCAGGATAAGGTGCGCATCACCAGTGTTTGTATTAATTGCTCACTTTTTCCCTCTAAGCGTGTTTCTACAACATTCCAGGCTTCAGGATTCTTTTTCTTAATGCGATCTAAAACAGCGAGTATATTTACTTTTCTGACATTGATATCATTGTGATTATAGCGAATATCCCAGCTGACACTATAGGATTTATTGCCGCCAACGATATCAATTTCAGCTTTTCTATAGCGTTTAATATCACCAAAATCCGCTGGAGATTCGGCTCTGAGCTTAACGGTAATGCGGGTTTTTCTGGGACTTCTTAAGTCTTCTCTGACACGAATAATCAATGAATTTTTAGCTAAAATACGATCCGGTGTATCCAGATAAGTAACCAGTTTTTCATCATTGCCCGGTTCAAAATTGATGAAGTCATATAATTTTTCACGCTGGCCTGCGAGTGAGCCTGGTGTGCTATTCAAACCTTCTGGTTCCTGAAGGTTAAAGGCATATTCAGACTGGGTAAAATGACTGATATCCAGTGCAAATACGGGTAAAACAAAGAGAGTATTTAATAATACTGCGATCAATAATATTTTTTTCACGGTTATTTCCTATAAGCTATAACGATAGTAATAAGCAGAGCATTAATCTGGATCGCTTAGCACTATCCAGATTAATACTATTCTTCAGGAAGTTCTAAAAGAACCACTGCAGACGGGTTTGGAGTATATTGTCATCCTGATCTTCATATTTTGGATATTCTTCATAACTATCTGCATCATAGCGGATATAGTTAAACATCAGTTTTAGATTGTTTTCCATATACCAATTCACCCCAAAGGTGAAATCATCCAGTTGACCACCCTTTTCACCATTATCATTCAAATCAATGGAACTAAAGCGTCCAGCAATTTCCCAGGCACCCCAGCCCCCTTTTGAAAGAGGATGATCGGGCATAACATTGCCAAAGGTACCACCTTTTCGTCTATAAGCATGCGTCTCACCCGTTAGCATATAGGCCGCTGAAACATACCAGCTGTCATATTTATAAGTATCCTCATTTCTTAACTTATCATCATCATAATAGCCTTTAGTTGAGACTCCGACATATTCACTTTGGAGCAGAAATCCATAGCCGGAATAAGCAGCTTCAAGTCCATATGTTTTGCTATTGTCAGGGTCATAAAATTTACCCGTTGTCACCAACCTTTGCGACAAATGTGATTCGGGTCGAGCTCGATAGCGAATAGCATCGCCTGAATCAACATTACTGAAATTGGTATAAGCAGCACTAACACCTAAATGTAGCACCTGATTACTTAAATTAATCGGTACCACAGTAAAACGACCCACATAATTATAAGCATCACTTCGATGAGTGGTTTCACCCGCGTCGATGTCATCTTCTGAGGTCGAATCAATTGTATTTGGAATATAAGCACCGACCTTAAACTGTCCCCAATCCCAGCCAGTATAACGCCAGGCAACACCCAGATTTCTATCCGGTGAAAAAGTATCGGTTAAGCCTCGCTCCATAAAGGTGGTATATCGTGAGCTGGCAGTATTTTCCAGACCAAAAGCAACACGCTGAAAACCGACGGTAATATCATTATCTTTGATACCCCCATAGGTGAGCTGTGCTTTTTTCAAATCCACTTCATTTTCGGCAAAGTCTAATTCCAGTTCATATTCCCAGTCTGAATGGAATACACCTTCAATGCCCAGTCTTGCCCTGCGAATTTCACTTTCTGTGCGACTGGAAAAGAAGTTACTATCTCTATTTCTACCATTCTTATGCTGATCAGGAAGTGCTGCAACATCCAGCTGTACCCGACCATTAAACTCTAGAGAAGAGCTACGATCATCCGATACTAACTTAGGCATACCGGTTGTTTTTGAGAAGCGAATATTGGGCTTTTTACTGGTCACCTGAGTATCAATCAGTTCTTTCTTCGTCTTGACCAGTTCTTGTTTTGTGGAAGTCAATTCTTGCTCAGTTATTTCCAGTTTTGACTCTACTTTTTGCACTCGTTGTTGCAGCCTTCTCAGTTCTTTCATGATTTCATCATTAGAAACAGCGAAAGCAGGCACGCTAAAAGAACCCATAATAGCTAATGAGACCGATGCTGTGAGTAGAAATCGCCCAGGTTGAGCGCTATGTCTATTTAATTTCATACCATTTTTACGCATACTTAATTCCTATTTTTTAATAACGATTATAATTTTTTAAAGCAAATGTTTCACTTTTAGCAGTTATTATTATTATTTTATTTGTACTCTTTCTCTTTCTAAAACAAACCAAACACACCATTGGGTAGATAACCTAACCACCTTAACCAGGTTTCACTCCAGATTATGATCATTACCCAGGCAACAAAGAGCATGGTCACACCAAATTTAAAGGTATCAGACCAGCTATAGTGATCGGTCACATAAAGCAAAGCCGCCGGTTTACTATTGAACGGTAAAGCATAAACATGTTCAATTAATAACGCAACCGGCAAGGCCAGACTAAGAATAGGATAGCCAAATTTTTGTGCCGTACCAATGGCGATAGGGATAAAAATTAAAGTACGCATGGTTTTGGATTGAAAAATCAGCGCACTGAATAACATTCCCCCGGTGAGGATCAAAAATAGTATCCAAAAGGGTGTTACATCAGTAAAGCCCAGATAATTAAACAGGGCATCAACCGAGATATTAGGCAGATCAGTGGTGGAAAAGCCTGCTCCTAAAGTATAAGCTCCGGCAGAAAATAATAATAAGTGCCAGGGAATATCAACATCGTTCCATTTCACCACGCCAACTACCGGCATCAAGGAAACAATGGCACCAATAAAAGCTATCGCTGTTTTGCTGACACCATGATAAGAGTCCGTGACCCAACCAGCGAGTACACAGACAAAAATAAGTATGGCTTTGATTTCTTCAAAGCGGATTTTGCCCATTTTCTGCAGTTCTTCACGCAAACGTTCCAAGCCGCCTTCAATCTGAGGAACCGCCTCTTCTTTAGGTATTTTAAAAATAAACCGGGTGCCTATAAACCAGCCAATAAGAATATTAAAAAATGACAGGAAAAAAGCAGCTTCCATCCAAGCATAAAAAGAAAAATCATTCATGTCGGCCAAAGCACCGGCAATTAGCGCCCCAGCCAATAAATTGGCGCCGGAGCCGGTAATAAACATACCCGCTCCCATATTAATTTGAAACAGATTTTGCAATACCAGATTACGGCCAAAATTATTTTTGTTTTTACCGCCCGTAGCCCCAAAAACAGCCGCTATCACCATAAAAATGGGTAACAAAATAGCTGCTTTGGCAGTGGTGGCAGAAATAAACATGGAAAGAATAATATTAATAAAAATAAAGCTGAAAAATATGGAGGTGGCATTATGGCCAAAGCGTACAATAAACCATAGGGCAAAACGTTTGGCTGCTGAGGTTTTAACCAGCATGCTGGCCAGTATAAAGGAAAGAATGTTCAGCCACATCACTGGATGTCCCAGCTGAGCATAGGCTTCACGCTCAGGGGTGACACCCGTGAGTACAATGGTAATAATCACTAGAAACGAGGTCAGATAATTGGGAATGGCTTCGGTGATCCAGAGAATAATCGCGGCAACAAAAATAGCCATCATGGCAATATTTGTTTGTGCGAATGCTTCTGCCCCCAGAGTCTCATACTGTTCTAAAGCACGTTTACCCAAAATTTCAGGATTAATAGTTTCCAAATAGGGGACATTGAAAAAAAGCAGGATGGCAAAAAAGGTGATAATCGCTAAAGGCAGGCCAATTTGCTCAAGCCTTTGCTCAAAACCAGATTTCTCACGTATTGGTAGGTGTTCGATCCGATAGTTATTCATATCCAGCGGATCAGACGTTGTTGGCCTTTGTTCTGCCATAAAAATCCTTATTCTACAGATTCAAGACAGGTATAAACTTGTCTTGTATTCGATACTACCAGTTTTTAAAAGGCTTGGCCATTAGCATGGCATTATAATATTGGTTTTGTCCGGTGACTTCTTCGGCAAGCCATGATGGTTTTTCGAATGCCTCATCTTCTGATTCAAGTTCGACCTCGGCCACCACCAAACCCTGATTATCACCATAAAACTCATCGACTTCAAAGGTGTGTTTCCCTGACTTCACCAGAAAACGTGTTTTATCAATGACTCCGGACTCACAAAGCGCTAATAGTTCTTTAGCATCTCCCACGCTGATTTCTTTTTCCCACTCATAACGGGTAGCACCCGATTGATTTCCCTTACCTTTGATGGTCAGATAGCCGGTATTAGCTTTAATGCGAATGCGTACCGTGCGTTCAGGTACTGTCGATAGATACCCCTGAACAATACGCACCTGCTTCTCAGCGTCTTGTTTATACTGTTCACCTGAAACCAGGAACTTTTTTTCAATTTCAAAAGGCATTTTATTTTCTCTCTAATGTCAGTCGTTACGTTGCTTTTTTATTTGCCAACTAATGTTTAAGCATTAATTGGTGCCCATCCGTTTATTCTAGAATTATTTGATAATTGTGACTGTAGGGTGGGCACGCTTTTTGTGCCCACGCTGAAAGTGTGAATACAAAGTATTGAGTCAGCGTGGGCAGATAAAGCCATGCCCACCCTACTATTTTATACTGATAAAAAAAACTATTAACAGATGGGCACTAATTGGCCAATGGTTTATCTATCATTCCAATCACTCGTTTAATGGCCTGAAGATAGTTTATATTTTCAATGTTTTCAAGGCCAGTATCACTGAGTGTTTTTTTAATCGCATCTATTTCTGTAGACTCAGAATTAATGGTTGACACTTTTGCACCATTAAACAAGATATTGCCTGTTTCACAAATAGTATCATTAACCATATAAGCAAACCGTTGTTTATGGACTTTAACGGCCTGCAAATCAGGATGAGCATTGATGATTGCCATAAATTCTTCATAAGAATAGCGTTCTTGTTCAAGCTGTGGCATCTCCACCTGAAAAGCAGGAAACACTGATTTTTCCAGTATATCATGCGCAATAGGAAACTCCGCCTTCATCAGTGGATTCCATTGTTCCAGACCGTCAACCGTTTGCACATAGGTTTTGATATCCATCTTGCCATCACGCACTTTGGTATTATTGACATTATTCATTCTGGACATGATGTAAATTTCATCCGAACTTCTTTCCCATAATTTTTCAGGTATTGGTGAGGATAAGCGTGCCATGCGAGCACTTTGTGTTGAAAAATCCTGGCCAAAGCTTCTAAATTCAAAGCGGGGCTTTGTCTCTTCGCCAATATTTACATTTGTATCAGATGTGGTTGTATCAGACATAATTTTCCCTTCCTTTTATCTTCTACAGATTAAATGATTAACACGTTAAGAACAATAGACAACAGTCATTTAAAAAAATTTTTTACACGGTGCCTAGTTATCATTAAAACTGGCTTGATGAATGCGACGAATACCTTTTCGAGTCACTGTCAGCGTATAATGCTGATAACGTGCCTCCCCATCACCGGTGATACGAGCCACAAGTTCTATTGGATAACTTTTTTGCACCATACGACAAATAACTTTGCTGCCTTTTTGGTAAAAAAAGGGATAGTCCTGATAAGACGCATTGCGCAACATCTTTCTCAGGTTAAAAAGCGTAAAATTAACATATTGATCAATGCCCTTTGGCATTATTTTTGTACTCGTCTTAAATTGCCGCCGATACATTAAAACTGATTCATAAGAATCCTTGCTATAGTTCGCTTGTTGCTGGTAGAAATTTCTAAGCGTATTATCCAGTTTTCGTGGCTTAATAAATTGTACCACTTCTTTGATTGTGCCGATGGTAGGTTTACGCAATAATCGCTCTGATTGCAATTGTGTGCTGAAGTCAAACAAATATCGGCTCAGTCTGAGATATGTTACCTCCCGGCTCAACTCTTTTAGCCTGTCTTTAACAATATAACCTAATACCATTGCCGCCAGAAAACTCGTGGTAAAGTTACCAAATTTTTGCTGAGACCAAAAGGCAATTAACATTGCAAACATCATGGACAAAGCGGCAGCCAGACTAAATATAATCTGCTGTGCAACAACCCCTTCTTCGCTTCTACGGGTTTTAAGAAACAGTGTACCTTCACAATAACGCCGGATTAATTTTAGCTTCCGGACGGATTTTATAAAGCTGGCATTATTATCTAATGCAGACATCTTATTTGCATGGCGGTATTCATTTTCTTCTGCAACGGTCTTTAACAAGGCATTTTTTATCTGCCCGTCAGGAATGTCCGCAATGCAAGCGAGGTAGGTTTGAATAACTTCACTACTACAGTATTGATTGACAGTCTGAAATCCAAACTTATTTCCTTGTCCGGAAATTGTAATCTGTGCACGTAAACGCCTTAAAACTGCCTTGACCTGAATGTTGGCTTGCAATATATCTTCAGTCTTCTCATTGGCCGTGTGAACGTTTATTTCTTTCTTCAGAGCCTTGACAAAGATATTACTTAATAGCCTGAGGGCATGATGATATTCCAAATCATTTTCATTAATGATTTCATCAACCAGTATTTTTATATAACGATTGTCAGGCGCTGTTAATTCCGTCAATGTTTGATCTGGAATACGATACCTCATATTATTTTTCAGATAGCGGTAAAACAAAGGTTTGGGATAACTGGATTGAGTCACATCCAGCTCTTTAGGAAAAAACCAGAACAAATCGAAGGTTAAAGGCTTTTGCTGAGGATGACTGACCGTGATAAGCTCTAGGCGAAATTTATCATGCATTTTTATTTTGAGAATAACACTCATTCTATCGTCTACAATCCATTAAACTTAGATAACATTTAAACCTTAATCGCATTGATTTTTCCTCCTGTCGTTTTATTCTTTACCATTACTGTAAGTATCATAAGTATATTTGTCAGCATGGTATATTCCTCGAAGCATTTATTTATTCGAGAATTTTGAACAAAGCACCTTCTAAGAATAGTCAATTCGTACTATTATACAATATAAATATTATTCTTCTTCATGACCGAGGCCACCTCAGTGACATTAACACTGTGTAAAATTTCAGGTTTTATCTTCCTGCTCATGCTTTTTAGCGGCTCACCCTTTGCTTTTGCAGCGTCCACAGACGTCAAAATTGACTGGCTGCAACTCGCATTGGGGCTTTTCGGTGGCCTGGCCTTATTTCTTGCCGGTTTGCAGTTATTGTCTGAGGGGATGAAAAAAGCCGCCGGTGACGCAATGACAAAAGTACTCTCTCATCTCACCACAAATCGTTTTATGGGTGCCATAACAGGCGCCTTTGTCACGGGCATTCTCAATTCATCCACCGTCACAACACTACTTGTTGTAGGTTTTATCAGTAGTGGCATGATGACTCTCGCACAATCTGTGGGGGTCATCATGGGGGCAAATATTGGCAGTACCGTCACCGCACAATTACTCGCATTTGATCTAGCGGCCTATTCCCTTGGTCCGGTGGCAATTGGGTTTTTTATGCTTTTTACGGCAAAAAAAGATAAAGTGAAATACTATGGCATGATGATCATGGGGATTGGTCTAGTCTTCTACGGCATGGGCTTAATGAGTCATACCATGACACCATTGCGTACTTATCAGCCCTTCTTAGACATACTCGTCAGTCTTGAAAAACCCATGGCCGGCATTTTAGCGGGTGCCATATTTACCGCAATAGTTCAATCCTCTGCTGCCACCATTGGTATTGCCATCGCAATGGCCAGTGAAGGTCTATTGTCCTTACCCGCAGGTATCGCACTTGCATTAGGCGCCAATATTGGTACCGCAATCACCACCGCCATCATGGGGGTCATGAGCAGCAAGTCCACTCAGGCAGTGCAGGCATCGGTCGTTCATGTAGTCTTTAATGTTGTGGGGGTGTTGATATGGTTACCGCTCATCTGGCTTTTAGTAGACATTGCCGTCTGGCTCTCTCCTGCAGAACCTGAACTGACAGGCCTAGCTCGAGCAGGCGCCGAAGTGCCCCGACAGATTGCCAATGCCAATACATTTTTTAATATTATAAACACACTGATCTTCATCGGCTTTACAACCTGGTTTGCCCGCCTGGCTGAATTCCTAGTACCTGAACGCAAAGCCAAAGTAGGGGTTATTATTACACCCAAATTTATCGATAAAAACGCCTTAGTCTCTACCCCCATCGCCCTGCAACAAGTACGCCTGGAACTGGGCAGAATGGGTGACATAACCAGCCTGATGTTAGATGAAATATTTACCGCCTACAAAAACGGCAATATGCAAACAGTAATTGAGATTGCCAAACGCTATGACGAGGTCGATATTCTTGAAGAAGAAATCTTACACTATCTAGGGCTTATTCGTAGGGGGGAACTCAGTGAGCATGACAGTGACAATTTTCAGCAATTAATGATTGCCTGTGACAATTTTGAAAGTATTGCCGATGTGGTCAGAAATGAACTGCAGGCACTTGCTCATAAAGCCTGCGAGCTTAAGCCAAAAACGGGAAAGACGACACAGATATTAATGAAAACACTGCATCAATCTGTGGTCAAGGCGCTTGAACTAACCGTGATAGCCATCCGGGATGACGACCAAAAAGCGGCTGAATCCGTTATATCCATGAGAAAGATTATCGCTAAAAATTCAAATGCATTGCTTAGCCGAAAAGCCATTCGCCTTGGCACCAATGATCCTGATTACCTGAAACTGGTGCGAGTTGAAATGGCTTTTGTTGAACAAATGCGACGCATCTACACTTTAACAAAACGTATCGCTAAAAATGTTCCACCGCCCATTGGTTAGTCAGGACAATTAATAATCCTTTTATGCAACGGGTGATACAAATCCTTCAGGTTTAACAGCCAGAATGGAACAGTCAATTTGACTTAGAATCGTTTCCGAGGTATTCCCCATAAACAAACCTGACACCCCGGTTCGAGCAAGGGTTCCCATCAAAATAAGATCAACTTCCTCTTTTTTGGCGAATTCTGGAATTTTATCCCGAGCATTACCTTTTATCAGATGAACCTGAGGTTTTATATAATCAGAGACCTCTTTTCCTACCTCATCAATCACACTTGAAACCAGTTGTTTAAAATACGTTTCATGCTTCACTCGTATTTCATTGACATAGGCATCAACATCTTTTTTAGGTTGCTTTGCAAATCCAGTTCGCAAACCGCTTTCACCATAGGCAGACCAAACATGAACAATATGCAACTCACTAAATTCAGACAAGGCCAGAGATAGGGACATATTCAAAATTTGTCGATTAAGTTGCTCATCAACTGGTTCAGTTGACATGGGATCAAAATCAATAGCAACCATTAACTTCTTATACGGTTCATGAACTGATGACTTTAATAACCATACAGGGCATGGACATTCACGTAATAGACTCATATCAGAGCTACCAAAAAGACGTGACATAAACGTTTCTTTATCAACCGTTTTTATCACTAGCTCTATTTTTTGAGTCAGCACTTCATGAATAATAGCCAAAAAAGGTTTCCCAACTAATAATTTCGTAATGACTCTCACTTTTTTACTATGCGATACCGATGCGACCAGATTTTCAATCTGCTTCAGATGCTCATCCTTTATCTGTTTGCTTAATTCACCATTTATTAACTGTGGATAATAACCGGGCAATTCATCAACTATAGTAGCAACCGTCAAGTTGGCCTGATTATTTTCTGCCAGTAACATAGCTCTCTCAAATGCTGGGCGACATTGCATTTCTGCATCGGCAATAAAAAGTATGTTTTTAAAGTTTTTCATCAATATACCTTAATTCTTATACCTTAACTCTTATATCCTAACTCTATATGATTAACTTAGACGCAACACCTCCAAGTATCACGAGTATTGTTTGTTTTCTTGCTTTCGTCTGATTGCTTTTTCAGCACCAATAACAATATAAATAACCAGACCCACTGCTAGAATTTGTAACCAATCAAGCAGATCAATAGGCGCGGTATGGAACATCTGATTCATCAGAGGCAGGTAGGTAAACAGAAGCTGTGCTATTGCCATTGCAGCAATACCAGCCCAAATCCATAGATTACTAAAGAGCCCCAGACTCAACATTGAAAATCGCAATGAACGACAATTAAGCAAGTAAAAAGACTGGCCGACGGCAAAAACATTCACCGCAATAGTACGTGCCTGAGCTTCGCTATCACCATTAGCCAAGGCTAATTCAAACAGGCCATAACTACCCACTAATAACATCAGTCCAACCAGCAAAACACGAAATATCATTTCACCATTGAGTAGTGAAATGTCGGGTTTACGAGGCAAGCGGTTCATAATGCCGGGTTCACGGGGTTCAAAGGCAAGGGCAAGCCCCAGCAGGACAGCAGTGGTCATATTAATCCATAAGGCCTGTACCGGTAAAACCGGCAGCGGTTGAGACATGACAACAGCGGTGATAATCACCAAGCCCTGACCCGCATTCGTTGGTAGGATCCAAGTTAGAAATTTAATCAGGTTATCAAAGACACCACGTCCTTCTTCAACAGCGGACGTAATCGTAGCAAAGTTGTCATCCGTGAGTACCATGTCGGCTGCTTCTTTGGAGACTTCAGTGCCCGTAATTCCCATCGCCACACCAATATCAGCACGACGTAATGCCGGTGCATCATTCACGCCATCACCCGTCATTGCGACAACTTCGCCATGAGCCTGCAAGGCTTCGACTAGACGCAGTTTTTGTTCTGGTGTCACCCGGGCAAAAACGGCAGTACCTGTCGCCGCTTCTATCATCTCAGCATCTGACATTTCTGCCAACTCAATGCCGGTCAGAACCCTAGGCATCTCACCCTTAGCTAAAGTATGATCAAGACCGATTTGCCCGGCGATGGCAGCGGCAGTAATCGCATGATCACCGGTAATCATCTTCACCCGAATACCCGCAGTCTGACAAATACTGACCGCTTTAATGGCTTCTTCTCTTGGTGGATCAATCATACCCTGAAGGCCAAGAAAAATCAGTCCTTTATCAACATCATCATGATCAATAGCCGTTACATTATTGGCTAACTCTGTCATACAGGCAAAAGCTAACACTCTCTGGCCCTGCTGTGCCAATGCTTCTACCTGGGCATTAACGGCCTCAGCATCCAAGGCCTGCGCTTTACCATCAGCCCCCATGATTTTATCACAACGAGCCAGCATACTTTCAACGGAACCTTTCAGATAGACAACGGGCTTATCACCTCCGTGCAGGCTTACCATGTATTTGTATTCGGACTCAAAAGGTATGGTATCAATGCGTGGATAGGCTTGTTTTTCCGCTTGTAAATCCAAGCCTGATTTGAAAGCAGATGCTAATAATGCCCCTTCTGTCGGATCACCTTCAACTTTCCAGCCTTCTTCATCCTCTTTCAATATAGACTCATTACACAGCAGGCCAGCGCGCAATAGCTCAGTTAACGCCGTATTGCTATGAATATCTATTTTCTGTGCATCTTTCAGCACTTCCCCTTTAGGTGCATAACCCACACCACTGACCGTAAATAATTCATCACCGGCCCAGATCTGCTGCACCGTCATTTCATTACGTGTCAGTGTGCCCGTTTTGTCAGAACAAATTATGGTAGTGCTACCCAGTGTTTCTACCGCAGGTAAATGACGAATAATAGCGTTACGTTTTGCCATCCGTGCCACACCAATGGCTAGCGTAATAGTCAACACCGCAGGCAAGCCTTCGGGTATCATTGCCACCGACAATGCCACTGCCGACATAAAGAGATCCACCCAATGACCTCCATGATATAGGCCAATCATAAAGGTAACTGCTGCCAATGCCAGAATTGCATACAGCAAAACATGGCTGAATTTGGCAATTTTGCGTGTTAATGGGGTAGCCAGTATTTCTGCACTGGATATCAATTCGGAAATACGACCAATTTCAGTCTCATCTCCCGTACCAGTAATCACTCCCACACAGGTGCCATAAGTGACCAGAGTAGAGGAATAAGCCATATTCTTGCGCTCCGCCAGAATAGCGTCATGGCCCAGGGTGCCCGGACTTTTTTCCACAGGCAAAGACTCACCGGTCAAAGCAGATTCATCGATTTGCAAGCTACGACTCTGCAATAGGCGCAAATCAGCGGGAACCTTGTCACCTGAGGCCAGCAGAACAATATCTCCCGGTACCAGTTCACTGGCATTAATACGTTGCTTATCACCGGCACGCAAGACTGTAGTTTCAGTGGTTAATGCTTTTGCCAGCGCATCCAGAGCACTTAATGCCTTACCTTCCTGCATAAAACCAATAATAGAGTTAAGCAATACCACACCAAAAATGACCCCCGCATCAACATAAGCACCCAGAAACAGCTTTATAACCACCGCCACCAGCAAGATGTAAACCAGAGCCTGATTAAACTGTAATAAAAACCTGACTAAGGGGCCATGACCTTTTTTCTGAGTCAGCTCATTAGGACCAAAGTTTTCCTGTCGCTCACCGACTTCAAGCTGATCCAGTCCTTTTTCAAGGTCTGCTTCCAGCAGCTCCAGCACTTCTTCCTGTGGTAGGTGGTGCCAATGTTTTTGCATAATGGGTTTCATTTTAATTGCTCTCTTACGGGTATCTTATTAATCAATAGACTTAGTATTGCTTGGTTGTGCTTTTACAACATTATGTTCTTTTTCGCTTTCTTTGCAAATGCTTGCATTTGAAGTTTTTCTATCATTAGTACTGAATTCAAGATTATAATGAACAACCAGCCAATAACCAATACTGACGGCAAGCACAACTGAAGCAATTCCCCAAAGATAGGCAGGTTCAGTGGCGTCAAGATCAAGAATAATAACCTTTCGTGAAATGGCCATCAATGCTGTAGCCATAACAATTTTGACATGTAGCACATCGTCTTGTAAATAAACAACAATATTAATGAATATCTCAATGGCAATTAGTACTGCAATAAAAGCACCAAAGGTCGCCAGCATGTCAGTAATGGTTAAGATAAAGATGGGAGGTGCCATGAGTCTTTGATACAAAGTCCAACCGACATCGATAACCCCCATAATGATCACAAACACCATAAGCAGAGCCAGCGCACGTACTACCCAACTAATAATAAGCTGAAGTCTTCCAATCAACGGTTCTTGAACGTTCATTATGATCCTAATTCTGTAATTCTGGAATAATATGTAGTCTGAATTCAAGTCATAAGTGCATGAATTCGATTTCATCAAATTTTAATTATTGTACTTCGAGGTACTTGCAAAATTATTATTTAATTCGTTTCATCAATGGTCTACCATAGCTCTTAAATGAAATACCATTTTTTTCATCACCTATCATAATTGCCTCAATAACGGGTTCATATACTGGTTTGTCTGAGCGCCACTTAACAATAAAGTTTGCTCCTGAACCACCTCGGGCATCCTGCTTTTCAATCAGTATTTCAGTAGACTGTAGCGGAGCAAGCACAAGCTGTCCCTTAATATAATTTTGTAACTTTTCGCCTTTAGAATTATAGTAACTTGCTGATAGCAAGATAATACTTTTATCTGGGTCAGAATTACGGATACTTAATGTTGCTTCTAGTAATTGAGGACTTCCTCCTGAAGAATAGATATGCGAATAGATGGGCACATAAACCGTTTGAGCATTGCTGATATGAATACTATTACTATCGACTAGCATATTTTCCAACACCGGAGGTACATACGCTAAGTTATCTTCAAGGCTATGTAGTCTATCGCCAAGATAAACCACACCGGCTAACAGCACGACAAATAACACGATAGGAACAACTAGTTTGCTTAATGACAGCGGTCTTCTATTTGTAGTGTTGTTATTTTGTTTCATATATATTCCTTAATAATAAAATATCGGCTCAATAGTTCAGTGAGCTACTTTATTTATCCTTCAACTGATTATTCTAGATGCAAGGCTGCATCCGGCAAAGAAAAATGACTGGCACCTTGTAAGGGTTCCATAAAGACCACACCTGCACCCGGCTTATCAAGCCCTGCTTTGCGAAAAATAAAATCAAATATTGTATCTGCATTAACTTGTGCTACAACAACTTCAATCAAGTATGAAAAGTGTGCTTGTGGCAGGGTGTTTTTTTTGCTCCTAGCTTCAAATAAAGAAGCGTAGCCACGACAGTTAATGCTATTAGCACGAACAATTTGCTGCTCATCATACAATGCCTGCAGTAATTCTTTTTCAGCTTTTTCACTATTAACAAGGCAAGAAATAAGTTTAACCGTTTCGCGAGCAACACCCGTGTCAGTTTGAACTTCAGGATTCATATTAACCATGACTATCATCTTCTGAAGAATTAACAAAACTTTCCGGCAAATAAGTGGCCACCTTATCCAACTGAGTAATGTACATAAAGCCCATTCCTGGTGTATCAAGTTCGGCAGCAAGATACAGCGCATCAAAAATAATATCCCGTTGTTCAGCTGAAACAAGCACACTCACAACATCTTTTTCTGTTTCAACGGCAACGCCCAAAAGGCCAAATAATTCATGCGTTCCCGTTCCTTTGGCATGATAGGAACGTGCGCCAAGGGAAACGCCCAATTCTCGAGCGGCCTTTAAGATGACATCGCCATTTCCTTCCTGAACAACACAGGTGATCTGTGAAACATCCGTTAAATAAACAATATTTTTTACACTCATATAATTCTCATTGCCTCCTGCTCTTCAATTAGTGAATTCATTTTTATGGCCTCTGATGTTTGTAATTTATCCTCGTACTGAGCCCAGAGTCCAGTAATCATGACACTAATAATTGGCCCGATTGAAGCGAGACAAAGAATACCAAAACCATCTGCGGCATTCATTGCTCCACCAATACCTAAGCCCATAGCCAGCACCAATGGAACGGTAATCGGCCCAGTGGTCACACCAGCACTATCCCAGGCAACATTAACAAATTGCTCAGTTGAAAAATAAGTCAATACAATTGCCAATAGATAAGCGGGTACCAGTATCCATACCAGTGACCAACCAAACATCAGCTTTGCAACACCCGCAGCAATACCAAAAGCCACACCAAGTGACACTGATTTTAGTAGAGTGCTTTTTTTAAAGACACCATTAGTCAGATTTTCTGTCGTCTCACCCAGCGCATTAAGCGCCGGTTCTGCGATGGTTGCGCCATAGCCCAGAGCCCAGGCAAACAGCAGTGCTAGGCTAACACCAACAAGGTATTGATAAATCGGTGAACCGTCCATACCGGGGATCGCAATAAAGGCCGCCGGGATCTGATTACCCAGACTACCACCCAGCATCGATAAACCATAGGTAAGACCCAGATTAAAAATACACATACCAATAATAGTGAGAATAATACCAAAAATTATTTCACTTTTATTTTGCAGTGTTGCTTTTAATATCACGCGATAGACAAAAAACAAAAAAAGGATGAGGGGTACAATTGCTCTCACACCCAGTACAATCTCCTGGTATGGACTACGTTCATACCAGGGGATTGATACCGTATGAGCCATAGTTGCACTGAGTTGAGACGCAGCGATAATTTCTGCAGGGGTATAGATGGAAGAAACATAAAAGGCTAATAGAAACACGCCGATAATCGGAAACAGGGAGGCCAGAGTAACAATACCAAAGCCAGATAATTCGGAGTCACCCTTTCCAGCTGCAGCCGCGATACCGATACCCAAGGAGAGTACCAGTGGCACGGTCACGGGCCCTGTGGTCACCGCACCACAATCCCACGCCAGACCAATAATATTCTTTAAATCCGCATCAGTCGATGCAAATAGAGTCAATGCTAATACCGGTATTAGAGCACTATAAATAATTGGTTTCAGACTCCAGCCAGAAACAAATCGCAGAGTCCCCACCACCGCTGCCAGCCCCACACAGGCTCCCACAACCAGCACCAGCACGTCTGACCAATTATTCAGCAAGGCATAGAGATAAGGGGCTTGCTCAACAGACACATTCTGACCTGCCGCCTTAAGCGCACCAATTGCCGGTTCTGCAAAGGTCACACCGATACCTAATAATGCGGTGATAATTAACACCATTGGCAGGGATAATTTTCGGGGTAAGGTTGAACCGATGAGCGTACCAAAGGGCATCAAGCCAAGTTTGAGCCCCTCCATAAAAAACATCAAACCGACCATCACTGCAAATAGTCCGCCGGCCAATACCCAATAGTCTGCAGAGAATTGTCGAAGGATTAAGACCTGAAATAAAATCATGTATACAGCAAGTGGTATAACGGCCTTTGCCTGTATTATAAAACGTCTAGAAATATAGGGGCGCAATAAACGAAATATTTCAATCGGTGTTAATGTTATTGCTAAACGTTTTTTTGGAATAACATGGCCTTGTGCGTCTTTCTCCAATGTTGGAAAAAGGCGATTTGAGCTTATCGTCTTGTGACCGCCTAAAAGCTCACTTTGATAGTCCCCAAATCGAAAATTTGATGGCATGTTAGTCTCTTGTCCTTTTTGAGCTATTTAACAATAATAACAATGATAACAAAATATGAATGTGTAATATAGCTTGAACCCTTCACCCCCTGACTTTATCTATCCATTAAGGACAAAGTCCGGAGCAAAGAAATCAAAACATAAAATCGTTAAGCATCTTCACGGTATTTTATCTTGAAAAAGATAGCATACAATACCGGCACAACAATCAAAGTTAACATGGAAGCAAAAGCCAGTCCTGACATAATGATAATTGACATATTAACGAAAAACACATCGGAAAACAGTGGAATCATACCTAAAATTGTCGTTGCCGCAGCCATCATTACAGGTCTCATACGACTCACGGCTGAGTCTAGGATCGCTTTAAAAGACTCAAGACCATCGCCAATTTGTTGATCAATTTCTTCAATTAAAACAATCGCATTTTTAATCAATAGTCCAATAAGACTTAAGGCGCCTAGTAAACCCATAAAATCAAAAGCTCCATCAAGCGCTAACAATCCAGCAGTAATACCAATTAGCGCAAGAGGAACAGTTAACCAGATAATTAATGGCTGTCTGACCTTACCAAACAGCAGGATAGTGGTGAGTATCATCATCAAGAAACCACCCGGCAAAGCCGAGGCCAAAGAATTCGAGGCATTGGTTGAATCCTCATACTCTCCCCCCCAAACTAACTGATAACCAGGTGGTAACTCAATTGCTTCTATTTGCGGGCGTAGACGCTGGAACAACTCTGTCGTGTCAACACCCGTTTCAGGATTACATGAGGCAATAATTGTCTGTCTTCGGTCACGT
Organism: sulfur-oxidizing endosymbiont of Gigantopelta aegis; assembly: GCF_016097415.1. Taxonomy (NCBI): domain Bacteria; species sulfur-oxidizing endosymbiont of Gigantopelta aegis. Next base: position 3,504,516 of record NZ_JAEHGE010000001.1, on the reverse strand, counting down.
CCTCTAATAACGGTATTTTCCCAGACTGTTTCAAAGCGTTTAACCACCTGAGCAATCGGTATAGAGCTCTGCAACACCGGACTCCAGACCTGAATATCCTGAATATTGCTAATATCTTCACGCTCATCATCGCTCGCTCGGACAAAAATAGGTAATAGGCGAATGCCATCCCGATAAAGACCAAACTGTGTGCCATCAAAGGCATATTTTAATGCATTTGATAGATTCTCATAGTTAATTCCAAGCTGACGTCCAACTTGTTCATTAAATATGGGCTTAACTAACTTAACGGGTTGACGCCAGTCATCACGAATTTCTTTAGTACCATCATTATTACGGAAAACTTCCTGAGCCTGTTTAGACAATTGTCTTAATATCGCGCCATCAGGTCCACTGATTCGAGCCTCAATTTTACTGTCTCGCCCAGGGCCAATACGTAAAGGTTTAATAATCGGCTCAATATTGGGATAATTTTTCATATAGGCATCGGTTTTATCCCAGATATCAGCAATCTGCTCACGCGTTTCTGTCTGCACAATAATCTGAGCATAAGCCGGGCTACGTTCTTTAGGTTCATAAACCAGAGAAAACCGTTGATCACCGCCACCAATAAGCTCGGTGGTTTTGGTAACTCCCGGCAAAGTACGAATATATTCACTGATTTGCAGAGTATCATCCCTGGTTTTGAAAATATCAGTCCCTTCAACTTCCCAGACTTCAACAAAAAACATCGGGGTATTCGAATCAGGGAAAAAACCGCCTCGAACAAAACCAAAGCCATAGACAGAAATTGCGAATAAAGCAACGATTATGGCCACAGTGACACCACGAAAATGCAGTGCTTTCTTTAAAAAATTCCGGTAAAGCATAAAGACAAAACCCGAATAAGCATCCTGACTATCCACAGAAGCACCTTCACCGGAAGCACCCTTTTTAGGTTTCACTTTTTCCTTAATAAATAACGCACAAAACAAGGGAGTGGTACTCACTGCAGTGACCCAACTCAACAATAAGGAAATCAGAATCACATAAAACAGAGTACGGCTGAATTCACCCGTACCATCTTGTGACAGACCAATAGCGGAAAAAGCCAGAATACCAATAATGGTTCCTCCCAGCAGGGCAACTGAATTCTTACCGACCACCTCTTTTGCCGCTTTGGCAGCGTTCATTCCCGCCTGAATTCTCACCATCATGCCTTCGGCAATCACAATGGCATTATCCACCAACATCCCTAGTGCGATGATCAGTGCCCCCAGAGAGATCCGCTGCAATTCAATGCCATACAACTCCATTATCAATACCGTACCTGCAACAGTGATCAACAGTACTGCACCAATAATTAAACCCGCTGTCACGCCCATAAACAACAGCAGTACCACAATAACAATAACAATGGCAGCCGCCACATTGACCATAAAACCAGACACGGAATTATCAACTTCTACCGGCTGGTTATAAATCATATAAAGTTTCATACCAAATGGAATCAATGACGAAATTTCACCCATTCTTTTTGCAAGATTGTCACCGACAGCCACTACATTTTCACCAGATTGCATTGATACACCAATGGTTAACGCGGGTTTACCTTCATAGTAAATCAATAAATCTGGTACCTCTTTATATTCGCGACGAATTTGAGCGATATCTTTCAGATAGATGAGTGTTTTATCGGATGAACTGATTAACACATCACCAATCAGACTCACTGATTTAAATTCACCGGTTGGCTGAATTCGCAGGTATTCATCACCGACTAACACCTTACCGGCATCAGTAACCACGTTTTGCGACTGCAGAATCTGACCTATTTTCTCCAAAGATAAACCCAGTTCGCCCAGACGCTGACGAGAAATGTCCAGATAGACTACTTCAGTCTGAGCCCCGCCTATAACAATTTTTCTAACCCCATTAACCAGAACCAACTCTTTTTTGAGAAAATCAGCGGTATCTTTTAAGTCACGGTAACTATAGCCGTCACCAGACAAAGCAACATAAACGCCATAAACATCACCAAAACTATCAACAACAACCGGTTCTTTAGCACCCGGCGGCAGTTTGTACAGCATATCCGCTATTTTTCTACGCACCTCATCATAGATATCTGGAAAATCTTCTTTATTATATTTATCCTGGAAGGTGACACTGATATCTGACATACCTGGCCGTGAAATAGACATTTTGATCCATTTTATCTGCGGCATTAACTGAAGAGCTTCTTCAATATGATAAGTGACTTCATCATAAACCTGCTGTGCTGTTGCACCCGGGTATTGAGTAATAATTTTGACATCTTTAATGGTAAATTCAGGGTCTTCCAACTTACCCATTTTCATAAAACCGCTATAGCCGCCTACCAGAAAAACAATGACCAACAGCCAGGATACTACCGGGTTTTTTACCGAATATTCTCCGACATTCATAGTTTCTTATCCCTTCGCCGGCGTTGTGGCAGTTGAGTTTTTAGTCGGTGTTTGCTGCATAACAGGCGGTTCATGCTTAATATTATCTTCCGCCTGTTCCAGCTCTTTCATTAAAGAGACTTTAAGATCCTTATATAAAAACGGTACACCAGCAGTCACAACACGTTGCCCGGCATCAAGCCCCTCTTTTATTTCAATACTATTACCTCTCATGGTACCCACTTTCACTGATACTGGCTCAACCTGCATTGTTTGTTCATTAACGATCCAGACTGTGCTCTGCAAAGCCGCATCAGCCACTACCGCACTAACCGGTAAGTAAAAAACATCATTACGTTCAATCATTTTGCTCAAATCAACTTTTACCGTCGTAGTCATGCCCGGCAAGATAATAACTCTAGCAGGTTTCGGCATGGTATAGGTTACCGAAAATGTTTGTGTACTGGCATCAGCTTTAGTGGACATTTCTTTAAATGTAAGCGGGAACTCCTTATCTGCCCGAGACTGAAATATGGCAACAACGGGGATTTGGTGTTTCATTGTTGATTGCTCCATCGAATTAATACCTTCAATTCTTTGAATGCGTAAGATCAAATTTTCCGGCAGGTCAAACTTTACTTCCAGAATCTCGTTATCATTCAGTATAATGATCGGCTGCTTGGCCTGAATTTCTTCAAAACTCTGGATATAACGTCTAGCCACTGTACCGCTAAAAGGCGCCTTCAGTTCAGTATAAACGAGCTGTTGTTTAGCAAGATTTAACTCTGCCTGAGCACTAAGAAAGGAAGATTCTAACTTGTCATAATCCATTTTCGAAATATGGCCTTCTTTAACCAGTTTTTTACCACGATTGTAGTCATTCGATGCCCGGGTAAATACTGCTTTCTTATCATTGACTGTAATTTGAAAATCCGTCGGATCCAGTTTAGCAATGGTATCACCATTAGCCACTAAATCCCCTTCCTTAACCAGTAATTCCTGCACCTTACCTGACACACGAAAAGACAGCCCGGCTTTCCTGTTGGCATCAATACGTCCGGGGAAATGTCTTATACCACCCGCATCGGGTGTCTTAACAATAATTGTTTTTACAAGTCTGACTTCTGCAACTTTTTCCACCTCTTGCTTTTTATCGCAACCGGGAATTAATATCATTATAAACAAAGTAATTGCTATTACGCTAAAGGGGTGAAAACTTTTCATCATTATTCCATTAGTCTATTTTAAAGAGTTAGGTTTTTTAAAATCTTATCAAAGATACAATTTATGACAAATACTAAGCAATCATTCATTGTAATTCAAACATAAAAATAAATCAGGTCTCTAATGTTTAAACCAGCAAAACTCGGTGAAGTAACTTATTCTTACTTGATTACCCACAAAGCTCCGCCATATTTCGATAATTATACTATAATTATACTATAATTAAAGTATAGATTATGTGTGGAGTAGAATGATGTCAAAAAATAAAATTCAGTTTCAAGAAGGTTATAGTTTATTTGAGCTTTTTAATGATTATGGCACTGACAAACAGTGCCGACAAGCCTTATTTAAATGGAAATTTCCTGATGGATTTGTTTGCCCAGAGTGTGGCAATAAGACTTATTGCACTCTAGAACATCGCCATCTTTATCAGTGCCACCATTGTCATCATCAGACATCAGCAACCTGTGGGACAATATTTGATAGTACCAAACTGCCTTTATCTAAGTGGTTTTTAGCGATTCATCTTATGACTCAATTGAAGACAGCGGTTTCAGCATTAGAATTAAAGAGACAGCTTAAGGTAAGCTACAATACAGCCTGGAGTATGAAACAAAAGATCATGCAGGTTATGAAAGAACGTGATGACAGTAAACCTTTATCAGGCATCATTCAAATTGATGATGCCTACTGGGGTGGTGAGCACAGAGGCGGCTCCAGAGGTCGTGGTTCAGAAAATAAAACACCGTTCGTTGCAGCCGTTTCTACTAATGAAGATGGACACCCGATTGCAATGAATTTAAATGTGCTTAAAGGGTTTAAATCCAGTGAAATAAAACGATGGGCACAAACTCATTTAACACCTGGAAGTACTGTTTACTCAGATGGGTTAAATTGTTTTCCTGCGGTTAAAGAAGCTGACTGTAAGCATGTTCCAATCGTCACGGGTGGTGGTGCGGCAAGTGTTGATAAAATTGAGTTTATCTGGGTTAACACTATGATAGGTAATATTAAAAACTCTATGAAGGGAAGCTATCATTCCATTAACTCAAAACATTTACCTCGGTATCTTGCTGAATTTTGTTATCGGTTTAATAGACGCTTTAACTTAAAAGACATGATGCCAAGGTTTTTATGCGTGGCGATGAAAACGCCACCTATGAATGGAAAGCTCCTAAAATGGCGGAGCTTTATGGGTAATCAAGTATTCTTACTTGATTACCCACAAAAGCTCCGCCATATTTCGATAATTATACTATAATTATACTATAATTATACTATAATTAAAGTATAGATTATGTGTGGAGTAGAATGATGTCAAAAAAAAAATAAAATTCAGTTTCAAGAAGGTTATAGTTTATTTGAGCTTTTTAATGATTATGGCACTGACAAACAGTGCCGACAAGCCTTATTTAAATGGAAATTTCCTGATGGATTTGTTTGCCCAGAGTGTGGCAATAAGACTTATTGCACTCTAGAACATCGCCATCTTTATCAGTGCCACCATTGTCATCATCAGACATCAGCAACCTGTGGGACAATATTTGATAGTACCAAACTGCCTTTATCTAAGTGGTTTTTAGCGATTCATCTTATGACTCAATTGAAGACAGCGGTTTCAGCATTAGAATTAAAGAGAGCTTAAGGTAAGCTACAATACAGCCTGGAGTATGAAACAAAAGATCATGCAGGTTATGAAAGAACGTGATGACAGTAAACCTTTATCAGGCATCATTCAAATTGATGATGCCTACTGGGGTGGTGAGCACAGAGGCGGCTCCAGAGGTCGTGGTTCAGAAAATAAAACACCGTTCGTTGCAGCCGTTTCTACTAATGAAGATGGACACCCGATTGCAATGAATTTAAATGTGCTTAAAGGGTTTAAATCCAGTGAAATAAAACGATGGGCACAAACTCATTTAACACCTGGAAGTACTGTTTACTCAGATGGGTTAAATTGTTTTCCTGCGGTTAAAGAAGCTGACTGTAAGCATGTTCCAATCGTCACGGGTGGTGGTGCGGCAAGTGTTGATAAAATTGAGTTTATCTGGGTTAACACTATGATAGGTAATATTAAAAACTCTATGAAGGGAAGCTATCATTCCATTAACTCAAAACATTTACCTCGGTATCTTGCTGATCAAGTATTCTTATGAATTAAGCTGAAAACAGCATTTTTGTTTGCCTGATGCTTTTTAAAATTTTTTTTCTTTCTTTCTAAATAGCAGGCACGTGAGATGCTGCGTTTAATCGACGCATTTTCCCTAAAATAGGTTTGTTTTCTTATTTTTACAGGTCTCATCTCCTCATAATCGTCTCTGTACAATAAAAATCCATTAAATGTTCCCAGGAGTCCATCACAAAAAGGTAATAACCCCTCTGAACTTTTCCCACATTAATTTTTAGAGCCAAACTTTTTACGACAAGCTTGATAAGCCCCATCGGTTAATTCAAAAATTTGATGGAAATAAAAAGCCAGCAAGGTTAACAGATACATATTAAAGCTCAGGTGCTTCTTCCCATGACCATAATTATGCTCAATGTGATAGCCTTGGTTCTTTAATGTGTTGAAACATTCGTTTTCTATTTTCCAACGACATCGACCCGCCTGGGTCATTGTTTGAATATTATGTTCACTGATCTTTATGTCGGTGACCCAGCTATTTCGGTAGATAATTTTCCCTGCGGTATTGGTGAGGGTATATTCAAAAAGTTAACTTCAATGGCATTTTTTTCGCCATGTAAAGGGACATTATTTTTCCATCGATAATGATGTTGGTGCCCTTTTTCGTCAATCCAGTCCATTGATGGGAGTTCAGAAAATGCTTCAAGCCATTCAAATAAATATGTGTGATCACCAGGTTTGGCAACCAATAAATAATGCATCATTTCTTCAATTATATCTTCTATCATAGGTTGATGTGACATCAAACCATCACCACAAATCATAAATCCTTGTCTTGATGTGCTTTTTTAGATTGGCTATAAAACGTTTGGCTGCATTACTTTCACAATCCTGTTTTTTTGTACCATCCGTATTTTGTATTGCTTCAGGCATGACAGGGAGCACTTGTTTTTTATCGGGGTGCATAATGGCACCTTGTAAAACAGCATGACTGTAGGTTATTTCACCCGTTCTATGTTCTTTATGAAGACAACAGTCACAATGGATTTGCTTAGAGGAATAATATTGCGTGCCATCAATAACACAAAGCAATGTGTTGGGTAATATGGCATACTCTTCAAGATGCTTATGTCGTCTGAGTCGTTCAAATAAATCTTTAAATGCAGGTGCAAATGTTTTAGAGGGTATGAGATCCAAAATGTCTCTTAGTTGACTATTTTTAGGAATTTTTTCAACATTAAAAAGAGTGCGTAAATTATTTTGATTCTGTTCCTCTTCCATCTGTTTCTGAAATTCACTTAAAGAGGGATCTTGAAAATACATGCAGGCAAAAGCACTCATAAGCACATCATGTTGACTGTAATCACACTTTCCTTGTACTCGGCTATCTTTGATTGCATGAAAGTGCAGTGAGATGGCCTGTTTCAGGGCAGAAAAACTTAAATGTTTTTTTTGCTGACTTAAAGAGGCCAAAATTCACAGTACCAAGCATATAAAAGGGAAATATTTTTTAACATGAAGTCATTCAACCAATTGAAAAACAAGAGTTTGATCTCTTGTTTCTCAAAATGCAAGCTTTTTATTCGATTTTTTTAATTTTGCTAAAGTTACTGCGAAAAGTTTTTTTATTTCTGCTTGGTAAGTACCACTACAACTCAATTGTTCATCTCAGCGAGAATTGCTGAATGCTTTATACCGGTCGAATATATAATAAGGCAGAGCATAGAAGCACATTGGAAGGTATACTTTACCGAATGCGAGTTGGTTGCCCATGGAGAGATGTTCCCGCCTCTTTTGGTCACTGGAGTGCAATTTATAGGCGATTTAACTTATGGTCAAAGAAAGGCATTATGCTCGCACTGTTTAATGCTCTGAAAAAACTATCTGATATTGAGTGGGAATTTATTGATGGCAGTATTATAAAGGCTCATCAACATAGTATGGGTGCTGCAAGTAATAGTGTCGAAGCGATAGGAAAAAGCCGTGGTGGTAATACCACTAAAATACATATGGCTGTTGATAGTTATGGTTTGCCGATTGAATTTATCCTAACGGGCGGTGAGGTGCATGACAGTAAAGCAGCACCTGACTTAATCGCCCGTTTACCCATTTCAGACTACGTTATAGCGGATAAAGGTTACGATAGTGAATCAATAAGAGAAATTATTCGTAACAAAAAGTCCGTACCTGTTATACCCAGAAAGAAGAATTCAAAAACAGGTAATTCAGATATGGATTGGTGTTTGTATAAATACAGACATCTGGTTGAAAATGTATTTGCTCGACTAAAGCATTATCGTGCTATTGCTACACGTTACGATAAGTTGGAAAGAAACTATGCCAGTACATTAGCTTTGGCTTGTTGTTTAATCTGGCTACCGATGTGGGTTGGTTAAAATATAAACACAAAAGATCAACAGCCCCTAAAGCCACCGAAAACAAAGCCAGGACATTAAACAGATGAGCTAAGCGCATGAGTAAATGATATCCCTTCAAGGCATTCCAATTCAGGCTGAAGCAATGCTCATAATGATAGCCCTGATGTTTTTCGACTAAAAAATTAGCCTCAATTCCCCAACGGTATCGAGCACCCAGGTTACAGCGTTCATGAACATTATGCATTTTAAGCTCACGACTGGAAAGCCAGGCATGGCGTGAATGCTTTTGCTCAACTTCTCCGAATGAATTCACTTCTTGCCAATACTCATCACAAACCACTAAATGGACGGTCATTGTTTTTTTGCCATTATCAAAATCATATTCAATCTGATTGACCCAGGTAAAATATTGCTCTCTCCCATTCCATTCTTGCTGATATTGATTATTTTTTTGTATTGTACTCAGTGAATTAAATTCTCGCCAGACTGTCTTTAAATCTGCTTTTTGTAGAACAATCATATACTGCCAGTTTTTCTTCTGGCAATATTTCATTAACGGACCATTGGCATAAAGACCATCCAGCAATAATAGAATGGGTAAATGTGAGAAGTAAGATTTTATTTTTTTGCACAAACGTCTGAAGGCTCTGAGTTCGCAGTCCTGCTTACTATTTTGTTGATCACCCAATTGATATTCTAAAAACTCACTTAACAAAGGGATAACCATACCGTTATGGAAGGACAGATTCGCTTCTAGTACATAGATGTAGTATTGATATTCTTCATCTTCATCCTCATCCTCATCCTCATTCAATTTATCTTTATTGTTGGCATCCTTCTTCTTGCTTTTTTTGCGTTGCAACAATTCTTCAGTAAAAAGCACCTTTCGAGCCAATTTTTGTGAACCATCGATAGCAACAGGGTAACAATTATTGATGAGATAACGCTTGAATTTTTTCTTTCGGATAAGAGCGTTCAGCACATTAAGTTGGAGCTGTTCAAATTGTTCTATCTCTATTTTTTTCAGCACTCGATGTAAGGTATCTGCATGGGGCAATGTGTCGAGTTCTGGAAAGAATTCTTTTAGATTTTTTTCAAATAGAGGTCGAGTCATTTCCCGATTCACTTCACGACGTGAAGCAAAGCGGAAGACGAACATCAACAGTCCATAGAGCATTAATACGGTTATTTTATGTTTTATCTTTTTGGGGTTTCGGTGATCGGGTATTTGTTTAAAGCCCTTTAGAATGAGAGGCAATTGAGAACGAAAGACATTAAGCTGGTTTTGACTGAGCTGTTGTCTTGCCACTTGTTCTTCTTCAGGTGTTTGCCATGGGCAGAGCGAATTCGCTAAAAGACTGGCTGTGCTCAGTTGTTGCTTGGGTTTATCTGAGTAGAGATGCTTTTCCAGTGTTTTTTTTGCAACGGTTGCCCTCAATCATATCCTGAGCCAGACGATTTTTTTTAAATTCATTCATCATTCAGTTCTTCCTTGTAATGTAGAGCACAGTAATGACTGGCATTGCTTTGAAAGCGGTTTGATATAAATCAGCTTAGGGCTACTGGTATAAGTTTTACCGGGTTGCGCTAAACCTCTTCCCGTGGTTTTACCCAACATTTCCCACCCTGCAGCCTGATAGCAAACGCCCGAATAGTGGAGCGGATCAACAAAGGTTTCTAATAAAACAGGGCGAAAACCCCAGCGTTCATCCCAGTCATCAGCGACTCTCCGAGCAAGTTGACCTAAGACATGACTGGCCAGATGAGGCACTTTAACCCAGGGAAAAATAAGATAGCGTGAGTTATTCACTATCCAGGATAAGTTGGCCTTACGTTGTTTTGGCTGCCAGCCAATCCAGCGATCACGTGGCGCTAAAGCGCGTGATGCACCAGACAACATAATGCAGCCAAGGTATTGACCATTGGCACGAATAAAATAACGGATGGCATAACCAAAGGGGTGTTTATATCCAAGGGGGTGATATCGTTCAATATACTCATTCCAAAGATGTCGTTCTTTATCCTATAAAAATCAGTTAAAAATCGGCTACAATCATAACCTGTTGAATTTATAGTGAAATATCATGAAATTACCGCCAAAAGTCATTCACCCTATGGGTGTATCCCAATTGCCCGAGAAAACAGACCTATTTGAAGCGGTTGAAGTAGAGACTTATGGTGGAAAATTACAAGTCGAATGGGATCCTGATGCAGCCGTTACTCCGATAGGTCAACTTCCATTTTTATTCAATTTCTAAAACTCGGTGGTCGATTTCAACCCTGGGTTGATGATTGCCCACTTCATTACAAAAGCAATAATGCCCCTAAAAAAATTGATGTGCTGGGTTCATTATTTTTATCCATTTTATCCGGTCATAAGCGTTATGCTCATATAACGAATTTAATGAGTGATCGAGTCAACTCTGAATTATTAGGCATGAGTAAAGTCGTGAGTGATGATTCTGCACGTCGAGGTTTAAAAAGATTGATGAAGAAATGGGAATAAAATGGTTACAGACACATTTACAATCCAGCTATTCCCCTTACTGAAAACACCCTGGATTTTAGATGCTGATATCACAGTTAAACCGCTTTATGGACATCAGGAAGGTGCCAAGATAGGCTACAATCCACAAAAGCCAGGACGACCATCACACACCTATCATACCTATATGATGGCGAATACTCGTTTAGTGTTAGAGGTTGAAGTTCAATCTGGAAACCAGGCACATTCAAACCATTCATTACCTGGATTAATGAGCTTACTCAAACGTTTTTCGGTCGATGAAAGACCGGAATTTGTTCGAGGTGATATTGGTTATGGTACGGATAAATTCATGAAAGAACTGGAGAGTATTAATCAACCTTATCTGTTCAAGCTTAAACGTTCAAAAAACGTTAAAGAGCTTATAGGAAAGCATCATGGCTTAGGTGAATGGACAGTTGTTCGTAAAGGTTGGGAAGCTAAGGATGATGATATTCAGCTGGATGGTTGGGAAATGCCACGCCGAGTTGTTATTATCCGCCGACGTTTATCTAATGACAACATGGTGGCCATTGAGTACAAAAAAAGAGAGGTCAACAAGAGATGGTATTTGTTGATGGACAGGAAAATATTAAAGCCTATGAGTACTCCGTATTAGTGACTGATTTAGAAGATGACTTAGTCTCAATGTTTTACCATTATCGTGACCGAGCGGACTGTGAAAATAACTTTGATGAAATGAAAAATCAATGGGGCTGGGGTGGATATGCCACTCAAGATATTAAGAGTTGTCAGTTCATGTCTTGAATGATTGCGTTGGTTTATAATTGGTGGAATTTATTTGTTCGTTTAGCCATTCCAGAAAAACACCATGAAGCCATCACAAGCCGTCCCTTATTACTGAGTAGTATTGGACGTTTAACAAAATCAGGCAACCAAAAGAAAATGTTCATTACCAGCAACCATGGTGACGTGAAAAAATTGCAGGGAATATACAAGCGATTAAATCAGTTTTTTAAACAACTTAAAGCAATTGCTCCGCAGTTAACTTTAGATGAGTGTTGGGGCTATATTTTAGAGAAAGCGATGGAAAAATTTGAACTGGTTTCAGATAAATCACGACAAATTAAGCTACCTGCTCCAGCCTAGACAAAACCGTTCAGCTAAAAGAAATTTTTTGCAGGATTTTATGTCATTGCAGGGGCTACTGCGGTTTTTAGGTTTATCATTTGTTACGGGTTCAACCGAAACAGGGCTGATTACTTTGAGAGTCGCCTCTAAAATATCAGGTGTATCTGTCAGTGAGGTATTTGTGGGTGATGAACGCTTCACTGCACCTTGAGAACGCTTTTGTGGTAATTGAATCAGTCCTTGTTCTTCCATTTGGATAATCAATTCTTTGCAGGCACGTCGTTTGGGAAAACCGGAAGCAGTAAGCCAATTTAGGTTTTCACCGATCGTTTCAAGCAATTCTGATTGAGATAGGGTTGGAAACATTCTGAAGGTTTGTTGGATGAGTTGAACATCCTTGTGATCAAATTCTCGACCACTTTGCCTAAAAATTAATTCTTCTGAGATAGACATAAGTTATCCAATAGACAGTTATTCAGGCTAAGTCTATCAAGAAAATTTTGCTGGGTTTAGCATTTTTTGCGAAAGGTTTTTTTCAAGATGCTTTGTAAGCTATACTGTGGCTAGTGTTATCAGATGTGCTTCAGCACTGTGTTTAAACGGCGACTCAACAAGCTGAAGTCGTTTTATCAGGACCTTATAAGGGCTTCTCAATAGTCATTTAAGATCGGTGTATTTGATGGTGCATTAAGTTCAGTGATCAAACGTTGAAATTCAGGCGACTTATTTAATAAGATTCTTGCCACACTACGCAACTCAACCACTTGTTCGGCGGGCAAGGCTAAACTGGTGGAAATCGTATGCAGCAGGCGATTTCTTTTCTTATCTTGTATACCATTAAAATCAATTTGAATAAAAAAAGGTTTAACTTCATAGTCTGCTGTTTTTGACAATTTTGACGCCCATGCCTGCAAAGAATCTTTTATCAACTGAATCGTCTCTATATTGTATCGATTGATTTGTGCTGCTGAAGCCGCACTCAATTGCTCAAATATTGCGGGTTCTTTAGGGTCTTTATCCATCCTTTTTACTGGCGATACGGCAGCATTAACAATGAGTAATACTAAATATTTTGGCGGATTAGAGGCCGCTTCATCGGATATTTCAGGGATATTACTCAGGATGTTCGCAGTATCATATAGCACTCGCACGCCTAAGTTGTCAGAAACACCACCATCCACTAGGTGAACATAGTCAACAAGATCTTTCTCGATATAGCGAAAGAGTCCACTTTTTATTTGCTCTGTTCGAGTATTATCCTGATAATGTGTTTTTATTGCATCGCCCGCTGACTCGGATTCATGACAGCCATGATAATTTTTAAAACAATGGGAGCAAATGCAACAGGTACTGCTGATGAAGCAGCTACCGCTCTTGAAACTGGAAACTGTGATAAATCGGAACAAAAAGTCAAAATATTCTTGCCTGAAAATAAACGGCTGACCGGCACTTAAATCGGTGGCATTAATTTGCACAAATGGCATATCCGATCTAAAATCAGCGAAAGTTTTACCATCAAAAATATGTTTGTCATAATAATTAACGGCTAATTCTGAACGGTTAAATCCACTACCAATAAACTTCATCCAATTTAATGGATTGAGAATACCACTAATCAGTACATGCTGGATATTCCGCTTTAAGAAAACTTCTTCATAATCGTCAAATATTTTATCGCCATACAGACCATAATAAGCGGCTGTAAAACTACCACCTGAGACAGCGGTAATGACATCTACTTCAGACAACAAACTATTCCTGCCTGTTGCCGTGCTAATCATTGTGTCCCTTAATACTTCAAGCACACCATATGAAAAAGCCGAAGCACGGGTTCCACCACCAGAAAAGGAAACAAACAAGTTCACCTCGCCTCTGTTTTTTAGATTGTTTTTATAGGAGTATTGGTTTTCAGGCGAATGCTCTGTTATTTCAAAATTTTCAATCTTTGACTGACTTGAACAGCCAGATAGAAATAATAAAAAAGAAAAAATGGATACAATTTTATAAAAAGATACATAATAACTTGATATTTAACTCTGACTATAATTTGATTAAGTGAAGTATTACTTTATATTTTCATTTTGTAAAGGCATGACTCATTCTATAAACTGAGGGATTTTTTTGACAAGTTTTTTGGCAAGAGTGATGCGGTGAATAAATTAAATCTGGAAAATTGACTTAGATAAATCAGTTGAAGCACTGAAAAATATTAGCCTGCGCTAATTCAGTGCTTCCACTATTTGACTATTTTTTCTTCGGCAGATAAATATCCGTACAAGTGCCCTCAGCAACTTCCGTGGCAAAGTTAATGGTTTCAGACAGGGTAGGATGTGGGTGAATCGTCAAGGCGACATCTTCCATTTCTGCACCCATTTCGACCGCTAATGTCGCTTCAGCAATGAGTTCTCCAGCATTTTTCCCCAAAATACCCGTACCTAACATGCGATGGGTGGCCTTATCATATAAGACCTTGGTCATACCCACATCAGCACCTACCGATAAAGCCCGACCACTGGCTGCCCAGGGGAAACACCTTTTCATATTCAACACCTTCAGCTTTAAGCTGCTCTTCTGTTTGACCACACCAGGCAATTTCCGGCTCAGTATAGGCAACTGAAGGAATCGTGCGGGCATCAAAATAGCGTTGCTGACCATCAATCACTTCAGCAGCAATTTTTGCTTCATGAGTGGCCTTATGGGCCAACATCGGTTGTCCCACAACATCACCAATAGCAAAGATATTGTCCACATTGGTGCGTTGTTGGCTGTCAACAGGGATAAAGCCCTGCTCATTGACCATAACACCAGCTTTATCCGCATCAATTAGCTTGCCATTAGGTGAACGACCAATTGCCACTAAGACATTGTCAAAAGTATCTTGCTCAGGGGCTTTTTTACCTTCAAATTTACAGACTATGCCTTCATCTGTTGGCGTCAATTCTGTCACTTTAGTCTTCAGATAAATATTTTCATAACGGCGTTTTAAAGTCCGCTCAAAAGGTTTGAGTAAATCACGATCAGCACCGGGAATTAAACCTGCGCCTAATTCAACCACTGTGACTTTTGCGCCTAGCGCATGATAAACCAGGCCATTTCCAAACCGATAATACCACCACCAACAACGAGTAAGCGCTTGGGCACATTATGCAATTCTAAAGCATCTGTTGAATCCCAAACCCGTTCATCTTCCCAGGGAATAAAGGGTAATTTAGTCACCGATGAACCGGCGGCAATAATACAATGCTCAAAAGCAACCACTTGTTTCGTACCATCAGCCGCTTCAACTTCAATGCTATTAGCCGAGGTGAATTTACCATAGCCATTAACAATTTGTACTTTACGTTGTTTGGCCAACTGTTTTAAACCGCCCGTTAAGCGACCGACAATTTTATTTTTATGCTCACGTAACTTATCAGTGTCGATTTCTGGTTCTTGATAAGTCACACCCAAGTCTGAAAATTCGCGTGTTTCATTTAACACTTCAGCAACATGTAATAAGGCTTTTGAGGGAATACAGCCCACATTCAGGCAGACACCACCCAGATAATCATCTTTCTCAATCATGACAACTTGCTTGCCCAGATCTGCCGCTCTAAAGGCTGCGGTATAACCACCGGGGCCGGAGCCTAAGACTAGCACTTGAGCCTGAATGTCAGACTCACCGGAGAAACTGCTAGCAGTCGGTGCAGTCTCTTTTGCTGTTTCCGGCTCAGCTTTAGTTTGTTTTTCTTGCGCTGCTTCAGCAGGCTTTTCAGCCGCACTTTCAACACTAGTAGCAGATGCCTCAAGTTCTATTACCACACTGCCTTCAGAAACCGAGTCGCCCAGACCGACTTTAATGCTTTTCACCACACCGGCATCCGAGGATGGAATTTCCATACTGGCCTTGTCTGATTCAACCGGATCAGTGGATCATCAACATTAATTGAATCCCCCACTGTGACCAATAGCTCAATCACTTCCACACTATCAAAGTCGCCAATATTCGACTTTTACTTCAATGGTATTACTCATTTTTAAATTCCCGTTGTTTACATTAATAAATAGCGAACATCTGCTAACATTTTGCTCAAATAAGCGGTAAATGCAGCGCCTTGAGCACCGTCAATGACACGATGGTCATAGGATAGGGCTAAAGGACACATCAAGCGGGCATCAAAATCACTGCCATTCCAGACCGGAGCCATTTTAGAGCGCGAGACACCAAGAATAGCCACTTCAGGGGCATTCACAATCGGAGTGAAACTAGTACCACCAATGCCACCTAGACTTGAGATAGTGAAACAACCACCCTGCATTTCTGAAGGTTTGAGTTTCTTATCACGGGCTTTCATTGATACTTCGCGTAATTCACCGGCTAAATCGCCTAAGCTCTTCTTATCCACATCACGAATCACCGGCACCACCAAACCGTCCGGAGTCGCTACAGCGATGCCGATATGGTAATAATTTTTCTGGATCAGTGACTCACCGGTGACATCCAACGAAGAATTAAAACGAGGGAACTCTTTCAGTGCCGCAACCACTGCTTTCATCATAAATGACAGCATGGTGACTTTAATACCCTTATCGGCATATTCAACATTACTCTTCTTACGAAAAGCTTCCAGTTCAGTAATATCCGCTTCATCAAATTGGGTCACATGAGGAATGTTCACCCAGTTACGGTGTAAAAACTTACCCGTCAGAATATTAATTTTGGATAGTTTCTTGGTTTCAACCTCACCCCATTGACTGAAATCAATGTCAGGCATTGGCGCAACACCCAAGCTAGTACCACCACTGGCAGGTTCTTTTTAGCGCTTGTTTAACAAAATCTTGCACATTTTCTTTCAAGACACGACTACTATTACCCGTGCCTTTCACTTTCGTTAAATCAACGCCGAGCTCACGGGCAAATTTTCTGACTGAGGGTGAGGCATGGGCTTTTTTGAAATTCTCATGATCGATATTAATCGTCGGTGAAGGTTTTTGCCGAGACAGGAGCAAGTTTCTTTTCAGGTACTGCTTTTTCTACCACCGGCTCAGGCGCTGGCTCAGACTTTTCTTCAACCGGGGCCGCTTCTGTGACAACGCCTTCAGCATCTAATAAGATGACCAGTGAGCCTTCGGCAACACGCTCACCGACAGCCACTTTAACCTTGGCCACAACTCCCGCATGACTGCTGGGAATTTCCATGGTGGCCTTGTCCGACTCGACAGTAATTAACGAGTCTTCAACGTTAATCGTGTCACCCTCAGATACGAGCAATTCAATGACTTCAACATCATCAAAATCACCAATATCCGGTACAAATACTTCTATCATTTTACTCATGGTATTACTCCACTGTATTCTTTATGTCCTGAAACCAAGCCGACCCAAAAGTCGGCAAGCAAACTGCAATTAAGCAGTGGCTGGATTTGGTTTTTCAGGATCAATACCATATTTCGCAATGGCTTCTTGTACTTTGCCTGCTGGGAACTGACCATCATCCGCCAGTAATTTCAAAGCAGCAATAACGACATAAACCGCATTCACTTCAAAATGCTTTCTTAATTGTGCACGGGTATCAGAACGACCGAAGCCATCGGTGCCCAGTACATCATATTTAGCAGGTACCCATTTTCTGATTTGATCAGAATAACCCTTAATATAATCCGTTGCAGAAAGCACTGACCACGACGATCTTTCAGACATTTCTCAATGTACGAAATTTTTGGCTCTTCTAATGGGTGCAGCATATTCCAGCGATCGACATCCTGTGCTTCACGACGTAATTCGTTGTAGCTAGTCACACTCCAGACATCGGCATCGACTGACCAGTCTTCATCGAGTAAACGAGCTGCCTCTATGACTTCACGTAAAATAGTGCCCGAGCCCATCAATTGTACTTTCTTACGACGCTTACCACCGCCCTGAAGAAGATACATACCTTTGAGTATGCCTTTTTCCACGCCCTTAGGTATGGCAGGTTGCTGATAGTTTTCATTCATGACGGTGATGTAATAGAACACATTTTCCTGTTCTTTATACATCCGGCGCATACCATCCTGAACGATGACGGCTAATTCATAAGAAAAAGTGGGATCATAGGTCACACAATTTGGAATAGTTGCTGCCAGAATTAAGGAGTGACCATCCTGATGTTGCAAGCCTTCACCTGCCAATGTAGTTCTACCGGCAGTACCACCTAATAAGAAACCACGTGCCTGCATATCACCGGCCATCCAGGCCAAATCACCAATACGTTGGAAACCAAACATGGAGTAGTAAATATAAAACGGCACCATATTGACATTGTGATTACTATAGGCAGTTGCCGCTGCAATCCAAGATGACATCGCACCCGCTTCGTTAATACCCTCCTGCAAGATATGACCCGTTTTATCTTCTTTATAAAACATTACTTGGTCTTTATCTTGTGGTGTATAAAGCTGACCCACAGAAGAATAAATACCTTGTTGACGAAACATGCCTTCCATTCCAAAGGTGCGAGCTTCATCTGGTACGATGGGGACAATATTGTTGCCAATATTTTTATCACGGCCTAATAAGGTCAGCATACGTACAAAGGCCATAGTGGTAGACATTTCACGCTCACCAGAGCCTTTAAGAATAGGGTCAAATATTGACAAGTCAGGCACATCCAATGGTGCCGCAGTACGATTGCGCACTGGCATTACACCACCGAGTGCTTCACGACGTGCCATCATGTATTTATATTCGTCACTGTCTTTGCCCGGATGGTAATAGTCGGCCTTACCCGCTTGCTCATCAGAGATGGGAATATTAAAACGATTCTTATAAGCAATCATTTCTTCCGCATCAAGTTTTTTCTGCGAGTGAGTCCGCATCTGACCTTCACCTGCAGCACCCATGCCATAGCCTTTGACACTATGAGCAAGAATAACAACGGGCTGATCGACAGTATCTGCTGCTTCTTTATAAGCGGCATAGACTTTATGGGGATCATGTCCGCCACGGTTAAGACGCCAGATATCATCATCTGACATATTAGCCACCATAGCTTTTAGTTCGGGGTATTTGCCAAAGAAGTGTTCACGGACATAAGCACCATCTTTGGATTTGTAGTTCTGGAAATCACCATCAACACATTCCAGCATACGGCGTTTTAGCAAGCCGTCTTTATCTTTAGCCAGCAAAGGATCCCAATAACTGCCCCACATGACTTTAATCACTTTCCAGCCCACGCCACGGAAGATCGCTTCTAATTCCTGAACGATTTTACCATTACCACGCACCGGTCCATCCAGACGCTGTAAGTTACAGTTAATGACCCAAATTAAATTGTCCAGTTTTTCCCGCGCCGCCAGTGAAATTGCACCCAATGTTTCCGGCTCATCGGTTTCACCATCACCGATAAAAGTCCAAATCTTACGACCGCGAGTACAGGATAGGCCCCGATCATGCATATAGTGCATAAAACGTGCTTGATAAATGGATTGAATTGGACCTAAGCCCATGGATACGGTTGGGAATTGCCAGAAATCAGGCATTAACCAGGGATGTGGATAAGAAGATAAACCGCCGCCATCCACTTCCTGACGGAATTTATCTAACTGCTCTTCATCAAAACGCCCTTCTAAAAAGGCACGGGCATACATTCCAGGTGCTGAGTGTCCTTGAAAAAGAACCATATCACCACCGTGCTCATGAGTCGGAGCACGGAAAAAATGGTTAAAGCCCACATCATACAATGTCGCAGCAGAGGCAAAACTGGCAATATGTCCACCTAACTCTGAAGACTTACGGTTGGCCTTAACCACCATCGCCGCTGCATTCCAACGGATCAAAGAACGAATTCTAGCTTCCATGGCAATATCACCGGGCATCGCTTGTTCTAAATGCGTGGGGATGGTGTTGACATAAGCAGTATTTGAAGAATGTGGCAGGTTGACACCGGAACGACGTACTTTTTCGATCATTTGCTCTAATAAGAAGTGAGCGCGTTCTGGCCCTTCATTTTCTAATACACTTTCCAGTGCATCGAGCCATTCCTGCGTTTCCTGTTGATCAATATCCTGATCGAGGTCTTGAGTTGACATGATTTAGTCTCCTGCCATTTACCAATATCCAAATATAAGCACTTCTAAGACATTAGCATTTTATTATTTAATATTTATGAAAATTGTGAATTTATTTTTTCTATCCCTACTTGTTTATGCCTTTAAATTTACAGGCATGATATTATTTACTTATTTATCATGAAGTTAAAAAGTAAAAATAAATCGCACGTTAAATCTACGCTCAAGTATAGGTAATTATCAAGCATAATTCAATGACCTATCCCCCCTATTGGCAAGTGTTTACCCTAGTGAGAGGGGGGTCAAAAGGACTCACCCAAATATTGAAACATCCATTTTTAGCACCAATTCATTGCAAAACCAAATAACAAGTACGCTATAATCCTAATAATCAACTCATCATCAGGATAGTTCACCCCCTTAGATGCAAGCACTCAAACAACAACTTAAACAACTACTTCTCCTCGCCGCCCCCGTTATTGCCACTCAGTTCAGTCAATGGCCATGGGTGTCGTGGATACGGTGATGTCCGGTCATGCCAGTGCCGCTGATTTGGCTGCCGTTGCTGTCGGTTCAAGTATTTGGATACCATTAATGTTATTACTAGGTGGTATTTTGAATGCCATTACTCCGACCGTTGCTCATTTCTGCGGGGCAAAGCAATACTCTAATATAGGTCATACTATTCGACAATCACTCTGGATTGACTTCTACTCAGCCTATTCGGCTTTGTCACTTTGTACTCCATGTATGATTTATTTGTCTTTATGTCTGTTGAAGCCCCCATTTTGCCCATTGCCGACGGTTATTTACGTGCCATTGCCTGGGGTATGCCTGCTATTGTCGGATTTTTTATTCTACGTTATTTAAACGAAGGCATGAGCAATATTATCCCCGTTATGTTGATCGGCATTTTGGGATTGATCGTTAATATTATCAGTAATAGTATTTTGATTTTTGGCTATTTAGGCGCTCCGGCTATGGGTGGCGTGGGCGCAGGCTGGGCGACTACGATTACACATTGGGTGATGTTCTTTGGCTTACTAATGTATTTATTTCAAAGTAAAAACTCGCCCCTATTGAATTATTCAAAGCTGATTTACGCCCCCATTTCGAAGAGTTAAAACGCTTATTAGTGCTGGGACTACCCATCGGCATTACTTTTTTGTCGAAGGGAGTATTTTCTCTATTATTGCCCTATTTCTCGCCTCTATGGGTGTTGTAGCAGTTGCATCTCATCAAATTGCCCTAAGTTTTTCCTCTCTGATTTTTATTCTGCCTCTCAGTTTGTCCATTAGTTTAACCATTCAAGTAGGGCGTTTAAGTGGTGCCAAACAATATCAACAGGTACGGGACACCATCAAGGCCGGCTATATCATCAGTTTGACAATTTCCACGACTGCAGCTATTTTAATTGTTAATTATTCCAGTGGTATTCCGGCCTTATATACGGATAATCGCGAAGTCATTGAACTGGCCAGTAGCCTGATGATATTCACTGCTTTGTATCAATTTTCTGACGGTATTCAACTTTGTTCTGCCGGTTCACTACGGGGCTTAAAAGATACAACGATTCCCATGTTCCTGTCCATTATTGCCTATTGGTTTATTGGCTTCCCTTGGGTTATAGCCTTGCTTTGACCGACACAATCACCGCCCCCATGGGCGCTAGCGGTTTTTGGATTGGCTTATTGATCGGCCTGACCATATCGGCTTTTTTTATGAGCATAAGACTTCTACTACCGACCGGAAATACGCTAGAATAGCTATTACCAATCGACTCAAAGCTGTTAAACTGTATTCACACGGCTAAGAAAAAGGCGTTCAAATATGGATCTGGAAATTCGTCACCTAAAAACTTTAGTTGGGCTCAGAGAAACCGGTAGTCTAGTGGCTACGGCAGAATTACTGAATTTGTCACAATCGGCATTATCTCACCAACTCAAAGTATTGAAGACTATCTCGGCACGCCCGTATTGGTCAGAAAAACCCGCCCCATGCGCTTTACCCCGGCTGGTCAAAAACTGCTGGAGCTCGCGGATAAAATTCTTCCTCAGGTCAAACAAACAGAGCAACAACTAAGCCGAATCAAAACCAGCGATAGTGGCAGTTTACGTATTGGTGTCGAATGCCATAGTTGCTTTGACTGGTTGATGCCCACCTTGATCAATACCGTCTGACTGGCCCGATGTCGAATTAGACTTGTTAACCGGCTTTGATCTTAATCCCACCGAATCACTCTTACGTGCTAATACCGATTTAATTATTACTTCAGACATTCGTGATCACGATGAAGTGACTTATATTCCATTATTTAACTATCAAATTCTTTTTAGCGGTTGCCAAACAACACCCCCTAGCTTCTGAGGCCTGTATTTTTGCCGAAGACATGTATGATGACACGCTGATCACTTATCCCGTGGAACGCGAACGACTGGATATTTTTACCCGTTTTCTAGGGCCTGCTGGCGTTGAACCGAGCTTGGTACGTCATTCACAAGTCAATGCCATGACCTTGCAATTGATTGCCAGCAATCGCGGTGTGGCTGCCCTGCCGTGTTGGGTGTTAAATAAAAAGTGCTACAGCAATACGGCATCAAAGCCCTGCCGCTGGGAGAAAAGGGTTGTTGGGGCATCTTATATGCGGCTATCCGCAAGGAAGATCGGGAACAAGCTTATTTTATTGCCTTTATCAAGCAGGCTAAGGCCATTATCGCCACGCATTTAGAAGGTATTATTCCGATTGATAGCAAAAGCTAACTAGTATCCATCCGTAAATAGGTTTTTTATATAAAGAACTGTAGGGTGGGCACGCTTTTGTGCCCACGCTGAAAGTGTACATAATAAGCGCTTGAGTCAGCGTGGGCAGATAAAGCCATGCCCACCCTACGGTCGCAATTATCAAATAATTTTAGAATAAACGGATGAATACTAACTAATGAGCAAACAAACAATTCTCTTCATTGGTCATCTATGGCCTGAACCCAGTTCTTCTGCAGCTGGTTATCGGACTTTAGCCTTGTTAAAAGCCCTACAAAGTGAATCCAATTGGCAAATTTATTTTAGCAGTGCCGCCGATAAAACTGAGTATTGTGCGAACTTAGAGCAACTGAATATTACCAGTCAGGCAATCAAACTCAATGACAGTTCCTTTGATGATTTCATTCTAACGATCCAACCCGACATTGTTATTTATGATCGCTTTATCACCGAAGAACAATTTGCTCCCCGGGTACAGGCGCATTTTCCAGCAGCCATTAATATCCTCGACACTCAGGACTTGCACTTTCTGCGTAGAGCCCGACAAAAAGCCTTACAAAGTAAGCAAGAACTGGATTTATACAGTGATGACTGTGTGCGTGAAATAGGGGCTATTTTACGTTGTGATCTCAGTTTGATTATTTCCAGCTATGAAATGCAATTGCTGACGGAGCAATTTAACATAGCAGCGGAAATTTTACTCTATTGTCCCTTTATGCTGACATTAGAAAACAAGCATCATATTATTCATAAAAATTTTATAACAGCCATCAGCCATATAACAGCCGTGAGCATTTTGTCATGATAGGCAATTTTCTACACCCACCCAATTGGGATGCCGTCTTATGGTGCTATCAATCTATCTGGCCACTCATTAGAAAACAACTACCACAAGCAGAACTACATGTTTATGGTGCTTACCCATCAGAAAAAGTCTGGCAATTACACCAGCCCGAAAAGGGATTCTTTATTAAAGGTCGAGCAGACGATGCTCTTGTAACTCTAGGCCAATACCGCGTTAATTTAGCACCCTTGCGCTTTGGTGCAGGCATCAAAGGTAAAATAGCGGATGGTTGGTTATCAGGTACACCTTGTATCAGTACCGCCATTGGTCAGGAAGGAATGGCGCTAAATGAGAGCAAAAACAATGAGCCTTCATCGTGGGGTGGACTCATTGCCGAAACACCTGAGGAAATTGCCCAAAGTGCCATTCAACTCTATCAAGATAAAACACTTTGGCAAGTAAGTCAGCAGCATGGTGAGCAAATTATTAAGCAACAATTCAATGAATCACAACATACGCTCGCCTTTATAAACACCATCAAACAATTAATGAATAATTTATCAGCACATCGAAAAATAATTTTTATGGCCAAATATTACGTCATAATCTTTATCGTAGCCAGTATTTTATGAGCAAGTGGATTGAAGAAAAAACACCAAAAAAAATGACTAATCAAAGCTGATCATCAATCGGAAATAACGAGAAAAAGAACACCTGTAGTCGTTGTAGCGTTGAACGAGCAGGCTCTTTATAGTACTTTTCATCACCCGCTTCCCAATACATTTTACCGGCATCATCTAAGCGGACTTGCCAACTATTTTCGGCTTGAAGATCACGCTTAAAAAGTTGCGAAATCCGTTGCGAAAGTTCTTTGCTACGGATCAACAAGGCTATTTCCGAATTCAAAAGCTTCGAACGTGGATCAAGATTAGGCGAACCCACCATCACTTTATCATCATCCAGAAGAAGAACAATTTTAGCATGTACACTGAGGTATTCACCGGATGACAATGGCGTACGATAATTATCCCAATGCTCCCCATTTGCCTTCATTTCATAAATATTTATACCATTACTGAGCAATGTATTGCGACTTTTTGCATAGGCACTAAAAGTAATATTTTGATCGGCGGCGGCAAGAGAATTAGTCAGTAACTGAACTGTCACATTCCGTTCCATTGCGTCAAACAAATGTTCACGTATACTGTCTGGCAGTACCACATAGGGTGATACCAATAATATTTTTTTGTCCGTTACATGCAATAAATCACGAAAGCTAACAATCACCCTTTGCACTGGCTTGTCCGATTTTGTCCCCGGTGGACAGTCATAAATCACCTTGGCACTGGCGTGTATAAACCGCTTACGAGCCTCAGTCAATTTATCTTCCCAGTTATAGCCTAGGTCTTGCAAATAAGCTATCTTCTCTGCCTTTGATAACCACTGCCGTGTTGTCTCACGAAAACATCAAGATCGTTCTGGTTTTTTCTTTGTTCGGTAATTTTTTCGGTGCATAAGTCCAAGTGCTATGCCAGAAGGTTTCGAAACTCTCATCCAATTGATAAGACACCGGACCTGATACCAGCAAATCAAAATCACGGAAATCAAGATGACTCCCAAGACCAAAATATTCATTAGAAATATTTCGACCGCCCATAATGCCGATTTTCTGATTCACCAGAAATAACTTATTATGCATGCGGCGATTTAAGCGTGAAATATTAATCAGCCACTCGGGTCCTCTCGCCAACCAATTATCATCACGGGTTCTAAAAGGATTAAATAATCGTACTTCTACATTTTCATGGGCACTGGCCAAAAGCCATTCACGATCCAGCCTCCCATGAGATCATCCAATAAGATCCGCACCTTGACGCCCCGATCGGCTGCACTCAATAAGCGTTCCAGTATCAGTAAACCCACCTCATCCATGTGCCACATAAAATATTGCACATCGATACGCTCTTGAGCCGATTCAATAAGAGCCAAGCGCCAGGAAAGTGCATCAATACCATCATTGATCGGCAGAAAATCAGAATAGACCGCAGTCTTTGGATCAAACTGTGCAATAGGGGAATCCGGTTGCCAACATGCTGTTGGTTGGTCTTTGGGGCTCATTATACGAGGTGTAAATGGATTCCATACACTGACGATAAAAGCGACCATAAACACCAATACAATGATGCCCAATGTTAAAATACGTGTGTTTCTCAAATTAATCCCA
This sequence comes from sulfur-oxidizing endosymbiont of Gigantopelta aegis, assembly GCF_016097415.1. NCBI lineage: Bacteria > sulfur-oxidizing endosymbiont of Gigantopelta aegis. Next base: position 3,478,972 of record NZ_JAEHGE010000001.1, on the reverse strand, counting down.
TTGAGTTGTCAATATAAATAAGCGATATTTCACTTTAATCCATTATAATCGCTCAAGTGAAGCATTTACGTGGTTCAGTTTGATACTGACAGGCTAAAGAGTCAATAAAATAAGGCTAAATAAAAAAATAGAACGTAGGGAGCTGTCCATCAGCAGTATTCATTGATCGCAATTGGTGGGCAGTGCCCACCCTACAAATTTTACCTGTTAAAGAACTAATGCTTCGAGTTGTTGCTTTATATTTTTGTAGAGCAATTCATGTCCCTTAGCATTGGGATGCAATCCATCGCTGGAAAGGTACTTTTCTTTATTGCCAGCTTCCGAAAAAATCGAGTATAAATCAATAAATTGGCAATGCATTTTTTGAGCAAGCGTGTTTAAAATGACATTATATTTTTGTATGTCACTATCAAAACGCAACTTGCCATGCTGATTTACTTGACCTTCAATGCGGTCAGAGATTGGCAAAACACCTAATAATACTATCTCGGCATTAACACCTTGAGCTATTTCAATACAGTGTTTTAAATTCCTGATAAAATAAGCTTCCGGAACAATATTTTTATCTTTATGAATGACAATATCATTTGCACCATAGGCGAATAAAATAATCAATTGTTGACCATTGATATGACGTGCTTTGAGCTCTGTTTCAAATCGATAAACTAAGCCATCGGTATTTTCTCCGGCAATGCCCAGATTATATAGGCCAATGTCTTGTGTTTGTTGTGCTGAAAATTGGGCAAAAAGTGCCTCTTTAAACGATCAGCCCAGCCACCCCACTCAAGGTCTAATTCACCAAGGGTAATGCTATCACCAAAACAGAGTATTTTTAGCATCGCCTTATACTCATGATACTATTCTGTAACACCTAAGAGTTCCACATCAAAGATCAATGTCGAGCCAGGGGCAATGGCGCCCATAGCTCGATTGCCATAGGCGAGTTTAGCCGGAATAAAAAACGGGTCTTTTCACCGACAACCATTAATTGCAGTCCTTCAGTCCAACCGGGAATAACCTGATTTAATGCAAAACTAATCTTGATTACCCATAAAGCTCCGCCATTTTTAGGAGCTTTCCATTCATAGGTGGCGTTTTCATCGCCACGCATAAAAACCTTGGCATCATGTCTTTTAAGTTAAAGCGTCTATTAAACCGATAACAAAATTCAGCAAGATACCGAGGTAAATGTTTTGAGTTAATGGAATGATAGCTTCCCTTCATAGAGTTTTTAATATTACCTATCATAGTGTTAACCCAGATAAACTCAATTTTATCAACACTTGCCGCACCACCACCCGTGACGATTGGAACATGCTTACAGTCAGCTTCTTTAACCGCAGGAAAACAATTTAACCCATCTGAGTAAACAGTACTTCCAGGTGTTAAATGAGTTTGTGCCCATCGTTTTATTTCACTGGATTTAAACCCTTTAAGCACATTTAAATTCATTGCAATCGGGTGTCCATCTTCATTAGTAGAAACGGCTGCAACGAACGGTGTTTTATTTTCTGAACCACGACCTCTGGAGCCGCCTCTGTGCTCACCACCCCAGTAGGCATCATCAATTTGAATGATGCCTGATAAAGGTTTACTGTCATCACGTTCTTTCATAACCTGCATGATCTTTTGTTTCATACTCCAGGCTGTATTGTAGCTTACCTTAAGCTGTCTCTTTAATTCTAATGCTGAAACCGCTGTCTTCAATTGAGTCATAAGATGAATCGCTAAAACCACTTAGATAAAGGCAGTTTGGTACTATCAAATATTGTCCCACAGGTTGCTGATGTCTGATGATGACAATGGTGGCACTGATAAAGATGGCGATGTTCTAGAGTGCAATAAGTCTTATTGCCACACTCTGGGCAAACAAATCCATCAGGAAATTTCCATTTAAATAAGGCTTGTCGGCACTGTTTGTCAGTGCCATAATCATTAAAAAGCTCAAATAAACTATAACCTTCTTGAAACTGAATTTTATTTTTTGACATCATTCTACTCCACACATAATCTATACTTTAATTATAGTATAATTATAGTATAATTATCGAAATATGGCGGAGCTTTGTGGGTAATCAAGAAACTAATAGGCTCACCACGATCCACCGAGCTATCAAAAACTTTACCGTCCATTAGAGTGCCATGATAATGCACCTTAACCGTTGCTTTCGCGCTAGGATGCTGTGTCCCACTGCCTTGAGTCAGCACCTGATATTGCAAGCCTGATGCTGTTTCTACAACGCCTTCTTTGACTTTGTTTGTAGCCAAATATTCTGCCCCCAGGCGGGTATTTTCTACAGCAGTTTTGCCGTTATTTTTATTTGACATAAAATAATAGGCGGTCAGGGCGATAACGCCAATAACAATAATGAGGCTAAATTTATCCATAAGAGTTCCACTAATAAGAATGAGAGCTGTATTCTACTTGATTGAGGGATAATTCTAGAAAATAAAAAAATATTGCTGCGCTTTGTCACTCAAACACATCTTACAAGGTATCCAGTGTTCATTAAACCGATTTTGCTATCACTTTGCGTAACGCCCGAGCCAATTCTATTTTTCGGTAGGGTTTCGTTAATAATTGTCTTGTAAAGCGTTGCTGCCCATTTTGAGCGATGGTGTTCGAAGTGAAGCCCGAAGTCAGCAGCACTTTAATATGTGGATATTTTTCTATGGCTTGCTCGGCTAACTCGTAACCATTAACACCACCCGGCATCACCACATCACTGAATAACACATCAATATTCGGCTGTTTTGCCATGATTGCCATCGCCTGTTGGGCATTTTCAGCCAAAAAGTTTGGTAACCTAAAGCAGAGAGATAAGTGTCGGCTAAATTTAATAAATCTACTTCATCATCAACAATTAAAACCGTTTCTGAACCGGATGGAATAACGCCTTTCTTTTCAGGTAAAACAGCATTTTCCTGCTCCGAAAGCGTACGCGGTAAATACAAGCGCATTGTTGTACCCACATCGACTTCCGAATAGATTTGAAAAAAACCACCATAGCGTTTCACAAAACCATACACCATCGCCATCCCTAAGCCCGTACCTTCCCTTTAGGCTTGGTGGTATAAAATGGTTCAAAAATACGCTCCTGAGTGGCTTTATCCATGCCCATTCCGGTATCACTGAGCATAATTTGAACATAATCACCCGCAGTCGCTGTCGAATTAATGTGCGTACAATCACTATCAATTGTTTTATTACTGCTTTCAATTAATAACTTACCACCATTAGGCATCGCATCTCGGGCGTTAATAACCAAGTTTAAAATAGCGTCTTGAAACTCTCCGCCATCCGTTTCTGTTAGCCAGAGGTCATCCGCTAAAAAATATTGGATTACAATTGCAGGCGTGATAGAACGGGCCAACATATTTTTAACTCTTCTAATTTAGAGTTAATATCGACTACGGTTTTTTCATTCGCTTGGGTGCGTGAAAAGACAATAACTGGCGCGTTAGATCAGTGCAGCGTAATGCAGCTTTGGTGGCTGTACCAATCCATTTTTGCAGTTTTTATCATCTTCAACGGAGTCATTGATAAAATCTAAGTAACCGAGCACCACACCCAGTTGATTATTAAAATCATGTGCAATACCACCGGTGAGTTGACCGATGGCCTCCATTTTTGGCTTCGGCGCAATTGTTCTTCCTGTTTCTTGTGCTCACTGATATCCGTTGAAATACCACACATCGCATAGGCCATGCCAGCAGCATCTAAAATAGGAAATTTAACCGATAAATAATGTCGGATTTCATCCTTATAAGGTGCGCTTTCTTCAGCTTCCAAGCCTTTCCTGACTCCCAAACAAGCTGGTCGTTTTTGCGGAATGCTGTGGCAATTTCAGCAGGGAAAATATCAAAATCCGTATTACCAATGACTTCCTCTGTCGTGAGTTCAAAAACGACTTGAACTTCTGATTTACAAAAAAGATAGTGACCTTGAATATCTTTGGCATAAATAATAGCGGGAGTATGATCCATAATCATTTGCAGATGATGTTAGCTCTGTTTAGCCGCTTCGCGCAGACTGTATTGCTCTGTCACATCATTAAAGGTCAGCACCATACCCACAATCTGCTGGTCTGCACCTCTAATAGGCGCTGCCGAATCTGCAATCTGAAATTGCTTCCCGGTTCTGGAAATCAGTGTGGTATGATTACTCAAATAGACGGTTTCGCCCGTGGCAATGACTTTGTCAATGGGGTTTGAAATCGTCTCGCCACTGGAGGCATCAACAATAGGAAAAACGTTTTTAACATCCAGTCCGCAAGCATCTTGTAGACTCCAGCCGGTCAATTTTTCTGCCACTGGATTAAGATGGGTGATCAAACCTTGTGCATCAGTCGTCATTACCCCATCACCAATTGAATCCAGGGTTACTTGTATGCGTTCACGCTCTTTTGATAAACGTAAATTAGCTTCCACTAGCTCAGCCCGACTATCTTCTAATTTTACGATATCTCGATAAGCACGTAAGCTAGCGACAACTAAGGTAAATAATTTTTGGGCTGATAATTCGGCTTTTTCTGCATAATCATTAATATCATAATGAACAATGATATCTCTTTCCGGCGCCACCCCGGTTGCCCGGTTCTGAGAATAATTCGAATGCGATTATTGTTCAGTTGTGTACGGATTTTTCGACTAACTCTAGGCCAGCATGTTCTGTTTCCATTACCACATCCAGTAATGTGAGTGCAATGTCAGGCGTTGACTGAATAATTTTTAAAGCTTCTTCAGCACTATATGCCTGCAAAAATTCCAAACCTCTATTTTCAAATTTGAAATTAACTAAAGATAATTTGGTAATTTGATGTACTTCAGGATCATCATCAACAATGAGTAATTTCCAGGCTTGCAAATCACTCTTTAATGATGTCTTATCATTCACATTTGTCTCATCATCATCGTCATTAAATAACAGATCATCATCTTCAATCATTTATGTTATCCATTTCTTTTTTGATTGGAAAGCGTATCTCAAAGCTTACACCCTGCTCATATTTTGTGGAGCAATGAATAACACCACCTAATGTTTGTGTGACCAAATTGAAAATAATACTCAGTCCCAGACCACTACCACCGGTACCACGCTTAGTCGTAAAAAAGGGTTCATAAATACGTTTTGCCGTTTCATCACTCATGCCTTTCCCATCATCACTATACGTTATAATGACATCTTTATTTTCAGATGCGATATTAATTTTTATAATGCCAGACTCTGAGTCAGTCTCATAACCATGTGTTAAGGAGTTCATAACCAAATTAGTGATCACTTGTGACAGTGCACCCGGCACTGTTTCAATCATCAATTGTTGATCGCCTTCAACTAAAATCTGATGTTTAGTTTGTTTGATCTTAGGGTGTAAACTGACTAACACATTATTAATATAATCGGCTATTTTTATGATTCTTAATTCCTGACTGGATTGATCAACGGCCACTTGCTTGAAACTTTTGATTAAGGCAGAGGCTCGCTCCAAATTATTTTGTATCGTTGCTGCTGTTGGCATCGCATTATCGACAAAGTCTTTAAATTCTGATTTTGTCAGTTTGCCCTGATCAAAGCTTTGCTCTAATAAGGTGATTTGATCTTGCAAGTGTGTACTACCCGTCACGGCAATACCTATTGGCGTATTAATTTCATGAGCCACACCGGCAACCAAATCGCCCAATGCGGCCATTTTCTCAGCTTGAATGAGCTGTGCCTCGGTTTTTTCTTTACGCCGTAGAATAACTTCTTTAAAGTTTGAAATTGCGCGGGCAATTTTACCAATTTCGTCCTGATTCATCACCAAGGGTACATCCACATTATCTTCGCGTGCCAGTCGGTTAATGACCTCAACAAGTTCCTGAATAGGCTTGGAAATACTATTGGTCAATATAACCGCCGCAGCAACCCCTAGAATTAACGCCAGAGCTAAGGTCAATAGAATGATAACGACAGCGGTTTCTTTAGCATTATCCGCAGACAATTGTGTTTTATGACGAATTTGACCTGCCCATTGCTCAATCTCACGAGCGGCATTCACCATACGTGCTTGCTGTTGCACCTGCTCATTTTCAGCCACCACAACATCTTCAAATTCTTGTGAATAACTTTGTGCAGCGCTAATAATTTTATCCGCTAATTCACGGTTTTGCTTATCCTGAAATCGTTCGCGTAATAATTGTGCCTGACGTACTGCCTGATTCACCAAGGTGCGGGTTTGTTCAACATAAGCTTGCTCCTTACGTAATAGAAAGTTTTTTTCCTGTTGTCTGGCTTCGCCCATTAGCTTAATAATACGATTCGCCGTATCCGCCTTGATGCGTTTATCCAGCCGTTGCTTAGAAGAACGTGTTGAAATGCGCTCCAGGCGCTGTAGTTCTTGTTTCTGATCATCCCTCAATTGAGATGAACGATCTTCCACTTTACGCCCCAATGATGCCATTGAATCCTGAGCTAAGACATTGGCGTTGGTTATCTTAACAATCTTGTTAAATTCATCCAAATACTGTTTTGCAGCTTCAATGACTTGATTGACTAATTTTTTATTTTGTTTGTCCTGAAAACGCTGCCGTAAATCAACCGCCTGTTTGATCATTTCTCTGACCAAGTCATAAGTGACTTCAGCATAAGATTGTTCCTTACGCAGTAAAAGTTTTTTTCCTGTTGCCGCGCCTCTCCCATGAGTTTAATGATACGATTGGCCAGATCGGCCTTCTCACGTTTATCCAGTCGCTGCTTCCCTGTGTCAGTCGTTTGCTGTTCTAATTTTAAGAGTTCTTGTTTTTGATCTTCACGGAGTTTAACCGAGTGATCTTCCACTAAACGACCCAAAATAATAATGGTTGCTAATGCCTGAGTATTTTCTTTTTCACCCTCAACAACGGCTTTTAGATCCTTTTTATATTGCTCGGCAGCATCAATAATTTGTTGTGCCAAACGTTGATTTTCTACATCTTCAAAGCGAGATTTAGTGGAATTAGCCTGAATAATGAGTTTATCGACCAGGTTTTCTGTATCATCGGCATAACGCGGATTATTGCGTAGCAGGAAATTTTTCTCTTGTTGTCGTGCTTCACCCATCAGCTTAATCATGCGATTAGCATCATCCGCTTTTTCTCTTTTTCCTGGCGTTCATCGGATGAGGTAACGGCCAAAGTTTCCAGACGCTGCAATTCTTTTTTCTGATCATCACGTAAGATAACCGCCGTATTTTCCAGTTCTCGTCCCTGACTTACCATCTCTTTTAAGCTGAGCGATTTTTTATAATTCAATTCAACAAAATTTTCAAATTCAGTTTGATAGTTATCCCGCTCAGCTAATAAATCATTCAGCATCGCATGTAATTCTTTTTCTAAGTCAGACTTGAGTCTTTCAGCATTTTTTCGGATATTTTCTATGCCTTCCAGCGTTTCTTTAATATGGATGGCATCACCACTGAGCATATAGTTTTTTTTCGTCCTGACGTGCAGCACGTAATGCACTGACTAAATCAATCGCCTGATTGGCTAAAATTTGTGAGCGAGACTGAGATTCCAGCGTGACCCAACCCACTAGACCAACAACAACGGTGAGAAATAAGATGGTGCTCACACCGATTGTCAGGCGTGCACCAATACGCAAATCATTCCATGCTTGTTGTATATAATTTATTTTATTACTTAAGCTCATGACTGATTGATACTTTTACCTTAATAGATTATTGAGTAAACAATTTACGATGAATATTATGGGTGAAGTTTGACACAGCCATTAACCTAGAAACGTATGGCAAAACCAAAGCCTGCAAAATCAGATGAGCGACGATCCGTTGCTAGGCCAAAATTAAAATCGACCTGTATTGAATCCGTTAACAAATAAGTAAGTCCTGCATCAAACACGCTCGCCGGTGCAACACTCGTATTCATAGCAATATCACTGTATATTTCTACATAGCTACCCAATTTATCAGTATGCTGATAGGACAAGCCTATCGCTGGCTGAAATTGGTTTTTTCGGTCTCTGGATTCAACATAAGAGACCAATTGTAAAGTGCCAAATAAAGAAATATTATCTGTAATGGTACGATCCCAGAGTAAACCAATAAACGGGGAAAAATGCTGAGCATTACTTCGAGTGCCTGTAGGCAACGTAACAAAGCCCAACCAGGATATATTATAGTCTTCATTGGTCACGATGCGTTGTTTCAAGCCCAGCATTAAGTCACCATTGGTCAAAGAAGAATCACCATTGCTTTTATTCCAACCATCCCATAGAAGATTAAGCTCGGTTTCATCCGTCAGCCCCATTCTATAGTTTAATATAAGGGTGCGGTATAACTGCCTCGCTCACCAATATTATTGCCCTTATCATATTGTAAGCCAACTTCAATATGACTATAGCCCGGCGCTACGGTATAGGTACCCGTGCTGAACCCAGGTCGATCAGCTTGTATACTGTCTGCATGTGCCATACTTATTATTAAATAACTGGTCAAAAAAAGTGATAATCTTAAACAACGATAGTTCAACTTCCAATAGTTAAAATTCCAAAACTTCAAACTCATTAACAACAATTCCTTTAATTTACAAAGATCTATCATGGCACAGGGGAATTTGTACTACTGTTAATTTATAGGTGTTACTTGCTGATAAGTCAATAAAAATGAGCGAAGAACCTCTCCCTTTATCCCCACCTTGCCTATCCATTTATCTGGTCTACAATTAAAGCATCTCAACGCCCTCGGTCTCACACATTTTAGGCACTCATTGCTATGGATTTTGCTTCACTAATTGGTATTATTTCGGGGTTTGCATTGATTGTTTCTGCCATATTACTCGGTGGCAATGCCTCAACCTTCATCAATGTGCCGGGTATGATGATTGTTTTTGGTGGCACGATTGCTGCCACCTTACTGACCTTTCCTCTTAAAGATATTATTACTGCCTTTAAAAGTGCGGCCTTTGTTTTTGGCACCAACAAACAACGGCCTGAGCAATTGATTCAAACCATGTTGCAACTCACACAACTCAGTCGTAGAAAAGGTTTGCTGGCTCTGTCGGAAGTTAAAACCAATTCACCTTTTTTAAAACGTGCCTGCAATTTAATTGCTGATGCCTCCGATGAACAAATGATTCGTCATGTCCTACGCACGGAGATTAATTCCATGAAAGCACGACATTTCAATGTTCAGGATGTGTTTAAAAAAATGGCCACTTATGCTCCTGCGTTTGGCATGTTAGGCACCTTGATCGGTCTTATTCAAATGTTGAGTACGCTTGATGATCCCTCAACCATTGGCCCGTCAATGGCAGTGGCCTTACTGACCACATTTTATGGTTCATTATTGGCCACAGTTATTTTTATTCCCATTGCTGGCAAGTTGAAATCACGTACAATGTGATGTGTCAACACTTTTCCGGACAGTTTTCTAAATATTTTTTTGGCTGTTTCAAGTGATTTTTGTCATTTTGTATTTCCTATCATTTTAGTTTCTCATGTTAACTTTAAACAGATGAAGAGAAAGGGCTTTGCCCTCTGGAACGATAGAGCCGTTCCATTCACCCAAGGTATTTTCACAACGGTAATGATCCTGTTACAATATCTTCACGGCACAGGCTGAGGAGCCGATGGCCGTCAACGGTAATGGGCGGCATTTATGTCGCCTTTTACCCCTCTTCAATCAATCGATTTAAGCTATTTCCTGCTGTATTTCATAATCGACTGGTGACAAATAATCATTAGCCGAATGAAGTCGCTCCCGATTATAAAACACCTCAATATATTCAAATATTGCCTGCTTTGCTTCTACTCTGGTTTTGAACAATGGTGCGTCAATTCAGTTTTCAAACTATGAAAGAAGCTCTCTGATACAGCATTGTCCCAGCAATTTCCTTTGCGGCTCATAGACTGAATTATGTTATGATCCGACAATATTTTTCTATGACTATCAGAGGCATATTGGCTACCTCGGTCAGTATGCCAAAGCAATCCATCCATTGGTTTACGCTTCCATATGGCCATCAGTAAAGCATCATTGACTAGCTTGGCTTTCATTCGCTCATCCATCGACCAGCCAACAATTTGCCTAGAGAATAAGTCAATGACAACCGCTAAATATAACCAGCCTTCCTTGGTGGCAATATAGGTAATATCACCCACATAGTAGCGATCAGGTTGAGAGACAGTAAACTCTCTTTCCAGTAAATTTGGAGATATACGCTTATTATGCTTGGAATTAGTCGTCGCTTTAAAGCGTCTCTTCGTTTTACAAAACAAACCGGCTTTTTTCATTAATCGACCAATTCTCCGGCGGCTTATATGAACGCCTTTTTCAGCCAGTTTTCTTTTAAGACGACGGGTTCCATAAGTCTTGCGACTGTCTTCAAACAGTTTTTTAGCTGCTCAGTAAGCGCTTCATTTTCTTTCTCTCTATCCGTTTTAGGAGAGCTAACCCAATCATAATAGCAACTACGGGAAACATCCATAAAACGGCACAGAATCGTTACCGGGTAATCTTTAGCCTGATCAGTTATCCATGCGTACTTCACAAAGTTTCCCTTGCAAAGTACGCTGTGGCCTTTTTAATAAATCACGCTCCTGAATCACTTTTGCCAATTCTTTTTTCAGACGTTTTACTTCATCATAAATGTGTTCATCACTTCTATTGGCTACCGTCTTCACCGGTTTGGAATATTTACTGATCCAGGTATGTAGAGTATTTACATTAACACCTAGCTCCCTGGCAGTCTGAGAAACGGGTTGATCCGTCTCATTAGCTAATTTGACAGCTGATTCTTTAAATTCTGATGTATAGCTTTTATGGTTTTTTTGTTTGATCATTCATTTTAGGTCACACTTTTTATCTTTTAGTTATTTTAAGTTGTGTGTCCGGTTAAGTATAGCCACATTAATGTTTGAAGTCATTAATCTGGAAATTATGTTTGAAGGGGCAATTTGTATTCTCAAAGACAATAATCAACTGTCTGTCTATGAAAAATTATCCTCCTATCTACCCCGAAATCAGCGACCTTCAATGGGTGGCTCTAAAAAATCCAGCAAGAAGAAGGGTTAGTCTATGGTGACTCAGGAGACGGAAAATTCTGCCACTGAAAACTTGCAAATGCCACAGCAATTCAGTGATTTTAGTGACACGCTTGCCGCTGATGATAAAGAAAATAATATTGATGAAATTGCCGAAGAAGAAGGTGCGCCAGCATGGATGGTCACATTTGCCGATTTGGTCACACTCTTGCTGGTCTTTTTTATTTTGCTGTTTTCTATTTCCTCGGTAGAAAAGGAGAAGTTTAAGTCGGTATTATCTTCAATTCAAATTGCTTTAAACCAGAATAATCCCATGGCTAGCCAGATCGTTATACAACAAGTTTTACCTCAGACAGAATCCAAAATTGATCCTATTATCCCCAAACCCGGCATGGATGAGGGGCAAGAGGACGCTAAGCCCAAGGACTCAGACAAAGAAGCTTTGATCAATGATATCCAAAGCATGATTCAGGAGCAGCGTCTGGGTGAATATATTTATGTTTATACCGAGGGTGAACGCATCATCATACGCATCAAGGGAACCATATTATTCCCCTCCGGTGATGTCGAGCTATTTGATGGTGCGGTGCCGATATTTGATGATATTCGGGCTTTATTTCAAAAATATTCTGACTATAATATTGATATCAAAGGCTATACCGATAATACCCCCATAGCCACGTCTCGATTCCCCTCAAATTGGGAACTATCCGCCGTTAGGGCAACAACCGTATTACGCTTTTTTATTGATGAGGGAATCGATCCCGTACGCATGTCAGCAACGGGCTATGCGGATTTATTTCCGCTTTCAAGCAATGAGACTGAACAAGGTCGTGCACAAAACAGGAGGGTGGAGTTTGTTCTGGAAAAAGAAGAGCAATGATGATGAAATTATCATTGAATTAGATGAGGATGAGCGCCGTCAGGGGATTCGCATACAGCCCCTCAACGATATTATTGTGCATCATAAAGCACAAGAGTTTAAGCTTGTTGATATCAGTTTTATGGGTATGGCCTTTGCGCCCATAAGTGATGAAATGGTTACTTCCGGGGCTTATAAAAATACCAGCCAATTAAGCATAGCCTTCCGTTTACCTGCCTTTAAAAAGCCAGAAACAATAACAATTGAATTACATTGTAATGTGCAAGTGATACAAATACGAGGCACTACTTGTTGCTGTCAATTTATAGATATCACTCCCGAGACACAAATGTATATCGAACAATTTATTTTAGCGGAACAAAAAAGACAAATTCATCACCGCCATAATAACGAGACTATTCAATCTAGCTGATTAAAGTCAAAAGAAGTACTGTATAGCTATTGCAAAATCAGGCTGACTCTCATATCCTTGAACTGTAGTTTTGATCCTGATTTTAGCTTTAAAGACAATCGTTTAGCATTAGTTTTTACTTATATAGCTTAGTTTCTTTAATTATCATGTCTTTGCTAGCATTTTTCCCATTTTTGGGCTTTTTCTCAAGCACTTCAAACGAATAAACCAGAATTTATATGAAAACATATCTACAAATCAGTCTTGCCATTTTTATCGTGACCCAATTGGGCGCTTGCACGATGGGGCAATTGACAGTACGTGCCTCAATGCCAATGATTGAAGGTGGCATTATCGCCATGAACCAGCAGAGCGATCTGGAACTTGCGGAGGCGGCTTTGCCAGCTAATATAAGCCTCATCGAAGGTATGATAGTCAATGATCCCGGCAATGAAGAGCTACGCCTCTATGCTGCCCAAGCTTATTATGGCTATGGTTTTGGCTTTATTGAAGATGGCTTTATGAAGAATGGCCTAGCAGTCAAAGCCAATCCTAAGCGAGCAGCCGCCTTGTACGACAAAGGTTTTTCCCATGCGAAGCAGCTCTTAGCTGACCATGGCATCACCGATAAAATGCTCAATGGCGAACTTAATGACTTACAACAACGTATCGACAAGCTGGGTAAAAGCGCTGTACCGGCACTCTTTTGGGCAGCTTCATGCTGGGCAAAATCCATTGACTTAAATCGAGATAAAGCCCGCAATCTGGCACAGCTACCTAAGGCCGTGATGCTGATGCAGCGAGTACTGGAACTGGATGAAAATTATTATATGAGCGGCGCTCATGTCTTTTTCGGGGTGTATTATGGCAGTAAGTCCCCTATGCTTGGCGGCAATTTCGCCTTGTCAGAACAACACTTTGCGGCGGCCAATAAGGCCACGCAAAACAAGCTACTCATTATTAATTTATTACAGGCGCAATATCTGGAGCGACAGCGTTTTAATCAACAGGCTTTCCATGATTTATTGACCCAAATTCAACAAGCAGATGATGCGCTTTATCCGGAACAAGCACTTATCAATCAAATATCCAAATATAAGGCTTCCCTATTACTCAACAAGGAAGAGCAATGGTTTTAAAACGATACCCTATGCGTTATGTAACTGTATTAGCACTATTCTTTAGTATACTGTTTTCAGCAACGATTCATGCCAAAGCACAATACACCTTTAAATTTGCCACCCTGGTGCCACCTGATACGGCCTGGATGAAAGAAATTGATCGCTGGGCCGCCGAAGTCTACAAAAAAAGTAATGGCCGCCTTAAATTTAAAATGTATCCTGGCGGTGTGATGGGTGATGAGCCCGATGTTTTACGAAAAATTCGCAGCCGACAATTACAAGGCGCATTCTTCACTGGCTACGGCATTGGCCGGATTTATTCGTCGGCACGGGTATTGGAAATGCCTTTTTTATTCAAAAACACCGATGAATCCGATTATGTGCGTGAACATCTCATGCCAGAAATTGAGGCTGGGTTTCGTTATAAGGGCTTTGAATTATTAGGCTGGCCAGAAATTGGCAGTATTCACTTTTTCTCTAAAAAACCCATCAATTCCTTAGCCGATCTGCAAAAAAGACGCATCTGGCTATGGCAGGGCGACCCCGTGGGCGAAGCATTTACTGAAGCTTCCGGTATTTCACCTGTGCCACTCTCAATTATTGATGTCTATACCCAATTAACAGCCCGACATGGCAGCATTGATACGGTTTATAACTCTACTTTTGGCGCATTAACCATGCAATGGCATACCAAACTTTCCTACGCCACCAACATCGCTATGACCAATGGCATTGGTAGCTTAGTGGTCAGTAATCGCTTTTTTAAGAAGCTCCCCGATGATCTGCAAAAATTATTAAAAGAAACCGGCAAGATTGCGGGGCAAAATATTAACCGTATTACGCGTCGTGATAATAAGCAAAGCAAAATATTGCTCAAAGAAAGTGGTATTAAGTTCATGTGGGACTGGAACGAAAAGGAAAAACAAGAAATGATCGAGGTGAGAAATAAAGCAGCGGCAAAGCTCATTGAGTCTGATTATATTTCCAAAAAAATGTTCACCCGGACTACGACTTTATTAGAAGAGTTTCGTGCCCAATCAAAATGATTTTAGCAACTATAATTTTAGCAACTTTAGTTTTAGTAAAACAAGCGGTAAAGAATAATGCCTCTCTGGCTCAGAATACTTTTTAAAATAAAACACAGCTTAATTGTTTTTGAAAAACTGGTCGCAGCCGGTAGCCTATTATTATTATTGATCTTCGCTATCGTACAAATCATTGCCCGTAATTTTTTTGATACCGGTTTTTCACAAATGGATGTCATTTCACGCCATTTAATCCTCTTTATTATTTTTATGGGCGCTGCCTTAGTTTCTGAACAAAACCGCCATATAAAAATAGATATTCTCGTCCCCTTACTCAACAAACAGCAACAACAAAAACTGATCCGTCCGGTATTATTACTGTGTGCAATTATCAGTGCTATTTTTGCCTGGAATGCCGTTGGTTTTTGGCTGGATGAATATGAATATGCACCGTCCAATGAACGCTGGTCAGTTTATCTGGCTTTAATTTTACCGGTTGGTTTTTCTATTTTATCTCTGCATTTATTATTACTCACCATCACCGGCTTTGAACAAGAACGTATTTTAGAAGAGAGACCCAAAGATCCACAAGAACACTGTCCCTCCTGTTCTGAGATACGTTAAAAGAACTTATGATTGCTATTATTCTTGTATTAATTCTGCTGGCCATATTAGGCACGCCCCTATTTGCCATCATGGGTGCTGGAGGCTTGGTCGCCAGTTATTCCGCTGATCTCGATCCGGTAGGTCTCATTATCGAAATCTATCGCCTCGCCTCGCAGCCCAATTTAATTGCCATCCCCTTGTTTACCTTTGCCGGCATTACCCTAGCCGCTGGCGATGGCACCAAGCGCCTGATTAAACTATTTAATGCCTTACTGGGCTGGATGCCCGGCGGATTGGCGATAGTCACCATCGTATCCTGTTCTGCTTTTACTGCTTTTACCGGCGCTTCAGGGGTAACGATTATTGCCCTAGGCGCCTTGCTTTATCCGATGTTGGAACACGCCCATTATCGTCATAAATTTTGTCTGGGCTTATTAACTACCTCCGGTTCACTGGGACTCTTATTTCCACCCAGTATGGCTATTTTATTGTATGGCATTGTCTCCGGTGTCAGCATTGATGAGTTATTTGTGGCCGGCATGATACCCGGCCTAGTGCTATTAGTGATGCTCTCAATCTACAGCATCTATTCTGCCCCTAAATTTGATATTCCCACTCAAGATTTTTCCATGCGCGAAACGCTCAAAGCCATTCGTGAATGTATCTGGGACATACTCTTACCCATTTTTATTTTTACCGGCATCTTCGGTGGCTTCGTTACCATTACCGAGGTTGCGGCTCTCACAGCCGCCTATGTCTTATTTGTTGAAACAGTGATCAGTAAAAAAATTAATCTTATAAAAGATCTACCTCATATCCTTATTGATACCACCACACTCGTCGGCAGTATTTTAATCATTTTGGGTATGGCCATGGGTCTCACTAACTTACTGATCGATTCGCAGCTACCGATGCAATTATTAGAATTTGTCGAACAATTTGTCAGTAGTCCACTGCAATTTTTATTGTTGTTGAATTTATTTCTATTGGTGGTTGGCGCCATGATGGATATTTTTTCTGCTATCGTCGTCGTCGTGCCCCTCATTATGCCACTCGCACTACGCTATAATATTGACCCTGTACATTTGGGTATTATCTTTCTTGCCAACCTCGAAATTGGTTATATGACCCCACCCGTAGGCATTAATTTATTTATTGCCAGTCAGCGTTTTAAACAACCAATTTTGAAACTCTTTCAAGCCACCTTCCCCTTCTTGCTCATTATGTTAGTCTGGCTATTATTAATAACCTACGTACCCTTTTTAACCACTTGGTGGCAATAACCATTTTGCTTGCGGTTCAGCAGAAAAAATAATATAAAAATAGTAGCATTGACATTATTTTAACTGAGAACTCCCTATGTCTGATAATTTCACGCAAGCAATTCAAAAATTCAAAGAACTGCTGGGCAGTGATGCTGTCATCACTGAACAAACTATTCGTAACAATTATGAAACAGCCACCTATCAGACCGATAATAAAGTACTGGCCATTGTTAAACCTGCATCAAGAGAACAAGTACAGCAGTGCTTACGAATAGCCAATGAATTTCACCTGCCACTCTATCCTGTCAGCACCGGTTTGAATGTGGGTTACGGCTCTAAAGTTCCCAGTGCTAACAATTGCATTATTCTTGAATTAAAAAGAATGAATAATATTGTTGATTTTAATGCCGAGCTGGCACACATTACAATTGAACCTGGGGTCACACAAGCACAGCTTTATCAGTTTTTGCAAGCGGACAAATCAAATTTATGGATGGATGCAACGGGTTCTTTTACTCACCATAGCCTAATAGGGAACATTGCCGAAAGAGGTTTTGGCCACACCCCCTATGGTGATCACTTTGCTCAGGTTGGCGGCATGGAGGTCGTACTTGCCAATGGCAATTGTATTCACACCGGCTTTGGCCGTTTTCCCAACGCCAAGGCCAGAGGCGTTTATAAATGGGGCGTAGGTCCTTATATTGATGGCTTATTTACCCAGTCTAATTTCGGTATTATCACCCAAATTACTCTTTGGCTAATGCCCGCACCAGAATACTCCCAGACCTTTTATTTTAGTGTCAAAAAGCATGAGCAGCTTGCTGAGGTGGTCAATTTATTAAGACCCTTACGACTCAATGGCACAATCAACTCTGCTATGCACATTGCCAATGACTATAAAGTACTGCAATCAATCGGCTCATATCCCTGGGACAAAACTGAACATAAAACACCACTCTCTAAAGCTCACCTTAAAGAACTTTCTAAAACCTGGGACTTTGGTGCTTGGAATGCCTCAGGTGCTTTATATGGTAGTAAAGCTCAAGTGGCCTTGGCTCGTAAGCTGATAAAAAAACAATTAAAAGGCAAGGTAAAAAAGTTACGCTTCATTGATGATCGTCTATTAAAATTTGCCGAAGCTATACAGAAACCTTATCAATGGCTCACTGGGATCAATTTATCAGAGATGCTGAAAATCATTAAACCCGTGGTCGGACTCACCAAAGGCGTGCCCACTAATGCGATGATCCCCAGCACTTATTGGCGCAAAACCAGACATAATGCCAAAGAAACGACAAGAAAAAACACTCCCGAACAAGATGCCTGTGGTTTGATGTGGCTGTCTCCCGTAGCGCCCACTGATGGACAATATGCATTAGAAATATGGTCAATGGTTGAAGCGGTTTTTAGCAAATACCAATTTGAGCCAGCCGTTTCCATTACGCTTATTACCGAACGAACAATGGATTGTGTGGTAGCGCTTTCTTATGATAGGGAAATTGAAGGTGAGGATAGGCGAGCACAACAATGCCATGATGAATTATTCAAACAACTCACTGATGCAGGTTATTATCCCTATCGATTAGGCATACATTCTATGCAGGGTTTACCAGAGCCCGAAGCGGATTATCAACAGTTTATAGCTAGCATTAAACAAGCCATTGATGCCAACGGTATTCTCTCTCCAGGCCATTATGACTCATGATTTTAGATAATTAGTGCCTATCCGTAAATAGGTTTTTTATATAAATAATCGTAGGGTGGACACTAATTAGTGTCATATCAATATTCATTTTTCAGCCTTGTTGATAAATGAATAATTTTTCCAGCCCGTAAGAGTTTCACTGTCACCTTGTCTCCATATTTCAGTGCTGCCAGTTTATTTCTTATGTTTTTAAATGAGTCAGGATTATTTTCAATGGTAATACCCAACATTTCAAGAATCACATCACCGCCCAATAAAAATTGAGTGTCATAAATTTTGGTAGGAATCGAACCGCCACGAATACCTATTCTATCGGCGATAGAGCTTTGTGCAACATGTTGTACCAGATATCCCGCAGGCTGAGGCACATTTAGCGCCTGAGTCAAATTGCTGATAATAATACCATCCAAGCCACTCCAAACAGGCTTTTCCTCCAACAACAAGCGTTTTGACATATTAGATGTTACTGCAAAGCCAAGCCCTTCATTACCTCCTGAGCGAGAAATAATATGACTCACGATACCAATCACCTCACCCTTTTCATTAAACATCGGGCCACCGGAATTCCCCTGATTAATGGCCGCATCGGTTTGTATGAGTTCACTGGATTTTAATTCAATATTCGTATCACCGGGTTTATAACGAGCGCTGACGATTCCTTTGCTCACCGTATGACTATAACCATAGGGTGCGCCCACGACAAAAACATCATCCCCCACTAACACTTTATCTGAGTCGCCTAATGGGGCGACTTGTAGATTTTTTGGTAAACGGGTTAATTGAATCAGAGCAACATCAGCATGAGGGACAGAGGATAGTACACGAGCGGGAATCAAGTCACCATTAAGAAACTCCACACTGAGCTTATCCGCAGAATGCACCAAATGAGAAGCCGTCATGATTTTTCCATCCTGACTAATCACAACGCCAGAGCCAATATCTTTTTTTACCAAGCTATTTTTTTCTGCACTGGATATTTTTTTAAACTTGGAATTTTCACCTTCAATATGAACAACCACAACAGTGGGATTAACTTGCTTGAAAACAGAATTCAAAGAGTGAGAAAAGCTAAGCGCAGGAACTAATAATAAAATAATTATTTTTAACATCAATACTTTTAAATCCATCAATATAAAACTCTATTTTATGTTTAAGATTTTCATAACAATAACTACTTGGCCAGATGTTTGGCCACTGCCTGTGACACTTCTTCACCCAATGCCTGCAAAGCATTGTTCATTGCCAAAACCAGTGCAGAATAATCTTGACCATTAGCAGGCATGCTAATCAATGACACCTTAGTTAGAATAGCTTTATCATTTTTATCATACAGGCTCCAGCGGGCTTCTAATAAAACGTCTTTGCCGAGTTGCCCATCAAAGCGTCCCACATCAATACCAATGCGTAAATCCAGCGACTGTGCTCGGTCATAACCCGGAATACTATAGACACGATTGGAATTAAGGTTATTTGATAGGTTAATGACCAATAAGCGTCTCACACTATCATTCACGGGTTCTATCCAGCGATTGAATTCCGAAACTTTTAAATGATGTTTAGATAATCGGGTCACAATTTGCGGACGATTAATGTATTCAGGCAGGTTAATAGGACCCACACCAATGACAGCCCCCTTTTCTATGTCCATCAAGGATAGCGCACTGCGTTCCTCTAATTGATAGAAATCTGTTTTTTGTGATGTCCCACAAGCACTAATAAAAAGACTTAGCAATAATAGCATTGGAACTAATGGGACATGGCGCAGATTTAATTTATTCATCATATTTTCTCTTTTCAACTCGATAGAACAGCGTTATTGCTTAATATTTTTTACCCTGAATAATTGCCTCAGGATGACGCTCTAAATATTCGGTAAAAACCCGCATGGATTTAGCCGCACGTGAAAGTTCTTTTAAGCTTCGCTCTAATTCAGTTCGGGTGGTACTTTTTTTATCAACAATGGCATTCATATTATCCAATACCACTTCACTTTTATCGAATGCAGTGGTTGCAGATTCTGTTAAATTTGTCAGTTTCTCATTCACATTCATGGACAAGCTTGTGAGTTCCAATAAGGTTTTAGTCAACTGTTGTTCAGTGTTTTGTAGCAACACCTGTACTTCAGCT
Source organism: sulfur-oxidizing endosymbiont of Gigantopelta aegis (assembly GCF_016097415.1). Classification (NCBI taxonomy): domain Bacteria; species sulfur-oxidizing endosymbiont of Gigantopelta aegis. The sequence continues at coordinate 3,458,832 of NZ_JAEHGE010000001.1, read as the reverse complement.
AGGCGTTGTTGAGTAGACTGAGATAGTGGAACAACTTGTTCATTGAGATTATCAATAAATTTTCGGCTACCGATAATAGTGGCATTAATATTATTAAATATTTCTCGACTATCCTTACTGGCAAACATTTTATTCAGCTCAGTCACTGTTACAATCAAACCATCCGTTAATTCTTTAAGTGGAATGCTCTTAAATAAATTTTGCAATTTATTAAAATCAGATTCTGACGTTGGGATTTCAAGATATTTTTTATCAATACCGGTGAGCTTAATCGGTAAGGTTGGATCAAATTCAAATTCTACATTTTGTCTGCCCGAAACCAAACTTTCTAAGGTAAGCCGTGCATGAAGTCCCTGTTTAATTAAATCAACCATCAACTTCAATGCCTGCTCTTCTGTAAGGCTAGAGGCATCGTCACCCTGAATCATTAACTCCATCACTTCTTGCTTAAGATCCAGATAAACAGGCACTAAACTCTGTTGTGTCTTATGGTTATGATATAACTCAATTTTAACTACTGAGCCAATATTCACCCCCCGAAAAAGTACTGGTGATCCAACATGCAGGCCATTCACTGTGCCAGGAAACACAGCCATCAAGCGCATGTCATTTTTTAATAATCGACCTGACCCTAACACCAAAAAACTAACAACCACTAAAATGATTGCGCCAATAACAAAACCACCCACAACGGATGGATTAGCTTTTATGCTCATATTATTTGGGTGCAGATCTTCTAAAACGATGAAAATAAACAATAAATTCAATAGTTAATGCTTGAAAAATGAAAAGAGAAAGATCAAAATATTGTTTTATAAGCTTCTTAGTTTCATAACCCAATAAAAAGACCTCTCTCATGAACATAGCATACCTAAATTCAAACGATTATTCATTCTTTTTTGGTGCTCAGGATCAACTTGAACAGTTGATTAAACAATTACAAACAGATAAACATAAAAATTGTGAACATGGTGACATAGAAGATTTTATTAACAAGGAAGGTCAGGAAATTTTAAGACGACTACTGCAGGGCTGGCTAGATTTAAAAGCCGCCAACGAGGAAAAAAGAAGCTGTGTTAACACCGTTTCAGGAGACAAGCTGAATTATGTCCGTACAAACACCCATCGTTCGCTGAATAGTTTGTTTGGTCAGGTCACTGCCACCAGAAATGGTTATAGTCAAAGAAATAAAGACAGTTTATTTCCTATTGATGCTGAACTGAATTTATCAACTAACAGTTACAGTGATGGTATTTATTTCAGAGTGTCTAAAGAAGCCATTCGAGGTTCATTCGATGATGTCGTTGAAAGTATTGATAGTACAACTGCTGGTCATGTGCCCAAAAGACAGTGCCTCAATATAGTGAGAGATGTTGCTCAGGATTTTGAAGGTTTTTATAAGAAAAACGATTTATTGAACCCGAAAAAACATCAGATTTTCTGGTCTTAACCTTTGATGGAAAAGGGATAGTTATGCGACCTGAAGGTTTAAGAGAATGCACAAAGAAAAATGCCCAGAAGAATAAGAAGCTCAAAAGTCGTCTGAGTCAGGGAGAGAAAAAGACCGAAAACGTATGGCACAAGTGGCTGCCGTTTATACCGTACAATCTCATATTCGTGCTGCTGAATCTATTATGAAAGTAGCAGAAGATGATAATGTCGTTTCTTTTCGAACCCCCATTAGAAATAAGCGGGTTTGGGCGAGTGTTGAGCGAGAGGCAGAAACTGTTATTGAGGAAGCATTTCAGGAAGCACTACAAAGAGATCCAAAACAAAAGAGGGAATGGGTTATTTTAATTGATGGTTTACCTCACCAGATCAAACTCATCAAAAAAGTGATGAAGAAACTGAGCATCAAAGCAACTATTGTAATGGACTTTATCCATGTCTTGGAATATCTCTGAAAGCAGCTTGGTGCTTCTTTGATAAAGGTGACGAAGCGGTTGAGGAATGGATAGCTGAAAGAGCAGTCAAAATACTTAATGGCCATTGTTCACAAGTAGCCAAAGGGATCAGACTCAGTGCCACAAGACGGAAAATAGAAAGTAGAGAAAATATTGATAAATGTGCTGATTATTTACTAAAAAATAAAGAGCGGTTGCAGTATGGCATCGCATTAAAAGCGGGTTATCCTATTGCCAGTGGCGTTATTGAAGGTGCAGTCACCTCATTAATGACCGACTTGATATAACCGGTGCTCGTTGGAGTCTGCAGGGAGCAGAAGCAGTATTGAAATTACGCTCACTAAAATCCAGTGGTGACTTTGAAATGTATTGGAAGTTTTATAAGAAAATGTCAAAAAAAAGAAATTATGATTTTTTAGAGGTTAACAACTTTGGGTAATGAATTTTGTCGTTTTAAAGGAACTACACCCATATTATTGATGTGTCAACACTTTTCCGGACAGTTTTCTAAATATTTTTTGGCTGTTTCAAGTGATTTTTGTCATTTTGTATTTCCTATCATTTTAGTTTCTCATGTTAACTTTAAACAGATGAAGAGAAAGGGCTTTGCCCTCTGGAACGATAGAGCCGTTCCATTCACCCAAGGTATTTTCACAACGGTAATGATCCTGTTACAATATCTTCACGGCACAGGCTGAGGAGCCGATGGCCGTCAACGGTAATGGGCGGCATTTATGTCGCCTTTTACCCCCTTCAATCAATCGATTTAAGCTATTTCCTGCTGTATTTCATAATCGACTGGTGACAAATAATCATTAGCCGAATGAAGTCGCTCCCGATTATAAAATACCTCAATATATTCAAATATTGCCTGCTTTGCTTCTACTCTGGTTTTGAATCGACAATGGTGCGTCAATTCAGTTTTCAAACTATGAAAGAAGCTCTCTGATACAGCATTGTCCCAGCAATTTCCTTTGCGGCTCATAGACTGAATTATGTTATGATCCGACAATATTTTTCTATGACTATCAGAGGCATATTGGCTACCTCGGTCAGTATGCCAAAGCAATCCATCCATTGGTTTACGCTTCCATATGGCCATCAGTAAAGCATCATTGACTAGCTTGGCTTTCATTCGCTCATCCATCGACCAGCCAACAATTTGCCTAGAGAATAAGTCAATGACAACCGCTAAATATAACCAGCCTTCCTTGGTGGCAATATAGGTAATATCACCCACATAGTAGCGATCAGGTTGAGAGACAGTAAACTCTCTTTCCAGTAAATTTGGAGATATACGCTTATTATGCTTGGAATTAGTCGTCGCTTTAAAGCGTCTCTTCGTTTTACAAAACAAACCGGCTTTTTTCATTAATCGACCAATTCTCCGGCGGCTTATATGAACGCCTTTTTCAGCCAGTTTTCTTTTAAGACGACGGGTTCCATAAGTCTTGCGACTGTCTTCAAACAGTTTTTTAGCTGCTCAGTAAGCGCTTCATTTTCTTTCTCTCTATCCGTTTTAGGAGAGCTAACCCAATCATAATAGCAACTACGGGAAACATCCATAAAACGGCACAGAATCGTTACCGGGTAATCTTTAGCCTGATCAGTTATCCATGCGTACTTCACAAAGTTTCCCTTGCAAAGTACGCTGTGGCCTTTTTAATAAATCACGCTCCTGAATCACTTTTGCCAATTCTTTTTTCAGACGTTTTACTTCATCATAAATGTGTTCATCACTTCTATTGGCTACCGTCTTCACCGGTTTGGAATATTTACTGATCCAGGTATGTAGAGTATTTACATTAACACCTAGCTCCCTGGCAGTCTGAGAAACGGGTTGATCCGTCTCATTAGCTAATTTGACAGCTGATTCTTTAAATTCTGATGTATAGCTTTTGTTCGGTTTTTTTGTTTGATCATTCATTTTAGGTCACACTTTTTATCTTTTAGTTATTTTAAGTTGTGTGTCCGGTTAAGTATAGCCACATTATATTTTACTCATCGCTTCTTTCATAGTAAGATTCACAGTTTTACTCCTCTAGTGAGGAAAGCCTGAACTTGTTCATGATGATTATGGGTTAACATTTCCTTAGGATTGCCTCGGGCAATAATGGTTTTTTGTCCATGATCGAGAAAAATTGCATTGGTGGCAATGGAAAAAATACTGTCGAGTTCATGAGTCACTACCACCATTGTAATGCCCATACTGTCTTTTAATTCCAATAATAAATCATCTAATAATTTTGAGCTTAGGGGATCAAGTCCGGCTGAAGGCTCATCAAAAAATAAAATCGGTGGATCCATCGCCATCGCCCGCGCAATAGCCACCCGTTTTTGCATACCACCACTGATTTCCGAGGGATAATAATGTTCAAAGCCCTTTAGTCCCACCAGCGACAATTTAAAAGAGGCAATTTTACGAATTCTACTCGCACTGTATTGTGTGGTTTGTAACAACCTCAGTGAAACATTTTCTAGTAGGGTCATTGAACTGAACAGAGCGCCACCCTGAAACATGACGCCAAACTGCGTCATAATTTTTAATTGTACTGCTTCAGTTGCTTGCCACAAGCCATTGTGTAAATTATCGCAATGATAAAACACATCGCCCTTTAAGGGCTGATTTAAACCCGTCATAGCTCTCATTAGGGTGCTCTTACCACTACCACTATTGCCCATAATGACAAAAATATCATTACGCTTAACGGTAAAATTTAGATCCTGTTGAATGATATTGCCATCATAGCCCATAGTAAGATCTTCAACAATAATGGCATCTTCATACGAGCAATCTTTGGTGATGTGGGAGGAAATGATTGTCTGCTCTGTCATTATCAGATCCCCATCACACCATAGAGTACGGTTAAAATAGCCGCACTAATAAAGATAATCACCGTTGCAGTAACCACGGCAGCTGTCGTTGAAGCACCCACAGCCTCGGCACTTTTGCCACAGCTCATGCCTTTTTGACAACCGACGACCGCCACAATAACCCCAAAAACCGTGGCCATAAACACACCGGCAGCGACATCATTTAAGCCAACCGATTTTATCACTACATCAATATATTGCTCAAAGGTAATATTGAGCATGCCATAAGCGACTAAAGCACCACCCAGAATCCCCATGAAGTTGGCGTAAACGGCCAATAACGGCATCATCAGCATCATACCTATCATGCGGGGTAAGACCAGAAACTCCATCGGTGAGATACCCATGCTTTTTAATGCATCAATTTCTTCATTAACTTTCATGGTCCCCAATTGTGCCGCAAAAGCAGCCCCTGAACGTCCAGCCATAATAATCGCTGTAATAATAGCCGCAATCTCACGGGTCATCGCTACGCCAACCATATCGCCAATAAAAATTTCCGCGCCAAATTTTTCCAATTGCATGGCACCGATATAACCTAAAATAGCCCCGACAAGAAAATTAAGCAGACTCACAATAGGCATGGCTTCAGCACCTGTTTGCTGCATAATGAGCCAAGTATCAGAAGAACGATAAATTGCTTTACCTCTGAGCATGGCCCAAAAAGCCACACCCGCATCACGAATAAAGTGAATCACTTCACCCACTTCTTTCACCGATGCCAGGGTATTACTACCTACATTGTGCAAAAAAGAGGTGTTTTTAGCGGGTGGTGCATCACCTAGTCTAGGCGGGATTTTCGTGGATAATTTGATCAGGCGAACCATTTCTAAGGGAAGCTGCGAGACATCAAATTTAGTTTGCTTTTTGTCACAAAGCTCGCTCAGGGATAAAACCATGGTCAATAAGGCTGAGTTCCAAGCACTGACCTCTGTCATACAAATGCTGACTTTATTCAACTCTGAATTTTGCTTAAATTGTTGCAACACTTCATCATCAAAGTGCTCAGGAAATTCAGCATCCCGCAGCCAATTACCCTGCAATTTGATTGCAAGCGTCGAGTCTTGATAAGAAAAATGAAATGTTGGTGCCAAACCGTCCACAGCATACCTGTATTATTAATGAATACTAATTTATGATTATAGCCGAGAAAATAAAAACTTACGAACTTTCAAATTTTCACAGGCTTGATGGCAGAACTTATGGTTTATCCACGCAGACTGTAAATTTAAGATGGTGCAGCTCGGTATCAATATTTTCCCAGCCCGTGGTTTTAAAGCCCACATTACCAAACTGACCCGGAATGTTTTCCGGCATATCAATTTCATCCTGAGCATCTTTTAAATATAATTGTGAATGAATAGGAAAGTCATCCGGTATTTCCAGACGCACAGCAAAATTTCCTAAGTCACTACTCAAAGCAAACTGTTGCTCAGGAAGCCCATTAAAAGCGATTTTATCGGCTGAATCATAGCCATTAACCGGCAGAATTAAGTTTGCCTGCTCAGCCAGCACTTTTAAAGCAGGTCGCTCTGCACTATCGTCCCAATCCATTGTCGTCAGGGTGATGAGATCGCTAAAAAAAAATGATAAATTAAATGGGATATCAATCATGCTATTCATCACAAAGCCATCAGGCATCATGACATAATCAATATACAAAGCGGGGCTTTTTAATTTCCATAAGACTTTAACATGATTTTCAGTGCGTCGAATGACCCGTAAAGGGCCTTCTTTAACCGCAATCAATTGAGAATCATAGTCATCATCAGTACGTTTGAATGCAAAGCCTAAAAAGCGTCCAAGGTGACGAATTTTCATGGTGTCTGTTACATCAGGACTCCAAAGATTCTCCTGATCTTCACTCGCAGATAAACGCCAATGAAAAGCATTCAGTAAAAACGGCTTCTCTTGGGAAAAACTCATTTTATACAACAAACTTGTCAGTGTATCGCTATGCTGATTATATTCAATGTCATTCGATAGCTCTTGACCACTTTTTACTGGGGACACTTCTTTGGACAAAAAAGAGGTTTTTTCATTCCGTGGGTCGATGGCAATATAAATCCAACCACCTCTTCCACTCTCATCTGAAGTTTGCAGAATTTGTACTTCAATTAGCTCAATAGGTTTTAATACTTCCAAACCTGTTTCAATGCGTTGTCCTAAATCTTTTTTTCTAAAAACGAATTCATCTTGCTTGCTTATTAGCGTTCTAGGCAAAGCATTTTTATTGATTTCAGCCAGTATATAACGTCCTTGCTCATCTTTTTGATCAAGCTGAAAAAGTACTGAATATATTTTTTTTGCTGACGGTTTAATAGCGCAATATGATTCAAAGGCACATTCAATAGAGCTGGAATATCCTCCCCACTAAGCACTAATAAACTCTGTTGGCTAGTACATACCGCATCAAGTTCAACTTGATATGATGCAATTATTTTTGCCATCGCAGGGTTGGAGACTAAAAGCACTAACAGACTCAGACATAAGTTAATATTTATCATCCGATAAAATATCAGCCTCTCGTTTGTCTGAACATTACAAGAGCAGCAATAATAAACAATAAAATAATGGGATGATTACCCCAAAAAACATAGGGTGTCGTGCCCGTTCTCGGCTGAATCTTGCCTTTAACCACCGCTGCTTTAAATTGCGGCCCTTGGACTAAAACTTTGCCGCTGGCATCAATCAATGCAGAAATACCACTAGTGGTACTGCGAATTAAATCACGACTGGTTTCCAAGGCTCGCATACGTGACATCTCTAAATGTTGATGTGGTGCAAATGAATCACCATACCAGCCATTATTAGACAAGTTGATCATAAATTGTGATTGGGGAATTTGTTGCATCATATCCTGTGGAAAAACATCTTCATAACAAATCGTCACTACCGCCTTATGTCCCTTGACCGTCACCGCATCTTGATCGGCTTCACCAGCACTAAAGCTTGACATCGGCATATTAAAGAACTTCACAATGCCACGAATGAGTGATGCCAAAGGCACATATTCACCAAAAGGCACGAGATGGGTTTTATAATAATAACTTTGCTGACCACCAAAATTGGTCATGGCATTGTAATATTGCTCGGTTTTATCATCAAAAACCGGCAAGCCAACGACCAGTTCCGTATTCGTTTTTCGTGCTTGCAAATCCAAGTGATGATAGAAGTTATTTTCCAGGGTATGATAAAACACCGGGATGGCATTTTCTGGCCAGACAATCAGGTCATTATCCTGCCAATGTGGCTTGCTTAATGCCACATAAAGTTTTTTAGTCGCTTCTAATTGCTGACGATTCCATTTGACTGATTGGTTGACATTGCCCTGAATTAAAGCGACCGATAAAGGTTCATCTACAGGCTTGGACCATTGAATCTGCCCTAATAACACCCCACCAATAATAATTAAAGCCATACCTGACACACTCACAATAGGCTTAATTCTCAAGCTCAATAACATGGCTACAAGTAATACCAGAAAAGATAGGCCATAAACACCCACCACAGGCGCATACCCCGACAAGGGTGTATCGATCATGGGATAGCCTGCAAGCAACCAGGGAAAGCCCGTGAGCACCCAACTGCGTAGCCATTCAAATAACACCCAAAGCAAAGGCACATAAAACAATATCAGGCTTGTATCATGTCTGCCTTGTAACTTTTTAGTGGTGTTAAAAACACTCCAGGCAAAAAAGCCGTAAAACACGGATAGAATCAGAACAAATAAACTGGTAAATAACACCGCCAAAGACCAATGTGCTGCACCAAAATCATGTATAGCAACATAAACCCATGACACGCCCACGCCAAAAAAAGCAGTGCCAAACACCCAGCCCTTATAAAAAGCCTCTTTGGCTGAATGGCTATGTAATATTTGATAGACAAATAAACTGATGGGGAAAAAAAGTAGATAGGCCAAAAATGGGTATTGGACATTAAATGGCGCAAAGGATAAGGGAATGATTGCTCCCAGCAAGGCCGCTAAAAACCAGGACGACCACCCCTTTGTGAGTACAACCAGCCATTGCTGTGGTAAAAACTCAAGCAGACTCGCTCGCGAACAATAAGAGTCAACAGGGTAAGAAGCGGGCAGAGGCATGGTATTCCTTTTAGTCATCATTCCCTATACCCATGACACTTAAGAGGAGCGACCTGTGACGGCAATACGGATCACTCTGAGACTATGAATCCGCCGGTGATCGGCACGACTGATCTTAAAACGAAAATTGCCTAGCTCAATTTCTTCACCACGCTGTGGCATGTGACCAAAGGCATTCATAATAATACCGCCGATGGTGTCGAATTTGTCATTTCTAAAGTCAGACTTAAAAAAGGCGTTAAATTCATCAATTTCAGTGAGCGCCTGAACGGTATAAATGCCTTCGCCATGAGAGCTGATATTGCTGTCTTCTTCGACATCATGCTCATCTTCAATTTCGCCGACAATTTCTTCCAATACATCTTCAATTGTTACTAGGCCCGCAACGCCACCATATTCATCGACCACCAAGGCCATGTGATTACGATTTGCCCGAAAATCCCTCAACAGAACATTAAGACGCTTACTTTCTGGAATGAACACCGCTGGTCGCATATATTCTTTTAAGTCCAAAGAATGATGATCTTCCTTAGCAAAGAAATTAAGCATATCTTTCGCCAGAATAATGCCTTCAACATCGTCACGATTGTCACCAATGACAGGAAAGCGTGAATGTGCGGAGTCAATAATGCAGGCAAGAATATCATCCGCATTGGCATCGCGTTCAATAACGGTCATTTGTGAGCGTGGAACCATGACTTCACGCACTTGCATGTCCGTCACTTCCATCACCCCTTCGATCATGGAGAGGGTTTCATTACTAATGATATTACGCGACTGAACATCACGCAGTATTTCCATTAAACGTGATTTATCACTGATTTCGCCAATCAAGGTGTTGCCAATCCATTGTAATAGCTTTCGACCCCTACTTTTCAATGCAGAGGCCTTACTGGGTCGTTCTTCTTTCATAATTTCGTATAAACCGGTTCTTGTCTGTGTCTTATCAATGATGGGTAATTCTACATGAGCCTATAGAAACATGCAAAATCAGCGGTATTCAAGGTGGGTAGTTATAAATAAGGATTAGCAATCTCAAGCTGTTGCAGGATTTTCACTTCCAATGCTTCCATGATTTCTGCTTCATCATCCTCAATATGATCATAGCCTTTGAGGTGCAATAAGCCATGAATAACCATGTGCGCCCAATGTGCCTCAAGGAGTTTATTTTGTGCGGCTGCTTCTTCTATAACAATATCATGACAAATCACTATATCACCCAATAAAGGCAATTGAACTTCCAAAGGAATAGCCATCGGGGAGTCGAAGGATAAATCTTCGTAGGGAAAAGACAGTACATTGGTCGGTTTATCAATGTGTCGATAAGTATCATTCAAAGCACGAATTTCTTCTTTATCAACAACCCGAATGGTTAACTCATACTCATCATCCAAAGGCAGTGACACCGATTCTGCTTCGATAATCAAAGCTTGTCTAAGCCATGCTTCCATTTTACTTTGTACCGGAATGCTATCAGAAGAAACGATAGTTTGCAGATCCAGATACAGGCTAAAGTCATCACTCATCGGTCTGAACGTCTGGCTTTGCTATGGTGGTCACTTCTATAGTTATTTTTTGAGTGATCTTTTTCTTCGAGTTTGGCTTGTAATTGGTCATTTTTTTCATAGGCATCAACAATACGTTGCACTAAAACATGGCGTACCACATCTTTGGAATTGAAAAAGGTGAAGTTAACGCCTTTCACTTTTGCCAACACTTCAATCACATGCTTTAAGCCTGATGGACGACCACCGGGTAAATCAATCTGGGTGATATCACCAGTGATAATAGCCGTTGAGCCAAAACCAATACGGGTCAGAAACATCTTCATTTGCTCCTGAGTGGTATTTTGTGCCTCATCCAGAATAATAAAGGATTCATTGAGACTACGACCACGCATAAAGGCTAATGGCGCAACTTCAATCACATTGCGTTCAATTAATTTACTGACTTTCTCAAAGCCTAACATCTCATATAAGGCATCATAAAGTGGACGTAAGTAGGGATCGATTTTCTGCGATAGATCACCCGGCAAAAAACCCAGATTTTCTCCTGCTTCCACCGCAGGGCGGGTTAGAATAATACGTCGAACTTCATCACGTTCCAAGGCCTGAACCGCACAGGCAACCGCTAAAAAGGTTTTTCCCGTACCGGCAGGACCAATACCAAAGCTGATATCATGTTGTAAAACACCGCGTAAATAACTCAGTTGATTGGTACCGCGTGGTTTAATTAAACTACGCCCCGCTAAAATTGAAATATCATCAATTTGCTCACCATTTGGTTCGAGCTTATGCGCCTTAGCCGTGTCTTTTAGCTGTGCTTCAATGCCTGATTCTTGTAAGAACAAATGCACCCTCTGCGGGTCAAGAATACCATTAGCACTTTCTTCATAAAGGATTTCTAAGACCGAAATTGCCGCATCCCTGTCTTTGGGCTTGCCGGTTATTTTAAAACGGTTACTGCGGTTGGCAATTTGTACAGCCAAACGTCGTTCAATTAAACGTAAGTGTTCATCTAATTGACCACAAAGATTCACCAAACGGTGATTATCCACGGGTTCCAGCACCAATTGTGCTGAACTTGTTTCTATTTTCGTCATTAAACCAACTCACCCCGTAATGAATTACTATAAACCGCAGTAATTTTGACTGGGATAATATGACCAATTAAATCCTGCCCTTGTGGATCAAAATTCACCACCCTATTATTTTCAGTACGCCCTGATACTTCAGCCTTGTCTTTTTTGGAAATACCATGTATTAATACTTGTTGCACGCTACCCACCATTTCTTGTGAATACTCATGGGCAAATTCATTGATACGTGCCTGCAACTGACTCAGACGTTCTTTTTTCACCGCCATGGGTACATCATCCGGCAAAGCAGAGGCTGGTGTTCCCGGTCTGGGGCTATAGATAAAGCTAAAGCTCTGGTCAAAACGTACATCATCAATGAGTTTCATCGTGGCCTGAAAATCTGCTTCCGTTTCACCGGGGAAGCCAATAATGAAGTCGGAGGATATGTAAATATCCGGTCTCGCCTCACGGATACGACGAATCTTACTCTTATATTCTAAAGCGGTATGGCCGCGTTTCATCATGCTCAACACACGATCCGAGCCACTTTGTACCGGCAAATGCAGGAAACTAACCAGTTCAGGCACTTCACGATAGACATCTACTAAGGAGTCGGAGAATTCATTGGGGTGTGAGGTGGTGTAACGGATTCGCTGTATGCCTTCTATCTGGGCAATATAGTGTATCAGCATCGCTAAATCAGCAATATCACCCTCATGGGTTTCACCACGATAGGCATTAACGTTTTGGCCTAATAAATTGACTTCAATAACGCCCTGCCCCGCTAAGGAAGCAATTTCAGCAATCACATCATCCAAAGGACGGGAGATTTCTTCACCACGGGTATAAGGTACCACGCAGAAAGTACAGTATTTACTACAGCCTTCCATAACCGAGACAAAGGCACTAGGTCCATCGGCGCGTGGCTCGGGTAAATTGTCAAATTTTTCAATTTCGGGAAAAGAGACATCAATCACAGGCTTATGAATGGTCGAGACTTCATTCAGCATTTGCGGTAAACGGTGCAGAGTCTGAGGACCAAACACCAAGTCTACATAAGGTGCACGCTCACGAATCAACTCCCCTTCCTGACTGGCAACACAACCCCCTACTCCAATAACAATATTAGGATTGAGTTCTTTTAACTGGCGAAAGCGACCTAATAAGGAAAACACTTTTTCCTGAGCTTTTTCTCTTATAGAACAAGTATTTAACAATAAAATATCGGCATCTTTAGGTTCTTGCACCTGCACTACACCATGGGATTCACGCAATACGTCAGCCATTTTAGCCGAGTCATACTCGTTCATCTGGCAACCAAAGGTTTGAATATACAACTTACCGGGCATCAGTATGCTTCCCCACATAATGTGATATAAATAAATGATTTAGAAGCGCGAAAAATAACACATTTCGAGCTTTTTTACCATTTTAGAGTGCGTTTTTCAGCACAAACTGGTGAAGTCCTATAAGCGCCATCCATTAGTCCATTTGAAACTTTTTAGACAAAGACTCAGCTTAGCGAATACGTACACGTAAATTTGGTTCTTCAATTTCATGAGTACTATTAGAGTACAACGTTGTATAGGTATCAGAAGATTATCTCTCCAATAAAACGGGACAACAGTCCATGAAACCATTGTGTTTAGGCCAAAAACATAATATTTACTAAAAAAACGTCATTTTGATCAATTAATAAAAACTGCTAAACTAAAATCAGCTTTTTTGATACAAATAATAGTTTAAAACCTGTCTTTTCAGGTCATTTAGCGCATTTTAGGTGCGCCAATTTAACATAATTGGCATTAAATGCAGTTGAAGGCATATAACATTAAGCATATACTATATAGATATCATATATCGGTAAAAATTATGAAAACATTAGTTGATATACCCGAAGGTCAAATACACTCTCTATCCGAGCTGTGTGATAAATTCAGCATTTCCAGAGCCGAAGCTATTCGTAGAGCTATTGATTTATTTGTTAAAAATAATAAACAGCCTCATATTGATGCCTTTGGAGCATGGAAAAATAAAAGTGACGATGGGCTTAGCTATCAAGAAAAACTTAGGGATGAATGGTGAAAGCTTTATTTGATACCTGTATTCTTATTGATTATCTAAATGGCATTCAATCAGCCAAAGATGAGATTGAATTATTCAAAGATAAAGCAGTAAGCACAATCACATGGATGGAAGTAATGGTAGGTGGGGACAAAAACCCTCATATTAATATTGAACAATGGCTGTCTCAAACTTTTACGACAATCAATCTGGATCAGCCTATCAGTATTAAAGCTGTTGAAATAAGAAAAAACAGAAAAATAAAACTACCCGATGCAATTATTCATGCGACTGCATTAGTTTCCGAACGACTACTGGTCACCAGAAACACTAAAGATTTTTCAGAATACGATCCAACCGTCAGGATACCCTACAACATTTAACATAACTTCTGATTCTAAAAAGACAGTTTTCCAAAACCCATAAATGCTTGCGTGGTCAACTGGGTGTGACGTGTGTTTTGCATACCTGGGGGCAAAATTTACAGCAACATATCCATCTGCATTGCCTCACAGTAAATGTATACTTGTCAACCGTTACAATAATAATTTCCTGTTAACTGCTGCATAGTTTGTTTCGTTAAGAACTTCCTTATCCATAATAAATAATTATTCCACCCAATGAGCATCAGTTAAGGCCACCCATCATTTGATATCAAATGATGGGTGGCCTTAACCATGTTCTGTTTTAGGTCAAAAACTATCAAAATTCGAACTTAAAACATTGTCCATTTTTTTTACACATTAAAGATTCATTAAATACTAAATTTTCTTTATCCAATTGAAAATAAAGAAATAAATATTATTGGCATAATTAATGCTTTTTTTTAATAACTATATATAAATTAAGGATTATCGTATGAAAATGAATCAAAAACTAATTTTACTCACCCTATTTTTTTTAGCTATTTCTGTTAACTCTAAGGCCACATTAATCACTTTTGATGATCGAGCGGTTTTTGAAAGTTTTGTTACAAATTTTACCATTGATGGCCTTGATAATATTCATCAAGGAAATTATTTATCTGGTATTAATCGCGGAAGCTATAAATTCACAACATCTGTATATGGATGCGTAAACAATTTTGATTGTGGAAATAATACTTCTCAAGGATTTAATCCCAACTACCTATCAACAAGTGGCAGTGGCACTTTTGAGTTTGATAGTGGAATTAATGCTTTTGGTTTGGATTTTGGCGTTTATGATGGTTCTAATTATGGTTCTAATTTATTGGCTAAAATTACTTTAAATGCACAATCCAGAAATACTAAAGCCATTATAGGGGATGGAACAAGTAATTTTTTGGGATAGTTGATACGGCCAATACTTTTAAAACAGTTTCCTACAGCAGGCTAGCAAGTGCAATTGATGGAAATAGAATTCTACCGTTAGGTTCTGGTGGAATAATTGATAATGTCACTTATGGTCTCATTAATACAGTATCTGCTGTACCTGTACCTACACCAGCGACAATTTGGTTGTTTGCTTCAGGCATTTTAGGCTTAATTGGAGCAACTAGAAGAAAGCATCAGTTAAGGCCACCCATCATTTGATATCAAATGATGGGTGGCCAAAACCATGTTCATGATCCGCATAAGCCGTTGAACTTTTTACGATTAATTTTATAACATTTCAATCTTAATGCATTACGAATTTGACGACTGCCATAGAATGGATGTTTTGTGTACAACTCATCAATCAAATTCATTAATGTTAAATCTTTATTTTGCAGAGGCTTTTTAGGTTGATAGTAATAGCTTGAACGGTTCAGGCCGATAAGCTCACATTGTTTTTTGATGCTCAACTGAGGGTGCTCTTTTTCTATGCAACACCGCTTTTCTGCTCTACTCAGTTGAACATCTTCAACTTTTTTTGACAGCCAGTCAGCCTCTACTTTTAGTTGACCTATTTGGCTGTACAGGTGTTCTTTTTCCTTTTCATGTTCAGCATCTTTATTCTCTAATTTTTTTGAAAAAGTATCGGCTGCACCATCAAGCATCTGCTTTTTCCAGCTATTGACCTGGGTGGTGTGCACTTCAAATTCTGACGCAATTTCTGCGACTGTTTTTTGACCTTTCAAAGCCTCAATGGCTACTTTTGCTTTAAATTTGTTGTTGAATGTTTTTCTTTTTGTGCTCATTTTTTGTTCCCCGTTAGGTTAGCTCTTATATCTTAACCTATTGTCCAGTTTTCGGGGTCCACTATAGTATCTGAAAGACTGATTTGTTGGCTTCTTGGGGTGGACATTTGATTAACTCCATTTAATCGGGATGACAGCTGAATGGAAAGTATAGAATATAAACGTACAATATTCAAGTAATGCTATCCCATGAGCATTTGTTTCAGCTTATTATTTGTATTACACTGGGTTTAGATCATGGGTGGCCAAGACTCCGGTCTGGTAGGCAAGGGAACCAGTCGGTCTTTATTGCCTTTGGCATTGCGAATATGTACTCGACAATTGATGGCATCAATATCGCCTACTTGTAAACGAAGCCCTTCACCCAATCGAAGTCCCATGCTGTACAAGGTGAAGAACAATACACGATAACTGAGTTTGCGAGTTGAAAGAAAAAGTTTATTGGCTTCATCAATGGTGATAATGTCTGGGATACGAACGATTTTAGGTGGCTTAATAATAGGAATATCAACCCAATTTCTCTTCAAAACATGAATATAAAAGAATTTTAAACCATAGAGATCAAGCTTTACGGCACTCCAAGAAAGCCGTTCTAGAAGTGCATGAAAGTAGTCGATGAGTTGGTTTTCAGTCAGATTGTTTAGTTTTCCATTAAAATACTCACCAATTCGTCGAATGGCACGGGAGTATGCATCAATGGTTTTGGGTTGCAGGCCTTTAAGTTTTAAATGTTTGCAGTGTAATGCATAATATTGCTTGAATTGTTTATTATTTGGTGTTTTCATTAGGTTGTAACCTCTGTTATTTGAAGAGATCACACAAACCTGCTTATTGGTGTAAGCGGTAATTTATGAGGTTACACTAAATTAGAGTGATGAGCTGTTTTCTCCGCGATAGCGGTTCGTCCAACAATACGCTACAGCTGACAGTCAAAAGCGTCGCGATTTTTGCGAAGCAAAAATACGCGCCACTTTCGCCTGCCGCTGAGCTAGGTCGTTAGATTAAAGTAAAAATAGAAATGAAAAAAATAATTATAATTACCGTAGTTCTAATAATTGGATGGTACGGAAACTTACTATACAAACAAAATGACTTACCATTTTTTCAGAGTTCGATAAGCATCTCTGATTTAGGAGAACAAAAAAAATGCATTACTAAAGATGGTGAAGTTATATATGGGAGCGTGCCAAAAGGAACCATATGTGAAAGATATGAACCAATTAAAGGCTCATTAACAGTAGTTCCAAGTACAACATATAAAAATGATAGACCCAAAAATCGTAGAATTTCAAGTTTCAAATGTGATGAAAGGCAATACTGTAGCCAAATGAATTCAAGAGCAGAAGCTATATTCTTTAATAATAACTGTCCAAATACAAAAATGGATGGTGATTATGATGGTATTCCTTGTGAAAATGACAGTCGTTTTTAAGAATAGGAATAGGAATAACAAATGTCAGAAATTATAGCATTAATAGCTGTATTTATTATTGTAGTTGGTGGAATACTGTTGCTAATTGAAGCTTTTAAAGTAGGAATTATTTGGGGTTTGGCTTGTCTGTTAATAAGTCCGGTTGCACTTGTTTTTATAATACTTCATTGGGATATTGCAAAAAAACCATTTTTTATTCAATTGTTTGGAGTCGGGGTTTTATTTCTAGTTGCATCACAAAATTAAATTCTAACCAAAATTTGCAATGGATCTCAGGGACTTAGCGATTTTTAAAAATAAACCGAGTGGATTTGAAAGGAAAACTTTTTTTACAAAGTCTTTCCTTGTCCCTGTGTCAATTGAAATAGGCGTTAGGGCTATAAAACCACATCTTGACATTTCTGTTAATGTAAATACAATGTATTTATGATTGAATTCGAATGGAATCCCTCAAAAGCACCATCAAACAAAAGAAAACATGGCGTAACCTTCGAAGAGGCGCAGTCAGTATTCTACGATGATTTCGCTATTCAATTCTTTGATGATGAAAATTCAGGAGAAGAAGATAGGTTTCTAATACTTGGTCATAGCAATCAATCACGAATACTGCTTATTTGTCATTGTGAAAAAGACTCAGGTAATCTCATTCGAATCATATCAGCTCGTAAAGCAACCGCAAAAGAGCGAAAGCTGTATCAAGGTGAAACATCATGAAAAAAGAATATGATTTGTCTAAAATGAAGTCACGTAAAAATCCATATGCATCAAAACTAAAGAAACCTGTAACAATGAGGCTAGGTGAAGATGTAATTAATTATTTCAAAAGCATGGCTGAAGATTCAGGTGTTCCTTATCAAAGCTTAATTAATCTTTATCTTCGAGATTGTATTTCACAGCATCGTAAAGTTGATATTTCTTGGAACCAACAGCCCTAACGAAACGTTGCACGCAGACCCAAAAAATTACGCACCTTTTGTGGCGCTTCGCTATAATGCCACAAAAGCTACGTAACTTTTCGGTCTGGTGAACTCGGCGTTAGACTTTAATACAGCATTTCTTGAACCATGATGACAGTTCATTTTCGTTAATGATATCTGTTGCTAAATTTTCAAAAGTGACAGTGGCATCAACTTCAGTTGCATTAAGTTTGAAACCATTAATTTCAAGGAACAAAGTGCCAATAGTGAAATCTGTTCTTTTGTTTCCATCAACAAATGGATGATTTTTTGCAATACCAAAGCTATAAGCGGCAGCAAGATCAAAAATTGAAACATCTGAATCATAGCTAAATTTTTGTTTGGCTCTAGCGATTGCAGAATCTAAAAGAGCTTTATCTCGAATTCCACTTCCACCCCCATGTTCTGCCAAAAGCATGGAGTGTACTGATTCAACAATTTCATCAAGTACCCAAACAGGTTCTCTCATTTAGCTAGCTCATGAAGAGTATTTCGGTATCGTTTCATTATGTTTTCAGCCGCTTCAATTTGGCTTTCAAAATCCTCTTGATACGGTGTTAAAGTGAAGCCTTCTGGACTTTCTACAAGATACAAAGCATCTCCTTTGGATACTTTCATCTTGATAAGAGCTTCTTTTGGCAGTAAAATTCCCATAGAATTGCCAATTGAGGTAACTTTTACTTTTAACATCATCAACGCCTTTTATGTTAGTACAAATGTTATTACATAATATAGAACAGTCTAACCAGAAAATCCACATGGAAAAATTTGTCATTGGCTGAAAAAACGCCAACGACAAATTTCCCAGTGATTTAGGCGTTATGATCAAAATATACACAAATCCCTGATCTTATATATTCGTGTTGTTTTCTAATTTCTTTTGGCGTATAGTTATATTTATTTGATACGTCAAGAGGTTCAGTTATGCAAACAAAATTAACACTCAGACTAGAAGACTCTTTGATACAAGAAGCAAAAGATTATGCAAAACAACATGATAAGTCACTTTCTCAAGTTGTAGCTGATTACTTTCACATGTTGACACAACAGGCCGGAAAATCAGGAATATCTCCCATCACAAAGTCATTAATTGGGATTTTAGACTCCAATAATATTGATAAAAATGATTATAAAAAACATTTAGAGGAAAAATACCTTTGAAGATAGTATTTGACACTAATATTATTCTTGATGTTTTATTAAACAGAGAGCCCTTTGTTGAGCTGTCAGCTAATATTGTTAGCTCTGTAGAGAACAATAACATTGAAGGTTATTTGTGTGCAACGACTATTACAACATTTGATGTGTCAACACTTTTCCGGACAGTTTTCTAAATATTTTTTTGGCTGTTTCAAGTGATTTTTGTCATTTTGTATTTCCTATCATTTTAGTTTCTCATGTTAACTTTAAACAGATGAAGAGAAAGGGCTTTGCCCTCTGGAACGATAGAGCCGTTCCATTCACCCAAGGTATTTTCACAACGGTAATGATCCTGTTACAATATCTTCACGGCACAGGCTGAGGAGCCGATGGCCGTCAACGGTAATGGGCGGCATTTATGTCGCCTTTTACCCCTCTTCAATCAATCGATTTAAGCTATTTCCTGCTGTATTCATAATCGACTGGTGACAAATAATCATTAGCCGAATGAAGTCGCTCCCGATTATAAAATACCTCAATATATTCAAATATTGCCTGCTTTGCTTCTACTCTGGTTTTGAATCGACAATGGTGCGTCAATTCAGTTTTCAAACTATGAAAGAAGCTCTCTGATACAGCATTGTCCCAGCAATTTCCTTTGCGGCTCATAGACTGAATTATGTTATGATCCGACAATATTTTTCTATGACTATCAGAGGCATATTGGCTACCTCGGTCAGTATGCCAAAGCAATCCATCCATTGGTTTACGCTTCCATATGGCCATCAGTAAAGCATCATTGACTAGCTTGGCTTTCATTCGCTCATCCATCGACCAGCCAACAATTTGCCTAGAGAATAAGTGTATACGTCAAAACTTCCCACGTTGACGTATCATTCCACTTTATTTAAAGGCTGAATTTTTTCAGTCAAATTCCATGGCAACAATTGCTCTAAAGCCTCATCATCATAATGCCTGCCCAGCTTAGGTAACTCAGTCAGAATGTGTGTTAAAAAGGCAAAGGGCTCTAGGTTGTTTGCTTTCGCTGTTTGCACGATTGAATATAAAATAGCACTGGCCTCAGCACCACGAGGATTTTGGTTCATGACCCAGTTTTTGCGCCCAATCACAAAGGGTTTGATCCGCCGCTCTGCCATATTATTATCAATCTGGAGGTTGCCCTCTTCAAGATAGACAGTCAGATACTTCCATTGATTGATCACATAACGAATAGCGACACCCAACTTACTGTCTTTTGTTGTTTTAGTCACTTTATCATCACACCACTTTTTTTTAGTCATCCAGTAGTGGTTTGCTTTTTTCCTGACGGATCAGGTAACGTTGTTCAGCATTGAGCGGTTTGATTTGTTTTTCAATCGCATACAATTTAGCAATTTTACTGATCGCCATTTGTACCATGCCAGGCTTTTTCTGACTGTTCTTGGGTAATGCTTTTAAGGCATCATGGAACTTGCGACGAGCATGTGCCATGCAGCCTAATAAAGTGACTTCACTGTTCTCATTTTCGAATATATGATAACCGGGAAAGCCATCCGTTTGCAGGTAACCTGAAAACCCCGTTAAAAAGGTTTTGGCATGTTGGCCTGCACGAGTAGGCTGATACTCATACAAAACAATGGGACACTTGGAATGATAGCCGCCACTTTGATAGAGCCACATATAAGATTTAGGGCAATTCTCACGTCCATCATGGATCACTCGCATCGTTGTTTCATCGGCCTGGATGATTTTCTGCCTAATGAGATAATACAACAACCGATTATAAAAGGGTTTGAGTAATTCGTATACGTCAAAACTTCCCACGTTGACGTATCATTCCACTTTATTTAAAGGCTGAATTTTTTCAGTCAAATTCCATGGCAACAATTGCTCTAAAGCCTCATCATCATAATGCCTGCCCAGCTTAGGTAACTCAGTCAGAATGTGTGTTAAAAAGGCAAAGGGCTCTAGGTTGTTTGCTTTCGCTGTTTGCACGATTGAATATAAAATAGCACTGGCCTCAGCACCACGAGGATTTTGGTTCATGACCCAGTTTTTGCGCCCAATCACAAAGGGTTTGATCCGCCGCTCTGCCATATTATTATCAATCTGGAGGTTGCCCTCTTCAAGATAGACAGTCAGATACTTCCATTGATTGATCACATAACGAATAGCGACACCCAACTTACTGTCTTTTGTTGTTTTAGTCACTTTATCATCACACCACTTTTTTTTAAGTCATCCAGTAGTGGTTTGCTTTTTTCCTGACGGATCAGGTAACGTTGTTCAGCATTGAGCGGTTTGATTTGTTTTTCAATCGCATACAATTTAGCAATTTTACTGATCGCCATTTGTACCATGCCAGGCTTTTTCTGACTGTTCTTGGGTAATGCTTTTAAGGCATCATGGAACTTGCGACGAGCATGTGCCATGCAGCCTAATAAAGTGACTTCACTGTTCTCATTTTCGAATATATGATAACCGGGAAAGCCATCCGTTTGCAGGTAACCTGAAAACCCCGTTAAAAAGGTTTTGGCATGTTGGCCTGCACGAGTAGGCTGATACTCATACAAAACAATGGGACACTTGGAATGATAGCCGCCACTTTGATAGAGCCACATATAAGATTTAGGGCAATTCTCACGTCCATCATGGATCACTCGCATCGTTGTTTCATCGGCCTGGATGATTTTCTGCCTAATGAGATAATACAACAACCGATTATAAAAGGGTTTGAGTAATTCAGCTGATTTAAGCACCCAGTTGGACATACTGGCTCTGGAAAGTGTTATCTTATAGCGTTTAAATATCGCTTCCTGTCGATAGAGAGGCAAGCTGTCTAGGAATTTAGAAACAATGATATAGGCCAGCAGGCTGGGTGATGCAAAACTTCTAGGAATGGGCTGTGCAGGCTTAGGAGCAGTTTTAACGCCTTCCTCACAAGCACGACAGGCATATTTAACCTGAACATGTTCTACAACATATACCTGAGCAGGAACAATTTCCAGTTGCTCTGAGGTCTCTTCACCAATTTCATGCAAGTGATGACCGCAGTCACAGACTTGTTCTGCTTCAGATAACTCATGACGAACAACTTTACGAGGTAGGTCTTTAGGTAAAGGCTTACGACCGGGCTTTTTACGCTCATAAGTAATGGTTTCACGGACTTCCGGTGCTTCTTCGGCGAACGTTTCTGCCTCATTAAAGAAGTCGGGGTGGGCTTCTTTTTCACTGGAAGTACCAAACCGTTTGTGTTGCAACAGACGAAATTGTTCCTCATACCAGTCCACTTTTGACTGGAGTTCAAGCACCCTGTTTTTGAGCGTTGGTATCTCTTCTGGTAGTATTTTTGTCTGTTGAACTCATGCGTTATATTATACTAAAAATGAGCGTTAAATGCTTGTATTTATTCTGTTTAATGCGCATCTAAAGGGACTTTTTTAGTTGTTTTCCAGACCATGAATTTCAGGGTGAGCATGGTGTTGTGTGCAAGATAAACCATCCAGTAACCACTGTAATTCTCTCAGTGTTAACGAAAGAGTGGGTTGTTCTTTTTCCATCGGCCACTGGAATTTCCCTTTTCAAGTGTACGATAGTAAAGCCAGAAACCATTACGCTCCCAGTACAGTATTTTAAGTTTATCTCGCTGACGATTACAAAAAACAAAGACACTGCCATCAAAGGGATTGTGTTCCAATTGCTCTGAGACAATCAGTGATAGCCCATTGGTTGCTTTTCTCATATCGGTAACACCAGAAACCAGATAAACCTGATTGACTGTGATGCCCGTTATCATGAAACAGTCCTGAGCAAATCCAGAATGGACTTGAGCTGATTCAGGTTCGTATCAGAATTGATTTCCAAACTGAAACCATTGGTATGGCTTACTTTAATTGCATTGCTTGTGGGGGAATTGGCCAGTAAATTAATGGGAATGAGTTGATTGTTGGTGTTGACCTGTTTTGATGAGCTAACATACCCAACTTCTTTCGATAATAGCTAAAAATATGAGAGGGTATCTTATGTTGTTGACAATAAACTGCCTGGCTTAAGTTACTGGCTTGGCAGGCCTCTATGTGTTGCTTCATCGAAGCATCTTTTGAATGGTTGCTCATTTGTATCTCCAAATTACGAATTGAAGATCATAGTTTGAGCTAACTGAAGCTTATTGTGAACGTGGGTTTTAATTGACGTTTACGAATAAGTCAATGACAACCGCTAAATATAACCAGCCTTCCTTGGTGGCAATATAGGTAATATCACCCACATAGTAGCGATCAGGTTGAGAGACAGTAAACTCTCTTTCCAGTAAATTTGGAGATATACGCTTATTATGCTTGGAATTAGTCGTCGCTTTAAAGCGTCTCTTCGTTTTACAAAACAAACCGGCTTTTTTCATTAATCGACCAATTCTCCGGCGGCTTATATGAACGCCTTTTTCAGCCAGTTTTCTTTTTAAGACGACGGGTTCCATAAGTCTTGCGACTGTCTTCAAACAGTTTTTTAGCTGCTCAGTAAGCGCTTCATTTTCTTTCTCTCTATCCGTTTTAGGAGAGCTAACCCAATCATAATAGCAACTACGGGAAACATCCATAAAACGGCACAGAATCGTTACCGGGTAATCTTTAGCCTGATCAGTTATCCATGCGTACTTCACAAAGTTTCCCTTGCAAAGTACGCTGTGGCCTTTTTAATAAATCACGCTCCTGAATCACTTTTGCCAATTCTTTTTTCAGACGTTTTACTTCATCATAAATGTGTTCATCACTTCTATTGGCTACCGTCTTCACCGGTTTGGAATATTTACTGATCCAGGTATGTAGAGTATTTACATTAACACCTAGCTCCCTGGCAGTCTGAGAAACAGGTTGATCCGTCTCATTAGCTAATTTGACAGCTGATTCTTTAAATTCTGATGTATAGCTTTTATTCGGTTTTTTTTGTTTGATCATTCATTTTAGGTCACACTTTTTATCTTTTAGTTATTTTAAGTTGTGTGTCCGGTTAAGTATAGCCACATTACATTAGACTATCTAATCTCGAAACAAACAAATCGAAGTGCAGCAAGAATAGAGATAGAAAAATTACTAAATATATTTAAAATCTCAGAAGTTAACACAAAGGTGCTTAATATGTCTCTCAAATCTGGATTCAGAGATTTTGAAGATGCAGTTCAATATTATTCTGGTGAGTGTTGCGGTGTAAATGGTTTGGTTACAAGAAATACAAAGGATTATAAGCAAGCCAAATTACCCATTTATACTCCTGATGAATTGTGGGGAATTATTTCAATTTCTTAAGATAAAAATCATAACCAGAAAATATCATTAGCGTTAGTAATACATTTATAGCCACCCACCTAATAATACATTTATAGCCACCCACCTAATACACTATAAATAAGCTAATTGATGATGGTTTAGCCTCTTCATTATCAGAAATCGCCATTTTAGTTAGAAGCAATAGGAGCCTTGAGTTTGTAAAAAACGGTTTGACTGTCCCTTTCAGAGTTTATAATGATGATCTGCTTAGCTCGATTAATACTCATGCTACGAAGGTATTGAATGGATTGTCATTCTATTATTTTGATTCAACGTTTTTAGCAAATGATGCACTTGAAGCTAATGTGGCTATACTTAACCGGACACACAACTTAAAATAACTAAAAGATAAAAAGTGTGACCTAAAATGAATGATCAAACAAAAAAACCGAATAAAAGCTATACATCAGAATTTAAAGAATCAGCTGTCAAATTAGCTAATGAGACGGATCAACCCGTTTCTCAGACTGCCAGGGAGCTAGGTGTTAATGTAAATACTCTACATACCTGGATCAGTAAATATTCCAAACCGGTGAAGACGGTAGCCAATAGAAGTGATGAACACATTTATGATGAAGTAAAACGTCTGAAAAAAGAATTGGCAAAAGTGATTCAGGAGCGTGATTTATTAAAAAGGCCACAGCGTACTTTGCAAGGGAAACTTTGTGAAGTACGCATGGATAACTGATCAGGCTAAAGATTACCCGGTAACGATTCTGTGCCGTTTTATGGATGTTTCCCGTAGTTGCTATTATGATTGGGTTAGCTCTCCTAAAACGGATAGAGAGAAAGAAAATGAAGCGCTTACTGAGCAGCTAAAAAACTGTTTGAAGACAGTCGCAAGACTTATGGAACCCGTCGTCTTAAAAAGAAAACTGGCTGAAAAAGGCGTTCATATAAGCCGCCGGAGAATTGGTCGATTAATGAAAAAAGCCGGTTTGTTTTGTAAAACGAAGAGACGCTTTAAAGCGACGACTAATTCCAAGCATAATAAGCGTATATCTCCAAATTTACTGGAAAGAGAGTTTACTGTCTCTCAACCTGATCGCTACTATGTGGGTGATATTACCTATATTGCCACCAAGGAAGGCTGGTTATATTTAGCGGTTGTCATTGACTTATTCTCTAGGCAAATTGTTGGCTGGTCGATGGATGAGCGAATGAAAGCCAAGCTAGTCAATGATGCTTTACTGATGGCCATATGGAAGCGTAAACCAATGGATGGATTGCTTTGGCATACTGACCGAGGTAGCAAATATGCCTCTGATAGTCATAGAAAAATATTGTCGGATCATAACATAATTCAGTCTATGAGCCGCAAAGGAAATTGCTGGGACAATGCTGTATCAGAGAGCTTCTTTCATAGTTTGAAAACTGAATTGACGCACCATTGTCGATTCAAAACCAGAGTAGAAGCAAAGCAGGCAATATTTGAATATATTGAGGTATTTTATAATCGGGAGCGACTTCATTCGGCTAATGATTATTTGTCACCAGTCGATTATGAAATACAGCAGGAAATAGCTTAAATCGATTGATTGAAGAGGGGTAAAAGGCGACATAAATGCCGCCCATTACCGTTGACGGCCATCGGCTCCTCAGCCTGTGCCGTGAAGATATTGTAACAGGATCATTACCGTTGTGAAAATACCTTGGGTGAATGGAACGGCTCTATCGTTCCAGAGGGCAAAGCCCTTTCTCTTCATCTGTTTAAAGTTAACATGAGAAACTAAAATGATAGGAAATACAAAATGACAAAAATCACTTGAAACAGCCAAAAAAATATTTAGAAAACTGTCCGGAAAAGTGTTGACACATCAGTTTGGAATATTTACTGATCCAGGTATGTAGAGTATTTACATTAACACCTAGCTCCCTGGCAGTCTGAGAAACGGGTTGATCCGTCTCATTAGCTAATTTGACAGCTGATTCTTTAAATTCTGATGTATAGCTTTTATTCGGTTTTTTTGTTTGATCATTCATTTTAGGTCACACTTTTTATCTTTTAGTTATTTTAAGTTGTGTGTCCGGTTAAGTATAGCCACATTAAAAACCATACTCAACTAAAATCAAAGCCATTAATATGTACTGAACGAATTTTCTTGTGCTTAAAGATGCTTAACAATTCATGCAGTCCATCCAGCACTTCAGCCTCTACATACTCTTTAACTTCTTCCAACAATAGAAAATAATCTTCATGGGGCATGATATGCATCAATTCACGTAGGTCAAAGTACTTCACAGCTACTTTAAGCATAAACTTCACGTCATCATCGCTGAGAGTCAAGGTGAATAATTTTTCACAGAGTAGAGGCCCTTTATCGCCCAAGGGACCACCGGGTTCAAATAAATTAATAAATTTATCCAGCATTGGCGCACTGGCATTGGCAAGAAAATGGGTGGTAATTTGATCAATTAGCACTTGGCTTTTGGTACGCACCGACAGTTGAATCAAATTAACTAAATGGCATTTATCAAATTGCTCATTATTAATGCTCGCCAACAAGTTCGCGGCATATTTTTTGTAGTTATCAACCACAAAAGAAAATCCCCAGCCGCAGGGAGCAGTCCAACAACCAGCATCACCAATAAAAGTAACCCTATCTTCTGCTACTTTTTGTGAATTCATTCCCCCCATGGGATACCAACCAAACTTCCATTCTTTGATGGTACAGTTCTCGTAGTTTTTCATGGATTTTTCATGACGTAATACATGATCAAATTCTTCGTGCATCATGTCTTTTTCTACTTGATTTTTACGTAAGTAAAAAATAAAGACAAAGGCTGTTTTGTCATCTAGAATTTCATATTCCAATACCGGACGGCCATGTGCCATCGAGGTATCAACATGCGCATTGGTATCTTTGAACGTTTGCCAGAGCATATAATCGCCCACTTCCATATCATTTAGGCCATCTGGAAATTCGACAATGGCACCATAAACAGACCACCAATAATAGCCCTTTTCCATGATGTTATATTTCTTACGAATAGGAGAATTATAACCCGATGCATCGATCAGCAAACGAGTGGTAAAGGTTCCTTCTGAAGTGCTTACTATGACTTTATCTTGCTCAACTTCACTGTCTTGATAGAGGCAACCCAGTAAAATTTTCGCCCCGTTAGATTCCAATATATCACCCCACATAGGCAGGACTTTATGCTCATCAATAAAATAATATTTCAATAAGGCATCCCATTTAACACAAGCACCACCAAAGGTTTTGGTTAAGAAATGAGTCACACCATTATGTGCGCACTGTGTTATTTCCTGGGCATTACCTCCTTGTACACAGAGATCCGGCACCAGCCAACTACGATGACAATCACTGATTTTTTCTTTTTTATCAATCACCAGTACTTTAAGTTCTTTTGATAGTTCAGAGCCCACGCTTAAACCTGCTGGCCCTGCTCCCGCTATAATCACATCATAATCCATTATAAATCCCCCTCATTGGCCGCTAAAACAACCCAAATTCATATAAAAATATTAATATCAATATAGCAGATATATCTAAGTCCAGATATACTATAGGTGAATAGCAGGAATAAAAATAAAAATAAAAATAAAAATAAGACTAAGAGTGAAACCATGGGTATTCTTGATGATTTACGCGAACAAGCCAATCAACAGCAAACAGTTCAACAAGATGATTTAGCAACTCAGGAGCAACAGGAGCAATATTATCAAACGTCAATATTGCCTAAAATGCAGCAAATATTTTCCTATTTTAAGGAATTGATTGATTATCTTAATATCATTGAAACACCGATTGAGGTGAATCATTATTCAACACGTTATCCTGCATTAGTGCATTTACATCAACAGGATTATAAACTCAGTACTGATCAACATGGCGGCATTGCTGATTTTGAAAAGTTGACCGAAGTATATCTTCGTTTCAAATGTCTGGATGAAAATGAAGAGAGTTTTACTCACATTGTTGAACACGCTATTGATGCTGATCAGGAAAAAGAATTTTTATCACAGCATAAAGTCTCCTTCAAGCAAAATCATAGCATTGGCACCATAAAAAATAATGGCATCAGTTTTCAAATCAGTAAAAAAATTCCCATCATATTCAAATTTTCTGTCGATAAGGAAAATTCAAATATTACCCTAAACATTCAGAACCATGATAATTTCGAGCATCGAACCCAGAAGATCAATCCCAATCAAGTTAATGAAGCTTATCTAGATAAACTAGCGCGTTATATTTTAAGAAAAGATAAAGATTTTTTGCATATTAAGATTGATGACAATTCCAAAGAAAAAATCCGTAAAAAAATTCATTTACAGAAAAAAATACATGCCAACGAACTTAAAGAAGTTGCCATTCGTGAAAAAAATGAACAGCAGCAACAAGAAATTAATAAAGTAAAAAATAAAATTAAATCATTTATTAAACAACTGAAAAAATAGCGTCAAGTATTTTATTCTCCCTTACAAATGTTCTTTAATGCCATGAACTTTTAAGCCCCAGGCAAAGAGATCACTGACTCGATGATTGGCTCGATCTAAACGACCGATTAAAATTTCAAACAGACCTTTATAAAACAAGTAGCCCCGTTGAGGATTATCATCCAGATAAATACTGAGCTTTTCGCCATTAATTTCAACTAAAGTCACATCCGATATGGCGCACACAGAGGCAGTACGAAACTGCGATTGATACAGAGCAATTTCCCCAAATATCTCTCCTTGCTCCAACTCCCAGATACCCGGCTGAATATTTTTTTTGGATTCTAATTCAATATTGCCAGACACGCGCAAACAACCTGACTCTATGTAAAACAACGAACCACCCGCCTGTCCTTCTTCAACAATCATGTCCTTATTGCTAAAAACACGACGTTGCCATGCTGAGCCTTCAGGAAATCGTTGATCATTTAGTATCTCTTGAAGAATATGATTCATTGGGGCTCTCCACACAAAGTAATACTTGATTACCCACAAAGCTCCGCCATATTTCGATAATTATACTATAATTATACTATAATTATACTATAATTATACTATAATTATACTATAATTAAAGTATAGATTATGTGTGGAGTAGAATGATGTCAAAAAATAAAATTCAGTTTCAAGAAGGTTATAGTTTATTTGAGCTTTTTAATGATTATGGCACTGACAAACAGTGCCGACAAGCCTTATTTAAATGGAAATTTCCTGATGGATTTGTTTGCCCAGAGTGTGGCAATAAGACTTATTGCACTCTAGAACATCGCCATCTTTATCAGTGCCACCATTGTCATCATCAGACATCAGCAACCTGTGGGACAATATTTGATAGTACCAAACTGCCTTTATCTAAGTGGTTTTAGCGATTCATCTTATGACTCAATTGAAGACAGCGGTTTCAGCATTAGAATTAAAGAGACAGCTTAAGGTAAGCTACAATACAGCCTGGAGTATGAAACAAAAGATCATGCAGGTTATGAAAGAACGTGATGACAGTAAACCTTTATCAGGCATCATTCAAATTGATGATGCCTACTGGGGTGGTGAGCACAGAGGCGGCTCCAGAGGTCGTGGTTCAGAAAATAAAACACCGTTCGTTGCAGCCGTTTCTACTAATGAAGATGGACACCCGATTGCAATGAATTTAAATGTGCTTAAAGGGTTTAAATCCAGTGAAATAAAACGATGGGCACAAACTCATTTAACACCTGGAAGTACTGTTTACTCAGATGGGTTAAATTGTTTTCCTGCGGTTAAAGAAGCTGACTGTAAGCATGTTCCAATCGTCACGGGTGGTGGTGCGGCAAGTGTTGATAAAATTGAGTTTATCTGGGTTAACACTATGATAGGTAATATTAAAAACTCTATGAAGGGAAGCTATCATTCCATTAACTCAAAACATTTACCTCGGTATCTTGCTGAATTTTGTTATCGGTTTAATAGACGCTTTAACTTAAAAGACATGATGCCAAGGTTTTTTATGCGTGGCGATGAAAACGCCACCTATGAATGGAAAGCTCCTAAAAATGGCGGAGCTTTATGGGTAATCAAGAAGTAATAAGCTATAGACGAATTACTCTATAAGTGCTAGATTTTACAAATAAAATAATTAATACCCAGAAAAAGGTAATCTCTCTTTATGGCCTCTACGACAATTAGCGAATTACCCCAGCGTGAAGTATTCAGCCAAATACACATTGATATTGCCCGTAATGCCACTGATGATTTTAACTTATTTCATGATAGCCATCGTTGGTCAAATATCTATCAGAATCCTTTTCATGGCCCCATCGTACTGGGTTTTCAGCTGGAATCCCTGATCGAAAACAAACTTTTCCAGCACCGGCAAAACAATAATGAAAACACCATTATTACTAAGAATAACCTGAATTTCAGTAATTACCAGTTCTCATTTGCAAATGCCATACGACCTGAGCAAAAAATTGCCATTGAAATAAAGAAAACACAAGTTTCAGTTGATAAAGAGAGTCCTTATATCAGCAATCGAGTCTGTGTCAAAGCAGATAATAAACTCGCCTTAATCGGCTTTAAAAAGAAACCCAACAGCCATTATATTTAAGCGAACCCGATTTTAGTGATATTGATAAACCCTTACACGAATATGCTGATCGCAGTTTTATAGGTCACGATGATAATTGTTTTTTCTCAAACGAAAGTTTATGAGTGTCAGCAATGCAAAAACTTTTTATGTGGTACAGTGGACCCCATTGTCAAGACAGCTTTCTCAAATATTAAGATATAATTCTGTTGGTTATTTATAGTATTAGTCTTATCCACATATCCACAGGTCTGCCAGTAGTCCAGAGACGCTTGCGATATATCTCAGGGCTACTGGCTTGGCCTGTGGATATGTGGATAAAACGGTTGCCAATAAAGTTGATTATCCTCTCATCATGCTGCCCGTTTTAAGTCTGGAACAACTTCTTTCATCACGCCATAGATCTCTGCAGGCGTTTTCCACCGTGTGTACTGTGTGGTCGTTCATGGTTGTAAAACTCAAAATATTCCTTTAATGAGCTCTTTAGCTCATCAATACTTTGGTAATCCTTGAGGTAAATTTCCTCATATTTTACACTTCGCCAGAGTCGTTCAATCATAATGTTATCCATTGCTCTGCCTTTGCCGTCCATGCTGATTTTTATATCATTGGCCTTTAGAACACCTGTAAATGCTCTGCTAGTATATTGAGCACCTTGATCCGTATTGAAGATTTCTGGCTTTCCATATCGTCGCAGTGCTGTTTCCAGACTACTGATACAAAAGCTTTCTTCCATGCTGGTTGACACTTCCCAGGACAGCACAAAACGGCTACTCCAGTCCATAACAGCACTTAGGTAGACAAATCCATGTGGCATCCGTAAATACGTGATATCTGTGCACCAAACCTGGTTATTCCTATTAATATCAATTCCTTTGAGCAAATATGGATAGAGGTTATTTACTTTGCAAGGCTTGCTGGTATTGGGTTTTGGTGCCACTGAAACCAATCCCATGATCCGCATAAGCCGTTGAACTTTTTACGATTAATTTTATAACATTTCAATCTTAATGCATTACGAATTTGACGACTGCCATAGAATGGATGTTTTATGTACAACTCATCAATCAAATTCATTAATGTTAAATCTTTATTTTGCAGAGGCTTTTTAGGTTGATAGTAATAGCTTGAACGGTTCAGGCCGATAAGCTCACATTGTTTTTTGATGCTCAACTGAGGGTGCTCTTTTTCTATGCAACACCGCTTTTCTGCTCTACTCAGTTGAACATCTTCAACTTTTTTTGACAGCCAGTCAGCCTCTACTTTTAGTTGACCTATTTGGCTGTACAGGTGTTCTTTTTCCTTTTCATGTTCAGCATCTTTATTCTCTAATTTTTTTTGAAAAAGTATCGGCTGCACCATCAAGCATCTGCTTTTTCCAGCTATTGACCTGGGTGGTGTGCACTTCAAATTCTGACGCAATTTCTGCGACTGTTTTTGACCTTTCAAAGCCTCAATGGCTACTTTTGCTTTAAATTTGTTGTTGAATGTTTTTCTTTTTGTGCTCATTTTTTTGTTCCCCGTTAGGTTAGCTCTTATATCTTAACCTATTGTCCAGTTTTCGGGGTCCACTATAAAATTAAAAATGTAAAAATTACTGACAGAATTTAGCTTTTTTGAAGGTAAATGGGGTGTTTAAATGAACAGATAAAGGATTATTCGTTAAAATCCTCTGTTTTTATCGGATATTATGAACAAATATAAAACAATGATAAATAGATTGTAAAAATTCCTGACACTAATACGTTTTTGGGGACAGCTCAACCCACTTTGCATTTCAAATGTAGGATATGGTGAGGATTAGTAGTTTTTTTGTTAGGATTTATATTTCATAGGGATTCTCAGCTTATAGCGATGAGAATCCCATCCATTCAATAACAGGCTTTATTTAGAAGTCATAGCCACGTTCATCGTGAGAAACAATATCTAGACCTTCAATTTCTTCTTCATGGTCAACTCGTAGGCTAACAAACCTATCAACTACTTTTAAGATGATATAGGTCATCACTGCGGTATAAGTCAGTGTCGCGCTAATGCCGATTAACTGCACCCAAACCTGACTACTCATCGTCATGCCTTCGGCATAGCCCTGACCAGAGAAAACACCCAAGCTCGCTGAAGCAAAAATACCGGCCATAAAAGTACCGATAATGCCACCAATTCCATGCACGGGAAACACATCCAATGAATCATCCAGTTTCAATTTAACCTTGATTACCTGTGTTGCGGTGTAACAAACCATACCCGCAATCAGACCAATCGCTAATGCGCCGGCAGGGCCTACAAAACCAGAAGCCGGAGTAATTGTACCTAAGCCTGCCACCATACCGGTGACAATACCCAGTACGGATGGTTTGCCATGTCTTACCCATTCGATAGCGGCCCACATTGCAGCGCCTGATGCAGCAGAAATATGGGTGACAAGCATCGCCATTGCAGCATTACCGTCAGCCGCTAAAGCGCTACCGCCATTAAAACCAAACCAGCCAACCCATAACATGCCAGCACCAATGACGGTCATGGTTAGGTTATGTGGTGGCATTGCATGAACACCAAAATCTTTACGTTTACCAATAACTATCGCTGTCACTAAGGCCGCGACACCAGCAGTAATATGCACTACCGTACCACCGGCAAAGTCTAATAAACCCATTTCAAATAACCAACCACCCTCTGCCCAGACCCAATGGGTAATGGGTACATAAACAACAAACAACCAGATAGCGCTGAATAGCATCATGGCTGAAAATCTTGCCCGCTCAGCAAAACCACCGACAATTAAAGCCGGGGTAATAATGGCAAAAGTCATTTGAAATAAGGCGAACAAACCTTCTGGAATCGTGCCTGAAACACTGCCTTCCATCACTCCGGCAAAGAGAACTTTGTCAAAACCACCAATAAAAGCATTCATTGAGCCGCCGTCACTAAAGGCTAGAGAATAGCCCGCGACCAGCCAGAGTATCGACATAATACTGGTAATAGCAAAACACTGCATCAGTACTGACAAGACATTTTTGGTACGCACCAGGCCTCCATAAAACAATGCCAGACCCGGCAGAGTCATAAACAAGACCAGCACAGTGGAAATCATGACCCATGCGGTGTCGGCACCATTAATGGCATCTGCAGCAAAGAGATTGCTCGATAAAAACAGTGCTACTAATGAGATCAGAGAAATAGCGGATAAGCGATGAATTTTAGACATTGAAAAACCCTTTTGGCAATTTTGCTACGAAAGCTTGAGCATTTTTTGCACTATTATTGCACACAAAAACACGAAGAAAAACAACCCACGATGTTTATTCTGTATTTATTCTTCATTCATTGACAAAAAGTGTCATAAAATGCACTTGTATGGTTCAGGGCTATACCCATGATTTATCATCCTGCACTGATTTATGACATCTGTATCAACTAGTGAATTAGTTGAGGAAACAACACGGGTGCTTTTCTATGTAAGCTGTACTGCTCATAGGCAAATGCATAAGCTAATAATTTACCATCATCAAAGGGTCGTGCGAGAAATTGTAAGCCCGCTGGTAAATTGCCCTGTGTATAACCCATTGGCACAGTGATTGCCGGTTGCCCCGTATGGGGTGCAATTATCGGACTATTATCACCATGGGGAGAGTTATTATCACCGACGCGCCTTGGGGGATTACTCCAGCTTGGGTAAATAATGGCATCAATATTGGCTTTGTCCATTGCATCGACTACTGCATTTAAAAAAGCCTTGCGCCGTGGGTCATTTTGTACACCAACACAGGGTGGTTGCATCATTTTTGGGGCTATGTGTACAGCTTCCGCCCACTTCATATCCGCAGCACTTTGTTCGCTAAATAATTTTTGCTCAATAATGTCCTGAAATTTCTTAATCGGGGCAGATGTATTGTCACTAAAAACAGTATGATTTAAATATTGATTTAAATCATAACGAAAGCGACTGCAAAATCCTGTCGCCTTACTCAGTGTTTTAAAATTCTTAATCTCAAAAGGATCGATAATCACCGCACCCGCCTGACGTAAATCGACTATAGCCTGATCCATTAAGTCAATCACCTCAAAATCAGCCAACTCTGTATCATAAATCTGTCGCATCACTCCAAGGCGTACCCCCTGCAAGGCAGATTTGTTTAAGAAAATCGTATAGTCAGTCTTCAGTCTGGCCACTTCATTATGAGTAATCGAATCGTTTTTATCATAGCCTGCAAGCACTGAAAAAGTTTTTGCTGCATCGGTAACGGTACGCGTCAATGAACCGGCAACATCCCGGTTGGCTAAGAGTGGCACAATACCGCTACGACTAGTCATGCCCAATGTAGAACGTAGCCCCACTAAGGACAAATACGCTGCCGGGCCACGAATTGAATTACCGGTATCGGTTCCCATACCTATAACACCAAAGTTCGCAGCAATTGCCGAAGCAGTGCCACCACTTGACCCTGCTGGAACGAAATCAAGATTATAGGCATTGAGAGTTTCACCATGAGTAGAACTAATGGTCTGATAGGCACTGAATGCCCACTCCGCCATATTTGACTTGGCAATAATAATAGCCCCGGCATCACGCAAGCGTTTTACCATAAAGGCATCCTGAGCAGGCTGTGATCCCTTTAAGGCAATTGAACCCGCCTCAGTAGGCATATCAGCGGTATTGAAATTATCTTTTAATATCACGGGTACACAATGTAGTGAACTCATTTTATGAGTTTTCTGCCATTGCTGATCGAGAGATTTTGCTCTTTGCAGGGCATTTTTATTGATCAGGATAATGGCATTTAGATGAGTGCTTTTATCATAGCTTTGAATGCGCTTAATAAATTGGCCAGTGATTTGTTCACAATCACTCGTTTGATTTTTTATGGCTTGCTGGAGTTGTGCAATGGTAGTTTCAACCGCCGTAAACCCTTTATTATCGACTGAATAGCTATTTTTCACACAGAATAATATGAGAAAAAAAACCAAGCTGAGCTGCTGAAAAATATTCACGTGCTTATTTTTACCCACCTATATTTAGGGCTTATTTTTTAGCTGCTGTAAAAACTGTAAATAATCTGCCTTATCCCAAGGTCTTCCTCCCAAGGCTAAATAACGAATCTTCCCATTGGGATCAACAAAAAAAGTAGCGGGCAGGCCTCTAGGTTGCCATTTTTCTGTCGCCAGCCCATCCTCGTCCATCAAAGTATTAATATCCGGTGCTAATAAACCCAAGAAGTTAAACACCGTATCCTCAGATTCGGCGGTATTGACAATGGTAATATCAAGATGGCTATCGGCAAATTTATTCACTATTGCTTGGATAGTCGGTATCTCTTTTCGACATGGCCCACACCAGGTTGCCCAAAAATGCACAAACACCCACTTGCCTTTTGACTCGGTAATATTATAAACATCTCCATCAAGCATTTTTAATAGCAAAGGCGGTGCATCTCGACCATCTTGATAAATAATGCCTCGGGGTAGCTTATCTAGCGCATAAGACTGAGTGATTATTAATAGGCTAAGAAAAATAACTGTTAATATTTGTTTTAGAGTTGTTGTTTGTTTAAATAAAAGAGTCATGGTTTATTTTTCATCCTGTTTACAAATGACATTATCCATTACCACTGTTTTCATTTTACCCTGCTTATTCTCCCCTGTCGGGAAATTAAGCTCAACGGTAAAAGGCTCTGATTGCATGGGGATAGGAATACGTCCACCGACACTTTCCTGTGGATATAAATCCCTTACAGCAGGCATCAGAGTCCAATTAAAGGTTGAACGATGGGCTTGTTTAAGATTAATTTCATCCCATTGCTGATCCCAGTATTGCCTATCTTGTTGCTTGATCACTTTACCTTGTCGAGTAAAATTCCACTTGGCAATATCAACCCACAAAAAATCATTAGAACGATTTTTTATAATCACGGTCACATAACAAGAAGCCATTAACTTATCGACTGCCCCTTTAGAAAATTCCCGCCCTTCATAAAAAGACCCAATTTGCAAAGGTGTTAATTGGATAAAGCGTAAATAAAGCGCATCATCCTGATAGTCATATTTTTTTTCTTCAGCAGCATTGGCATTCAAGGCTAATAACCATATCAATATAACACTAATGATTTGTCCATAATATTGCTTGTTATTGTTCATCATAATTTCACACTCAAACTTGCTTTGAATTGTTCATAAAAAATTTATAGAGTAACGGTATTACAAAAAGAGTCAACATCGTTGAAAAAGCTAAGCCCCAGACAATAGCCGTTGCTAAAGGCCCCCAGATCAAGGACTTTCCAGCAAAGCCACTGGCCAGAGAAAACAAACCGGCAATGGTAGTCAATGAGGTGATCAGTATGGGAATCAGCCGTCTTCGTGCCGCATAAACAATGGCATGGTTGACACTCATACCGGCTCTAAGGCGTGTGTTTGCAGCTGAAATCAACACGATTGAGGCATTGACCGCTATCCCCACCAAAGCCACTACGCCATACAAGGTATAAATACTCAATGGATTTGACGTTAAAAATAAACCAATGACCACACCCGTAAATGCGAGGGGGATCGTGACTAAAATTAATATAGGTTGAAAATAGCTTTGAAACTGAGTGCCCAAAATCAAGTAAATTAAGCCAATGCCCATTAAAAACAAATACGGCATAACAGCCAATGTTTCTTCCAAATCATCTAAAGCCCCAGAGAAGTCCAGACTAATTCCTGGGTGCTTAATCTTCATGTCATGCCAATAGGCTTGAATCAAATGATTAATTTCAAGGGTATTGCGTCCACCAGACTGAATATCTGCTTCGATCACAATGACACGTTGTAAATTATAATGCCGGATCTGACTACGTGACAATTGGTATTTTTCATCCACCAATTCACTCAATGGGATTGATAAGACTTTATCACTATGGGTATCAAAAAAACTAATGGGACTTTGTAGCCAATTCGTCAGCATTGATTGGGAGTCAGCATTGGTATCATCCTGATAACTGGCTTTCACACGTACCTTCACTTCTTCACCACGGTATTGATACGAGCTAACAATTTCCCCTCTGGCCAATAAACGAATATCACGGATCACTTGTGCAGGCGACAAACCGGCACGATGAATGGCATCCTGCTTTAATTGCAAGGCCAATTCCATACTGCCTGCACTGTCTAAAACACTGATATTTTCTACATCTGATAAACTTTCCAGAAACCGTTTTAGATCAACTACTGCGGCTTGAATAGATTCGAAGTCAGCGCCCTGAACCTTCATACTAACGGCTCTATTAACTGGGGGGCCATCTTTTAATTGCAATAAGGACATTTCTTTAACACCGGTCATTTTTTTAAATTGCTGTTTAATCGTTTGGTGTAAGTGTGTTAAATCTTGCGGAGAAATATCATTGAGCGAGAGAATGATTTGTCCATAGTGTTCACCAAACAAGGGTTCAACTTGAGTAAAATAGAAACCCGCATAGGATGCCATATCCCGATAATCATCACGGGCCAATTGCGCTTTGATATTGTTTTCCAATTGCTGCACGGCTGTTAAGGTGTAATCCAATGGCGTGCCTTCAGGCATTTTGACATTCACATAAATAACAGGAAAGGGTTCACCAGCAAAAAAATCAATCACAATTTTTCCACTTTGCAAGGCATAGATAGCACTGCTAAATAATAACACCAATCCCAATAACATTATTTTAGGCTGTCGTAGTGAGCCAATAAGAAAACGGATGTAAACACTTTTTAGTTTCTGGGTAAAACGTTCACGAAATATTTGTACTCGATAGAGTCCGAAGCGGCTCCTGATTTTTGAAGCATGAGCCTCTGAGCTATAATTCGGCTTACTGACAATAAGATGAGCCGGTAGCATCCAATAAGCTTCAATTAAACTGATTGCTAACGCAATGGTGACCACCAGAGGTATCACCAGCATAAACTCACCCATAATACCGGGCAATAGCATGAGTGGTAAAAAGGCAGCCATAGTGGTCAATACCGAGGCCGTCACCGGAGCAAACACCTCCTGAATTGCTTCTATCGCAGCCTGAACACTATCCACTCCCTCACGCATACGAGTATACATGGATTCCACCACCACAATGGCATCATCCACCAGCATTCCCAACACAATGACGACACCTAATAACACTGCGTTATTAACCGTCTGTCCCAGGGCATGTAAAATCCAGAAAGTCGCGGCCAGGGTGAAAGGGATTCCGATCGTTGTAAAAAAAGCGATACGCGATCCCAGAAAAAACCAAGTAACGAGAAGCACTAATGACAAACCAATTAAGGCATTATTTTGCATGATTTGAATGGCTTTGCGCGTCAACGCAGTATTATCATCCAATAAAATAACTGTCACTCCCGTCACCTGACTCAGCCGATTTTTTCTGCAATGAATACGCGTAGATCGTCAATCATTTGCAGGGTATTAACCTTATCTTTTTTGAAAACAGTCAGCACAATAGCAGGTTGACCATTATAACTTGCCTTGGTGCTAAACTTA
This sequence comes from sulfur-oxidizing endosymbiont of Gigantopelta aegis, assembly GCF_016097415.1. Classification (NCBI taxonomy): domain Bacteria; species sulfur-oxidizing endosymbiont of Gigantopelta aegis. The sequence continues at coordinate 3,419,309 of NZ_JAEHGE010000001.1, read as the reverse complement.
TCCTGACCACTATAAATTTGTGCAATATCACCTAGCATCACCTGATGCTCAATTCCCTGTAGCGGTAATTGAGCCAGATATTCAGGATCATGACTGGTTCCCTTAATGCTGATCAGCCATTGTTGATCAGCAACATTCAGTGTGCCTGCTGTGGTGTCTTTAAATTGACTTTGAATGGTTTGTGCAACGGCTGAAGGTGATAGGCCAAGCCCACTCAGACGTTCAATATTAATATTAACAATCATTTCCGGATCACTGCTACCCAACACATCTACCCGCTCTATATAAGATAGGCGTTCCATTTCCTTATCCAGTTCCTGCGCATAAAAACGCAGCGTTTCATCATACGCTTTTGATTGCAGCACTAAGGTCGCTGTTGGAAAGGCACTTGAAGACGTTAGTTCAAGAATCAGTGGTGATTCAGCTTCTTCGGGTAGTCGGGTATTTTCAATTTTTTGTATTTCCCGGCGTAAATCGGCTAGGCGCTTATCAAAAATACGCTCACTCAGATCTTCAAAACGCACCAGAATACTGGACATCGATTCTCTGGAGCTGGATGATATAAAGCGAATATCCGAGACTTTGGCGATCCCTTCTTCCATCGGCTGAGTGATGCGCTTTTCAATATCCTCGGCTGAGGCATCAAGCAATACGGTATTAATTTGTATCCAGTTAAAATTAATTGTCGGATCTTTTTCTTTGGGCATGGCCAGGTAACTTAACGTGCCCATCACCAGCACTAAAATAAAAGTCAGATTGGCTAACACATGGTGTTGTAAAAAACGTTGTAGAAGTGAGCTAGGCATAAAATCTATTTAAGCCGCTGTTGAGTAGTGTTTAATAGGACAGGCTGTCCATCACTCAAGGCATTGCGACCGGAGATAATCACCTGTGTATCCGAGGGCAAGTCGATTTCAGCTGCTCGTCCAATTAAGGCGTTTTTCAATGGCCAAAAACGTGCCTGCCATTGAATCGATGACTTGTCATTGATTTTTTCTAACTTTCCTTTTTCTAAGCTTCTTTTTTCTAAGCTTCTTTTTTCTAAGCTTCTTTTTTCTAAGCTTCTTTTTTCTAAGCTTCTTTTTTCTAAGAGAAAGAGCCCGACTTGTGCATTTCGTTTCACTAAATAATTTGCCGGTATATTGTTTGATCGTAAAATCATTTCCACCATGCCTGCTGCATCGGGAGAGGCTTTTTTAGCAACAAAGCTCAAACGCACTCGCTGATGTCTTGCCCGTGTTTCAACGCTGGGGATAATTGCTCTCAGGTGTAAAGGATAGCGTTGCTTTCGATAGATAAAATTGAGCGCAGTATAATCCAAAGTATCCACTAAAACGATAGGCATTTGTACTTCAACTTCAAGATCATCAACATCAATCAATTGCACTAAAGGTGTATTCGGTCTGACATATTCACCGACATGAATAAAACGTTCTGCTATCACACCACTATAAGGTGCGACAACCTGACAACGGGATATGTTTTTCTGCGCCTGCTTGACTCTGCCCTGCTGTAAATCAATACGTGCTGATAACTTTTCAACTTCGGTGGCCAAACGTCGATGGGCTTCCTGAGAAACACTTTTACTCTTAATCAATTGTTTAGAACGTTGCCATTGATAATCAGCAAATTTTTTCTCCGCAAGCAGAGCTCGCTTTTCAGCCAGCAATTGTTGCTGCTTGAGCACATAATCATCACACTCTAAACTCAGGAGTAATTGATCTTTTTTGACGCTATCACCAATTTTAACTTCAACACTGATGACTCGTGCCGAAAGCTCTGCACTCAGTAAACTACTTTGCAGGCTCACCACCTGAGCCGGGGCTTTTTTTATTGGATGAAAGGTTAATTCTTGCAAGGCTTTAACCGTAACGGGTATTGCTTTAGCTAACAAATTGCCTTGAGCCAAGGCAGGCACATTGGCGAGCAGTCCCGTTAATAGCACGATTAATAACACTGTTAACAACAGCATGGGTCTCAATCTGCTGCTAAGCAATTTTTGTTTTATGACTAAAAATAACACGCTTCTAATCCCTGGATTTTTCTTTATCCGCTAAGTTTTTTTTAATGATCGCCCAAACAGCATCGAGTTCTTTCATTGTTGCTTGCTCCATGCTCTGTCTATCATATTGAAAATGCGCTTCCATGGCTTTAAAGCGTTGGGAAAATTTATGATTACTCATACGTAATGCTTTTTCTGGATCGATATCGAGTTTACGTGCCAAGTTGACACAACTAAATAACACATCACCCAGTTCTTCTTCAATACATTGCACTGATTGCTCGGAATTTTCTACCTGCTTAGCCTGATCCATTTCAGCAGATAACTCATCTAACTCATCCTTAATCACCGGCAGTAGCTCTTCTGCACATTCCCAGTCAAATTCAATTTGTGCGGCTTTTTTCTGGATTTTTACAGCCCGGGTCATCGCCGGTAAATTTTTGCTGATGCCAGCCATTAAACTAATAGGCTGGGCAGTCTCAGATGCTAAACTTGTATCTGTCTGTGCCTGCTGTTTTTCCAGCTCTTTTTGTTCTTCCCAGGCTTTGAGAAATGCCGCTTCATCTTCATAATGATGTCCGGCAAAGACATGAGGATGACGCATAATCATTTTATCTGAAATGGCCTGAGCAATATCTTCAAATTCAAAAACACCCTCTTCTTTGGCCAATTGCGCATAAAAAACCACCTGAAATAGCAAGTCGCCCAGCTCTTTTTTGAGCTCATTCATATCGCCCAATTCAATCGCCTCTGCAACTTCATAGGCCTCTTCAAGCGTATAGGACACCAGCGATTGATAATCTTGTTTCAGATCCCACGGGCAACCATTTTGGGGATCTCTCAACTTCGTCATAATTTCCAGTAAGCGAGTGAGTTGTTGCATAATTAAGCTTATATCCTTGGATTATTTTACCCCATGAAGCGCTTATTTTGAATAATAAGGGGAATTAAATTGATCTGATTTTAATGCTGAATGGCATCTGAGGAAAGAGATGTCTGACTTAAAGTGAGTCTTAAAATAATGCATTCGGGACAGCTCAAATAAGCTAATTTATCTTTACATTGGTAGGATGTGGTGAGGAACGAACCGCATCAATGGTTTTAAATGTACGTCTTTGATGCGGTTCGTTCCTCACCACATCCTACATCTGATTGGTAAACAAGGTTTGATCTGTGTCATGTATGCCAAGACTATTTTCTAATAAAGGGTTTAAGCACCATCTACATATAACAACGCGCTGATTACATCATCTTCAAGATTAATCCGATCGGCTAGAATCTCTCCCACTGAATTAAGATATTCTTCCAATTTTTCACAATCTAAAGTATTCACATCACTATTATATTTATCATGGAAATCTAAAATTTGCTGGGTATTATCAACTAATTCAGGATAAATACTATCGGCTATCTTAATGACACTCTGACGGCGCTCGGTGTTGTTTTCCAAATAATTATAGAGGTTAAAGTGTGCCTTGGCGCTATAATCAACCATCGACTCACAAAAATCTTCCAGAACCTCCTTCAAAGTGTCATTCATCTCAAAAGGCTTATAGGACATCACATCCTTGTATTGGGCCAATGTATCGGTGCGCGAATCAATTAACGATTCAATGATCGAACGAGATTGAACGCGGCGCTCTTGTGTTATTGTATCAGCCATTTTTATATCCTGTTTACTACTTAATTCATACTCAAATTACACTATGTTATTGAGCGTTTAAAAATAATTTTTTTACATCTTACCTATTATTGATGAAAAAATCGAAAAATTTCTATTTTTTTTCAAGTATATAAACATTCCATTATTTTCTAAACAAGAAATTAAGCTATTCACATCCGTATCATTTTATTCTTGGAAAAATACAAACTTCTGTACTACTATAAGTTATGAAAGAAGAGTATCACGGGTATCTATCGGACTTAGATAATTTTTGCATATAGCATTAACTATTAAAGTTATATTTTTTACTGTCGATATATCTCGTGTAAAGAAACTTTTATAAAATTAATACCAAGTAACGTATACAACACAAAGAGAACGCCACTATGCCTAATTTTATTCAATCTGTTGATGAGCGAACCAATCTAGCCGGTACCAACCGGCTCGAAGTGTTGCTATTCAGTTTGGGTAAGGATGATTCGACCGCACGCCAGGAAGTTTATGGTATCAACGTATTTAAAGTACGTGAAGTCATGCAAGTACCGGACATTACCCATGCACCGGATATGCCCAATTCAGTTGAGGGCATGACCAGTCTACGTGGCACGATGGTACCGGTGGTTAATTTATCTAAATTTTGTGACCTCAACATCTCCGAAGAACCACAGATCCTTATCGTCACAGAATACAATAAACACATGCAGGGTTTTCTGGTTCATTCAGTGGAAAACATCTTACGCTTACAATGGAATGACATTAAAGTACCACCACAAATGATGCAAGATAAGCTCGGCGGTCTGGTCACTGCCGTCACAGAATTACAAGACGGGCGCATTGCCATGATTATGGATGTGGAGAAAATCCTAGCTGAAACCGCCCATTTTGCTCAGGAAGACTCCTATTACGAAGATATAGCCACACTGGAAGATCAGGGTTATACCATTATGTTTGCCGACGATTCATCCGTAGCACGCTCACAAATTGAACGCACTCTAAACCACATGGGTATCGCTCATGTCAGTGCAATGAATGGCGCTGAAGCCTGGACAAAGCTCAAAGATATCGCCACCCGGGCAGAAACCACTGGGCTACCCGTGAAAGATTATATTCAAGCCATTTTAACTGATGTTGAAATGCCGGAAATGGATGGTTATGTACTTACAAAACACATTAAAAATGACCCACGCTTTGCAGGCATCCCCGTCATTATGCATTCCTCCTTATCCGCTGATGCCAATATGTCATTAGGACGCGGTGTCGGTGCAGATGCCTATGTTGCCAAGTTTGAGCCAAAGGAATTATCCAATAAGTTAGTCGAAATCCTCAACCATAATAGCAAAAAGGCATTAACCTAAAACTCCCAGAAACCAAAGCCCGCAACCAAAGCAGGGCTTTACCTTTCATTCATTACACGTTATCTTAACGCTATCTATCCTTAAGCCAAAAAAACAGGGCATGGAGAAATACATTATCCTAAAATAATCAGTTGAATCGTAGCGAGAGCGACTTAGGTGCTGAAGATTAAGGGTTTTACAGGTTATTTTGGCTTTATTCGTAGTCACCCTACGGGTGAAGTCAAAATGTTCTGGAAAATCCTTAAGATTCAGTGCATAAGGCGGTCGCAGTAGGTTCAACTGATTTTTTTAGGATTATGTAGACAATAGGATAGGCATAAGACATAGCGGGTAAGGAACAATTTTGACTGTAATCGTGACATCCAGCAGGCGCTTCAAAGGCTTCAATAAGCAATTCATGCTGTCCTTTAGTTTTCTTCTCTGTAGCGGGTTACTTAACGCTAGCCTCCCGGCTTATGCGATCAGCGATATTCCCAGCCAGACGCCTTTTATCATTTCAGAGCAGCCTCAAGTCCAAGTCAAAGAATCAAGAGTAAACAAAAAATACAATATCAGCATCGGTATTCTTAGCCAAACCCCACAGAATTCAATAAAAAACACCCCCTGGCAGTACACCTTTGAACGCTTAAACAATCATCCAAAATACCATTTCAGTGCACGATTTTTAGATGCCAAACAAATTCGCAGCGCCTTAGATGTCGATGAACTTGATTTTATTATCACTGATGCCATCAATTATATTTTGCTGGAAAAAAAATACGGCCTATTACGCCTACTCTCTCGCACAGTGCAATATGGTGACCAATATGTCACTACCGAAGGCTTGTCTGTTTATACTTTAAATGACAATTCAGATATCACCCGCCTGCAAGATTTAAAAAATAAAAACCTCGGTATAGTGAATGACCACTCCTCTCTCTCATGGCTGTTTCTGGAAAAATTTCTTGCCAATAATGGCCTGATAAATAACACCAACATACAACTTAAACGCATCGAAAATATTAATCAGGCCTTAGCGCAACTCTATGCCGGTAGCTTCGATGCCATTGTGGCAAAGTCCGGCATACTTGAAAACACCTTTAGCCACGAAAGCTTAGAGCAATTACGCCTCATTAATCCACGCCGTGGTTGGCAAGCTCCTTTTTTGCATAGCTCAGTACTCATTCCAGAATGGCCTCTGGCCAAAGCATGGTTCACTGATAATCAAACAGCCAGAGAAGTAGTTTCACTCTTACTCAATCAACAGCGCAACAATCACAATATTATTGGGATATTGCGCAAAATTATCATTCCCTCAATGCGCTATTTTCTCTTGAAAAAAAATCCAGTAATAGCAACTTCAGCGAAAATAATGACACCTCACGCAAAATGCAATATTGGATCAGCTTCATTATTATCTGTTTTCTAGTCATCATATTAATTTTATACCTAAGATCGTCAAGAGATTTGAATAATCGCCTTACCAGCTCCAAAGAGTCCTTGCTACAGGAAATTAAAGAACGTCAGCATGCTCAGGAACAAGCATTGACTCACCAGGCCGAATTAGCCCACGTAGCACGTCTAAGCACCATGGGGGAAATGGCATCGGGCTTAGCCCATGAACTGAACCAACCCCTCTCAGCAATCAATACCTATGTTCAGGGCTGTATCCGTCGAATCAATATGGGCAATACTGATTTGGATGCCATTGTGAATGCCCTTAAACTCACCGCACAACAAGCAGATAGAGCCGGGGGGATCATTCGCCGCCTGCGTAGTTTTGTCAGAAAAGGCGAATCCCATAAAACCTATAGTGAAATCAACCAAATCGTCAATGAGGTGACTGGATTTTTAGAGACTCAACTAAAAAACAAGCAGGTTGAACTCATTTTAGATCTCACCGAAGACCTACCACCGGTCCTTGCGGATATTATTCAAATAGAACAAGTCCTGATCAATTTACTCAAAAATGGTATCGAATCGATGGCCAATATTGAAAAACCCAGCATAATTGTTTCCACTCGACTTTCGGATCACAAATTTATCGAATTGTGCGTTATTGACAGTGGTCACGGAATCAGTGAAGATAAGCTCAAGCGGATTTTCAATCCGTTTTTTACCACTAAAACTAGCGGCATGGGAATGGGTTTATCTATCAGCAGTTCCATCATCGAAGCACATGATGGCAAACTCTATGCTGAAAATAATACCGAACAGGGCGCGCGATTTTGTTTAACATTGCCTATTCAGGAAGAACAACTAGGAAGTAATATTAATGAGCAATGATGCCATCGTTTTTATCGTAGATGATGATGAAGCTGTCCGACAATCAACTGCTTGGTTGATCGAATCTATTGGCCTGAAAGTCACCACATTTACCTGTGCAGATGAGTTTCTGGAAAACTATAATAATGAGCCCGGCTGTATTGTCATGGATGTACGCATGCCCGGAATGAGCGGCTTAGAAGCCCAGGAAGAAATGAAAAACAGAGCTATGTCATTACCGCTAATATTCATTACCGGTCATGGTGATGTACCGATGGCAGTCCGTGCCTTAAAGCGCGGAGCCTTTGATTTTATTGAAAAACCTTTTAATGATCAGTTACTTCTTGATGCTGTTCAACGAGGCCTGAAAAATAATAGCGAAGCAATGGAATCACTCATTCAAAACGAATCCATTGATAAACGCATCTCTTCTCTAACACCTAGAGAGCATGAAGTGATGATGCGAGTCACCGAAGGCAAGCCTAACAAAGTCATAGCTCACGAACTCAATGTCAGCATTAAAACAGTGGAAGTTCACCGTGCCCGAATGATGGAAAAAATGGAAGCCAGCTCCGTTGCACAACTGGTCAAAACGACTATTCAAGCGAGCGCAAACAACATTTTGTAAGCCTTCAAAGCGGCAATAAAATTTACCATTGTCTAATCTCAAATGTCTCACAATCAAAATGAAATGGATTCATATTTGACCCATTCCATTTCGTTTTGGCTTTTAAAAACTGGCAAAAAACAGGTTTTACTCATCAATTAATTCCCCTTCATTTCCACTAAAAACAGTTTTTCAAGCACTGTATTACTATTCCATTATATTTGTAATTTTGTGATGCAGTTCACATAATTTAAAATCCGACATTTTAAATTAAGAACAACATTTATCTCATTGTATTTATTAATAGATAATAAATATTCAAGGGTTTACCCCTTAAATTCTAAGAAAATCCCAATTCCATCGTAAGCGCTTAACCATCTAGCGTTATTCAAAAAATATCTCCCCTGCCTCATAATCAATCCATCGATTAATTATGAGACATATCAATGAAACCAGAAACCCAAGCCAACTCAAAACAATTTTGGCAAGACCACGTTAATCAATGGAATGAAAACAGTATCAGCCAGGCATCCTATTGTCAGGAACATGGGCTATCCATCAAACGTTTTGGCTATTACAAGCGTAAGTTGCTGGGTGCAACAACGCAAACCAGTGCGATGACAAAGGGGAATGGTTTTATTCAACTATCCTCCCCGAAACACTATTCAGCCCGCACCTCAGCATTAATTGTAGAATTACCCAATCAGCTACGCATTGAAGGAGTGACTGCCGATAATGTACAGCTGGTAAAACAATTAGCAGGACTGTTCCAATGAAGTCAGCCATACGTCCATCACTCAGCCTGCCACAGGTGTATCTCTATCTGAAGCCTGTTGATTTTCGTAAAAGTTTTATTGGCCTCAGTGCCATTGTTGAATGTGAATTAGGTCATAATCCTTTTGCAGGCCATCTGTATGCCTTTACCAATCGTCAGCGTAATAAAATTAAATGCCTCTTCTGGGATAATACCGGTTTTGTACTCTATTACAAAAGTCTCTCAGAAGAAAAGTTCAATGGCCAAAGGGTGAAGATGACCTGATGAATATCACCGGACAACAAATCAACTGGCTATTAGACGGCTATGATATCAGTGTCATGAAACCGCATAAGAAATTGCATTATGAGTCTGTATTTTAAGTACTTTTAGTCTATTTTTTGTTATAATAAAGCCATGCAAAACAAGGCTGAATCCACAAAAACGACTCTATATTTTCCGCTTTTTCACACGCGGACAAGAATGAATTGTTGAGTGTCATTGAACAGAAAAACCACCGTATAAAAATACTGGAAGAAGCCCTTTGTCTGGCTCGTAGTAAACGCTTTGCACCCAGCAGTGAAAAAAGTGATGGTCAGGAACGCTTATTTGATGAAGCTGAGCAGGCGGCTGACGATGAGGGGCTCCTGAACCTAAAACCACTTCGCCTAAGAAGAAAGAAAAACAGGCAGGAAGCCTTTCTCAAAGACTATTCCAAGAGTCCCTGTCTTCATCGATCTGACAGATGAAGAAAAAGCCGGTGCCATTGAGGTTTTTACACTAAAGTCAGAGAAGAGCTGGATATCATTCCAGCTAAAGTCCAAATACTGGAATACTTCCAGGAAAAAGCCGTCTTTGCAGGCACCAATGACACAGACAGTCGTTCAATGAAAGCTGCGGTCATGCCAAAACATCCATTACCTAAATCAATGGGCAGTATTCACCTGATGGCACACATCATTATCTCAAAATATGCCGATGGTTTGCCTCTGTATCGAATGGAAGGCATATTATCACGCTATGGCGGCGATATAACCCGAGCCACCATGGCCAATTGGGCTATTAAACTGGCTCATCAGTTCCAGCCGCTCATCAACCTCATGCGAGAACATCAACTGTCGGGTGACATCATCCAAATGGATGAAACGGTGCTCAAAGTATTAAAAGAGCCGGGACTCAGTGCTCATTCGAACAAATACATGTGGGTCAGTCGTGGCGGGCCACCTGACAACCCAGTGTGCTGTTTGAATACGATCCTTCTCGTAAGAAGGAAGTACCACTGCGCCTGCTTGATGGCTTTAGCGGCTATCTGCAAACCGATGGCTATGCCGGTTACAATGCCGTGTGTGCACAAAATAATGCCACATCGGTCGGCTGCTGGGATCACACTCGCCGTAAATTCAAAGATTCTCAGACGGCACAACCAAAGAAAAAGAGCAATCAAAAGCCTACAAAGCCGATGTGGCACTGGCCCATATCAATAAGCTGTATTTAATTGAGCGTGAGATAAAAGAAGCCAGTGTTAATGAAAAATTTAAGGTTCGTCAGAAACAGAGCCTGCCGCTTCTTGAGAAAATAAGAACATGGGTCGATAACACCCTGGGCAAAGTGCCGAACGACAGCTTGACAGGAAAAGCACTCACCTATATTAATAATCAATGGCCTAAGCTGACTGTTTATTGTGAAGATGGTCGGTTGAATATCAGTAATGTGCTGGCAGAAAATGCTATCCGTCCATTCTGCGTGGGTAGAAAGGCCTGGTTATTTTCAGATACGCCAAAGGGTGCACATGCCAGTGCAGTTCATTATAGTTTTATTGAAACCGCTAAGGCCAATGATATTGAGCCATATACGTATATGGTCTATGTATTAACCCAATTACCTTATGCGGATACGGTTGAAAAGCTGGAAGCATTGCTTCCCTGGAATTTTAAAAAATCAGAATTGGAAAAGGTAAAGAACGCTGTTCGTTAAGCGCTTACATTCCATCCATTTTTTTAATTCGCTAAACTAACGTTTCAAATATAAAAACAATATGCATTTCAGGGATATTAAGAAGAAAAAATAAAAGTAACACTAAAGCAAAGAGGGGGGATTTTCATGAACAAACGTTGGAATGTCAGAAAACCATCATCGGTAGATTTAGTCATCAGCTATCCCGCATTCGGTCTAATACGCGGCAAGGCAGTGAATATCAGTCATAACGGCATGTTTATCGAAACCGCCGCCATGTCACTCTGTAATAACTCTAAAATTGAATTAACACTCACCCTACCAGAACTATCAAAAGTACCTATCAATATCAAAGCAAAGATAGTTCACAACAACAACAAGGGCATTGGAGTGATATTCAGAAACAAAGAGGATCACAACATTGTCAACAGCATACAACAATATGCAACACCCGCCCAAGCTCAACAACGTATTGCCATGTAGCAATAGTGTAAGCAAATAGTGTAGCAGCAGGCTAAGTCCGAGGAACTACTCTGCTTCTTTTTTTACGCGTGGTACGCGCAAGCGTGTACCATGCTCAAAGGATAGGAGTACTTCTTGTGCCGTTATTTCCAGCGGAAAATAAGTCCCTGAGATTTTGGCACCATTGATACTACAACCATCCAATAACGAGCCTCTAAAGTCCACCCCTCTCAGATCAGACATTCTAAAATAGCAGCCTCTGAAATCTAAACCCACAGCATCAATTCCACGTAAATCAATCGAACGGAAATCACATGCCTTTAAATTACAATATTCACCCGCCTGCTTTTTAATATTAAATTCTTTAACCTTTCCTTCTCTGAGCAGTTGATACATTGGATCATTTGAAATTACTGGTTTATTACTCATTTTTTCATTCCTAATTGAAAAAGTTTATCGACACCCTCAAGGGTTTAAAGTATAGCCTATGCAGATTTAATTGTCCTAGTCCGAGGAATATATCCTGAGGGTCTTATAGCGACACGGCAAGTAATAACGGTACAAAGCTGCTCCTCCATATCGTAAAATCCATATTCAAAAACAGGATTGGCTCGCCCTCTTTGCGCCATTGCCTGAGAGATCTCAGTAATTTGTTGATCGGAGATTTCAAAGCGCAAAACCAGATCAGTACGTCCTTCACGAATAAAATTGACTTGTAAATTGCGCGTCCAGACTTCACAGCCGGGAAATAATTTCAAACAAGCCAGTACAGCAATCGGATCAGCTAATGAGGCCTGAAAGCCACCAAACATGGCGCCACCCGGATTCTTTGACAACCAGGTTAAAGGCAAACGGATATGCACTATTCGCCACAGTGGATCCATCTGTAAAACCCTAATCCGCATCAGCCAAAAAGGCGGATAAAAACGCAGACGAATCGCGGGTGAAAAAAACTGTAGCAATGACATCAATTAGACACCCTTTCCATGCTCAGCATTTTATTATTTTCATCAAAAACAATTCTAAAACTACCATTTATTCCCGACTGATCAATATGTTGTCGTAGTGCATTGGCCGGAAACTGCACCGTACGCCCATCGATAAGCTGTACTGTGACCGAATCAACCTCACCCTGATAATAACGCAGATAATCCTGCGCACTGATCGCAAGGCGAAAACGAATTTCATTCATTTAAAATACCCGACCATTTTTCTCTGATAAAAAATATAAACCTATTTCTCATTTTTATATAACATTTTTTAAAAAGTCATTGTATTTAAATAATTCTATACTAAAATCGCACTAATAAAAAATATCTATGTCACTATCAACAATACAACTCAACTATTAATATATCCTTAAAAGATATGGAAATGAGTTATACAAGCAAAGGAATTTAATCTCATGAAAATGCAAGAAATCAGAAAAATAGCAAAAAAAAATGGCCTCAGAAGTGGTAAACTCAATAAAACCTTATTGGTCAAACACATACAGATCAGCGAAGGTAATTTTGACTGTTTTAGCTCGGCATCCAATGATTATTGCGATCAAAGCAATTGCATCTGGAAAGAAGACTGCTTTAACCTGGCCAGAAAAAAAGCCGCATGAATCTTGATCCAACCCCCGAACTATTACAAAATTTATACTGGATAACCTTATTGGCAGTGATTGTTTCATCTGCTTCAGGTGTGCTTAAAGCAGGCTTTAAACAATTCGATTTATTTGGTGTGATTATTATTGCCGTAGCCACTGGATTAGGTGGGGGCTCATTACGTGATATGTTATTGGATCGTGGTGTTTTTTGGATCATTGATCAAAGTTTTTTTATTGCCTCGCTGAGTAGTGCTATCGCTATTTTTATTTTAGCTCGACTCGTACGCATCCCACCTCGGTTTTTCTTAGTCGCTGATGCTGCAGGTTTAGCCACCTTTGCCATAGCAGGCACATTGGTTTCACTCATGATTGGCATTCCTCCTTTAGTCGCGAGCTTTATGGGTGTCATAACCGGTACGATGGGGGGTATCTTTCGTGACGTGCTGTGTAACGAACCACCTGTTGTGTTTAGTAGTCCGCTCTATGCCACAGTGTCCTGGTTAGGCTCATTATTATTTATAATACTGATTTATTTTAATTTAGAGGTGGCCAGCGCTGCCATTATTGCTGGCTTAAGCATTTTTATTGCACGTCTCTTAGCAATGTATTACAAAATCAGTCTACCTCGATTTCGTTTTAAGTCATAAGTTCAAAAACACTTCACAACTTATAATAAAGCCTGCCATTTTTTTTCTAAACGTTTAACGGACACTGGCTGAGATGTTTTTAGTTCCTGAGCAAACAATGAAATTCTCAGCTCTTCAATGAGCCAACGATAGTCTTGTAATTCAATATCGGAAAAAAACAATCCATCTAGGGTATTTTTATCTTCCTTAGAAGCTTGAATTTTAAGTGCATATTGTTCCCATAAAGGCGTTATCTGCATCTGATTCAAAGCATCTCGACGGGGATCACTTTTGGCCTTTTCCAGTCGTATCGTCATGCCTTTAATATAGCGTGGCAAACGCTTGAGCCAGATAAGAGGCGTTTGCGCCACAAAGCCCGGATAAATCAAATGGCTTTGCTGGGCTTTAATATCAGCCAAAGTAATTACCAAATTAAAAGGAATATTACCTTTTAGCTGTTTAGCCAATGCTTGATTCGCCTGTAAAACATTGAGCACCGTCTGACAAACATCAACTTTATCGTTTTCTAATGTTTTTTCTACAGCTAAAGCCACTTGCTCAAAAACGCATTTATTACGAATGGCATCGATATTTACTGCTGACTTTGTCATCACTTCACGCCAACAATTAAGTAGAATCGCAATAACAATATCCTGTTTTAATGATGTGCAAGTACCATAAGGCGTGAACAATAAACAGGCCTTATCAATAAAGGGCAATTGTTTCTGTAATTGTTTTAGCGGCTTGGCTAATCTCAGACGAATTAAACGAAAAATACCCTGGCCGTGATTATCCTGAGCCATTTGATGTTGATCATACAACTTGATGGCCACGCTATCCTGCTGATCACACAAGGCCGGATAAAGCGTCATGGTCATACCATGTCGTTCCATGACAATGGCTTCGGGCAAGGCATCAAAATCCCATTCCACAATGCCCTGACGTTCAATAGAATCATCCATCGCACTCATGCCTTCACTGGACTGTTCAAACTGAGCAAGTGCTTTGTCACCCCATTGCAACTTCAACAATGACAGATCTCGACTACTATCAATTTCATGACCATCCTTATCAATGATCTTAAAATTCATTTTTAAATGATCCGGAATTTTACTCATAAAATTGCTTGAATCATCCTGTCTTAATTCATGATCCAGCTGATTAGACAGGGTATAAGAAAGACGGGATTTAAGAAATTCCAGTAATTGCGCCATTAAATCACCCTGACGATAAGCTTTTTGTTCTAAAAAATCTGTAACCGTATCGGGGACAGGCACAAATTGTTTGCGTATCACCTTGGGTAAAGCACGCAATAATAAGGTGATTTTTTCTCGAATGAGACCGGGCACTAACCACTCAAAAACCGCTTCATCCAATTGATTTATCACCGCCAAGGGGAAAACCAGTGTCACCCCATCCAGTGCGTGTCCCGGTAAAAAATGATATTCCAGCGGTAATTGCAAGTCTCGATTCATAATGGTGGGCGGATAAAGTTCATCAGAAATATGATCGGCATCTTTTTTTAACAAGTCTGCTTGCTGCAAATAGAGGTATTCTGGATCATTGGCCTCTACTTTCTTACGCCATTGTTCAAATGCCGCACGGGTATAGATAAATGGCTGCTGAGCACTGTCATTATTAAGCATTAAGTCATGTTTTATGCGTTGCTGGTAAAATTCAAAAATAGCCAGTTCATCAACCAATAAGTCTTTGCGTCTTGATTTGTGTTCTAAGTGTTCCAATTCATTGATCAATGCTAAATTATATTTTATAAAACGCGGTGTCTTACGATTTTGATCGTGATAATCACCACTGACCAAGGCATCACGAATAAAAATTGTCTGTGAAATTTCAGGATCAATCGGACCATAGTTGACTTTCTTTTTCGCATTAATCACCAAGCCATACAAACTCAGCCGACTCCAGGCAGAAACCTGACCTGACTTTTCTTCCCAGAACGGTTCGAAATAATGCTGTTTAATCAGATGCTGTGCCTGCTGTTCCAACCATTGCGGCTCAATCCCTGCCACAGTACGGGCAAAGACCGCTGAGGTTTCCACAATCTCAGCCGCCATCAACCATTTTGGCTTACGTTTATAGAGGCGTGATCCGGGAAAAATACCAAAACGCATATTGCGTGCGCCCAGATAAGTATTTTTATCTTCTTTAAAACCAATATTACCCAAAAAGCCCGTCAATAAGGCTTGATGAATAGCAGCATAATCTAATTTATCTTCATCATCACGCGGCTGGTCATGATTCAAAATAGGCAAGTCATTTAAGCGAAAGCCTAAATCTTTACATTGCCCCAATAATTGCTGATACAGTTCCCGCCACTCACGCAGTCGCATAAAGGATAAAAAGTTGGCCTTACAATATTTACGCAGTTTATTTTGTGTCAGGTGTTTGCGTTGCTGCTCATAACTCAGCCACAAATTGATAAAAGTGATAAAGTCAGAACGTTGACTCGCATATTGAGCATGTTTTTCATCCGCAGCCTGTTGTTTTTCAACGGGACGTTCACGGGGTTCCTGACAGCTCAAAGCCGAAGCAATGATCAACACCTCAGACAATACCTTATGCTGCTGTCCGGCAATAATCACCCGGCCTATTTTCGGGTCAACCGATAGCCGAGCCAGTAAACGTCCAGTGGCCGTTAATTGTCGTGCAGAATTAATCGCTCCGAGCTGTTCCAGCAACAAATAACCATCATTAATTTGTTTGTCTGAGGGTTTTTCTAAAAAGGAAAAATCTTTTATATCACCCAAGCGTAAGGACAGCATTTGCAAAATAACTTGAGCCAAATTTGTTCTGAGCAATTCCGGCTCGGTAAAGCCCGGACGTTGATCATGTTCCTGTTCACTATAAAGGCGAATGGCAATACCATCACTCACCCGTCCACAGCGACCACTGCGCTGGCGGGCTGAGGCTTGGGATATTTTTTCTATGGGTAGGCGTTGAATTTTATGGCGCACACTATAACGGCTGATACGCGCAAAGCCCGTATCAATCACATAACGAATTCCCGGTACGGTCAGGGATGTTTCAGCCACATTGGTCGCCAGGATAATACGTCGGCCACTATGACTGGAAAAAATACGCCGCTGTTCACCGGGCGATAAGCGGGCATAAAGCGGTAATATTTCCGTGTGATCAGGATGATGTTTACGCAAGGCTTCAGCACTTTCACGAATTTCTCTTTCACCGGACAAAAACACCAGAATATCACCATCGGTTTCCGTGGCTAATTCATCGACCGCCAATAAAATACCATCAATCATATCGCTATCATCTTCAATCGCATTGTAGCGAACTTCAACAGGATAGGTTCTACCCGATACCTCGATTACTGGGGCATTGTTAAAAAACTGCGAAAAGCGTTCCGTATCGATGGTTGCCGAGGTAATAATGACCTTCAAATCAGGTCGTCTAGGCAGGAGTTGCTTGATATAGCCCAGCAAAAAATCAATATTTAAACTGCGCTCATGAGCTTCATCAATAATAATGGTGTCATAGCGATTTAAAAAACGATCCGTTTGTGTCTCAGCCAATAAAATACCATCCGTCATCAATTTGACATAAGTTTCTTCACGACTTTGATCGCTAAAACGCACCTTAAAGCCCACTTTTTCACCTAAAGGCGTATTCAACTCATCAGCAATACGCTCTGCAACACTGCGAGCCGCCAAACGACGGGGCTGAGTATGGGCAATTTGTCCCATCACACCCCGACCAATACTGAGGGCTATTTTAGGTAATTGGGTGGTTTTTCCAGAGCCCGTCTCACCTGCAACCACAATCACTTGATGTTTTTTCAATAATTGTTGAATTTCATGCAACTTCCTTGATACCGGCAAAATATCAGGGAATTGAGGCTTGGGCAATGCTTGTTTGCGTTGTGTGACTTTTGCTACAGACTGAGCAATCTTTTTCTCGCATCGTAGTATCAAATCAAGCAAATAATTTAACTGTTTTGAATTCTGCTTATCACGACTAGAACTTTCATCCGAGACAGCGGTCTTAGAAGGGCTTTTTCTATCCTTTTGAGACTCTACTTCAGGTTGAAACTCTATTTTAGGCATTTTTTTCAGCATCAAATACGCTTTATCCAATTGTTTTTTCAAAGGATAACGGTCAAAGAGATAACATTGCTTAATTTGTTCACGTAAACGGGCAAGCTGTTGCTGAAATGCCTGATGAGATGTGTTCTGGTTCATATTTTTTATAATTTTTTGACTTATTTTTAGCTGAAAGATGATTATAACCGAACTGGTTCAAAAAATTATGACTTCAATGTTTGCTTTTTGAGTGTTTCTGCTAGAATTAAGAGATAACGTCTCACGACAGAAAAAATTTAACAGCAGTATCACAGATATCGATGAACTGTAACAATTTAACTGCCAGCTTATCATCCATAAACATTTGACTAAGCCCAGGATTGGAATGCCCATCCTGGATAAACTGGTAATCGGAGTAATTAAATGGCTGCCGCGCCTAATCTAGATGTAAACATCATAAAGAAATTTTCACCCTTAGATTCTCTAAGTCTTGATAAAGTTCAAGAGGTGATTGAAAAGTCAGCCGTGCAAAAAATTCCTGCTGGGCGGATGCTTTTTAAACAGGGTGATAAGGACAAATGGACAGTATACCTACTCTCAGGCACAGTAGAAGTTAAAGAGTCTGGCAGCAAAGCACAATTAATTGAAGCTAATTCCAATGCCGCCAAAAATGCCATTGCCAACGCTATCCCTCGTCCCGCTTCAGCTAAAGCGAAAACCGACATTAGCATTTTAATTATTGATCGGGATCTCTTAGATATTTTGCTCAATTGGAATGCACCGTCCAGTATCGAAGTGACTGAATTGGATGATGAAGACGAAGACTGGATGACGCGTTTTTTACAATCCAATGCCTTCTTACAATTGCCTGCGTCCAATATCCAGGCTCTGATGATGCGCTTACAGGAAACACCGCTAGCCATGGGTTCCAGTGTCATTAAAGAAAATGATGCCAATGATGACAAATTCTACATCATTCAACAAGGCCGTTGCATCGTCACAAAAACCAATCCCAGCACTGGCGACCAAGTCACCTTAGCAGAATTACGCCTGGGCGATGGCTTTGGTGAAGAAGCACTCATTACCGGTGGTATCCGTGGTGCGAGCGTTACCATGCAAACCGATGGCGTAATTCTTTCGCTAGACAAAAAAGATTTTATTGATCTACTGGTTTCACCCTTAATACATCGCATCAAACAAAGTGAGATCGCAGCACTGAATCAAGCAGAGATTCAGCTCATTGACGTGCGTAATGAAAATGAATTTGCCGCCAATGGCCTAGCTGATAGCATCAATATCCCAATTAATTTAATCCGCAGCCAATTAAGCAAGCTCTCTGCAGAGAAACACTATATTATATATTCCAGCAACGAGAATCGCAGTATTGCTGGGGCATTTTTATTTATTCAGCAGGGTTATGACTGTACTATTATTGAAGGTGGCGTTGGCGCAGCCGATATTTCTCAAAGTGCTGCCACCACTTCCCCTAATAAGGAAGCTGTAAGGCCTGCCGCTAAACCAGTTGTCTCTCAAAATAAGCCCATAGCGCCAGTAAAAGCCTCACCAGCAGTTACCGAACGTCGCCAGGAAACCATTACCTCACCGGAAGTTGAAGCCGCACGAAAAAAAGCCGAAGAGCAATCCAAGCAACTCAATATCGCAGAGACAGCCCGCAAAGAAGCTGAGGGCATGGCAGCAGATTTACGTGGAGAAGCTCAAGAAGCCCTTAAAAAAGCCGAGCAAGAAGCCAAGCGTGCTCAGCAAGCAGAACTTGCTCTGAAATCAGCACAACTCAAAGCAATACAACTTGAAGCACAACAAGAAGAGCAAGGCAAGTCATCACTCGAACTCGATCAAATTAAACAACAGGTAGAAGAAGAAACACACCTCAAAGCCGAAGCCGAAGCCTCACGCATTAAGGCCGAGAAAGAAGCAGAGAAGTTACGCGATGACGCAGACTCTGCCCGACAATTAGCTGAAAAAGAAGCACAACGGGCAACAGCAGCAGAAGCGGCGCGAAAAGAAGCGGAAGAAACAGCCAAAGAATTACACAAAGAAGCCTTGCAGGTAAAATCTGATGAAGTCAATAACGCACTCTCTAAAGCAAAATCTGAAGCTGAACGAGCAGAAAATGCTGAATTAGAAGCCAATCGTCTCCGACAAGAGTCTGAGCAAGCGCTTAAACGAGCAGAAGAAGAAGGTAAACGTGCCGAAGCGGCAGAACAAGCTCGAAAAGATGCTGAAGAAGCCATTCGCCAGTCCAGTCAGGAACAACTCAGTGAAAAAGAAGCCGCTTTAGCTGAAGCTCAAAAACAATCACAAGAAGAGGCAAAACGGGCTGAAGAAGCTATTGCTGAAGCACAACGGGTGCGTGAAGAAGCTGAACAAGCCTTGCAACAATCTGAAGATCTCGCCAAACTCTCTTCTCAAGCAGAATCCGAGTTGCTCAATGCCAAAGAAGAAATTGAGCGCCTGAGAAAAGATGCCGATGCCCGCCAACATGCCGAAATTCATGAAGCCCGCATCAAGGCTCAGGAAGAAAAAGAACGCGCAGAAAAAATTGATGCGGACAGAGAGGCCGCACTAGCTGAAGTCGAACGCCTTAAACAGGAAATGCTCGAAGCCAAAGAACAAATGGCAAAAGAGCTGGAAAAACAACAGCAAGAGCAAGCCTCTTTGCAAGACCAGCATAGCAACCATTTAAAAACCACTGCTGAAGACGAGTTACTCAACATTAAAGCCGAAATGGATGCTGCCCAAGAAGCTTTATCTGAAGAATACGCTCGCTTAAGCATGGAGCAGGAGAATGCACTACAAGAAAAAATCAATCAGGCTCAGCAAGAAGCAGATCAACACGAAAGTCAGCGTTTAACAGCTGAGCAAGCACGTGTTGACGCACAAGATGAAATGCAACGCCTTGCCGAGCAAATGAAGGCTGAGAAACTTGAGCGAGAAGAACAGGAAAAACTACGCTCTGAGGAATTAGCCGAAGCACAACAACGTATTGATAGTGCCAATGAGCGTGCGCAAGCCGCAGAATTAGCCCGTGAAGAATTTGAAAATGAACTAGAACAAGTCCGTGCTGAAACAGCACAGGCTCGTTCTGACATGGACAAATTACGTCAAGATATGGCGCATGAAATTGACACCGAACGCAAAGAACTCGAAGCTGCAGTATTACAGCAGCGGCAACAATTGGAAGCCGAAAAATTATCCCTGTCAGAAGAAGCTCAAAAACTTGAAGATGAAGCTTTAAAATACCAGCACGAAATTTTTGCCTTTAAAGAACAGGTTGAAGCAGCAAAACAAGAAGCACTTGACGAAGCTGAAGAGCTTAGAACACAAAAAGATGTCCTGATGAAGCAAACCGAGGAAGAGACTCGCAAGCTGAAAGAACAACTGGAAACAGCTCGCCAAGATGGCAACCAAGAAGTTGAAGAACTGAAAAAGCAGCTAGAAACTGACCGTCAAGTTGCAATGCAAGAAGCTGAGACTTTAAAGCAGCAATTAGAAACTGATAAGCTTGAAGCAACAAAAGAAGCCGAGGCTTTAAAACAACAATTAGAAGCTGATAAGCTTGAAGCAACAAAAGAAGCTGAAGTTTTAAAACAACAATTAGAAACCGATAAGCTCGAAGCAAGCAAAGAAGCCGAGGCTTTAAAGCAGCAATTAGAAGCTGATAAGCTTGAAGCAACAAAAGAAGCCGAGGCTTTAAAACAACAATTAGAAGCTGATAAGCTTGAAGCAACAAAAGAAGCTGAAGTTTTAAAACAACAATTAGAAACCGATAAGCTCGAAGCAAGCAAAGAAGCCGAGGCTTTAAAGCAGCAATTAGAAGCTGATAAATTTGAAGCAACAAAAGAAGCCGAGGCTTTAAAACAACAATTAGAAACCGATAAGCTCGAAGCAACAAAAGAAGCCGAGGCTTTAAAACAACAATTAGAAACCGATAAGCTCGAAGCAAGCAAAGAAGCTGAGGCTTTAAAACAGCAGTTAGAAGCTGATAAACTTGAAGCAACAAAAGAAGCCGAGGCTTTAAAACAGCAATTAGCTGCTGATCGGCAAGCTGCAGAACAAGAAGCTGAAGCATTAAAAACTCAATTGGAAACAGCTCGCCAAAGTGCCTTGCAGGAAGTTAATGAATTACAAAAACAAAAATTAGAATTAGAAAAGCAGGCGCAAGAAGAAGCACTTGAACTCAAAGAACAATTAGAACAAATTCAGATCAACAAACAACTTCAGGAACAATCAATTGCACTGCAACAAAACGAATTGGATCGCATGCAATCTGAAGCAGATAATGCCCGGGTACAATTGGAAGCTGAATCACAGCGCTCCCGTGAAATTGAGCGCCAAAACGCCTTACTCCGAGCAAAAGATGAAGCAAGGAAACAAGCCATTGAAGAAGCTAAGCGCCGTCGCGAACAATTATTAGGCAACACACAACAAGAAGTTGCGCCACCGGTATTAAAAACATCCGTTGCCCCATCAAACATTCCAGCAGACAATAAGCCATCAGCCAAGGAAAACTCAATTCATGATGAGCTGAAAGCAGTCTATGATTCCATAAAAAAAGAAAGTGGTGTCTAATTCAGCACGGCGTTTTTCTTAATGACTGAGGCATTAATGGCTGAAACAACGCGTTATTTCATTCCAGAGCAAGCGCTTGAAATAGAGACTGAAATTAAGCGTAGTCGGTTTATTGCTCATATAGCTCATTGTGATAGCAGCGAGAAGGCGCGACAAATTATCGAACAAGCCCGACAGCGCTATCCTGATGCACGGCATCATTGCTGGGCCTATATTGCCTGCCCTCCTCTATCATCCACTGCGGTGCGTTTTAGTGATGACGGTGAACCATCCGGCACGGCTGGTAAGCCTATTTTAAATGTCCTACAACATAGCCACTATGGCGAAATAATTTGTGTTGTCAGTCGTTATTTTGGTGGCATTAAATTAGGCGCAGGCGGCCTGATCCGTGCTTATAGCAATAGTACCCAAGCAGCACTTGAGCAATTATCGGTTCAAGAAATTGTCGAACTACAAGACTGGCAGATAGAATTTTCTTTCTCCTTTGAATCCTCTATCCGGCATTATCTTGAATCAATTGAGGTTAAGCTTGCCCAGGTAGAATATCAAACACTGGTCATATTTCAAATCCAAATTGAGCAAACACTGATTGAGAATATGCAGCAACAAATTCGTAACATCTGTAAAGGTGAGGTATCATTTGTTCATAATCAATAAATGAACTCAAATACAATCATGTCAGACATCAAAAACACCGATATTTCAGCACAGGCAAGTAAATTTAATAACACCCTGGATAATTTTTTTAAACGCTTTATTAATGTTGTGAATGCAGAAACAGGCGAATCACCTATCACTAAACATGAGCCTGATTGGCCATCAGAGTGCCAGCAAGGTGATGCCTTTCTTTCTGAAACAATGCAAGATTCGATACACTGGTTACCGATTCAAAGAGAAGCCAATTACAGTGGACCCCATTGTCAAGACAGCTTTCTCAAATATTAAGATATAATTCTGTTGGTTATTTATAGTATTAGTCTTATCCACATATCCACAGGTCTGCCAGTAGTCCAGAGACGCTTGCGATATATCTCAGGGCTACTGGCTTGGCCTGTGGATATGTGGACAAGGCGGTTGCCAGTAAAGTTGATTATCCTCTCATCATGCTGCCCGTTTTAAGTCTGGAACAACTTCTTTCATCACGCCATAGATCTCTGCAGGCGTTTTTCCACCGTGTGTACTGTGTGGTCGTTCATGGTTGTAAAACTCAAAATATTCCTTTAATGAGCTCTTTAGCTCATCAATACTTTGGTAATCCTTGAGGTAAATTTCCTCATATTTTACACTTCGCCAGAGTCGTTCAATCATAATGTTATCCATTGCTCTGCCTTTGCCGTCCATGCTGATTTTTATATCATTGGCCTTTAGAACACCTGTAAATGCTCTGCTAGTATATTGAGCACCTTGATCCGTATTGAAGATTTCTGGCTTTCCATATCGTCGCAGTGCTGTTTCCAGACTACTGATACAAAAGCTTTCTTCCATGCTGGTTGACACTTCCCAGGACAGCACAAAACGGCTACTCCAGTCCATAACAGCACTTAGGTAGACAAATCCATGTGGCATCCGTAAATACGTGATATCTGTGCACCAAACCTGGTTATTCCTATTAATATCAATTCCTTTGAGCAAATATGGATAGAGGTTATTTACTTTGCAAGGCTTGCTGGTATTGGGTTTTGGTGCCACTGAAACCTCCCATGATCCGCATAAGCCGTTGAACTTTTTACGATTAATTTTATAACATTTCAATCTTAATGCATTACGAATTTGACGACTGCCATAGAATGGATGTTTTATGTACAACTCATCAATCAAATTCATTAATGTTAAATCTTTATTTTGCAGAGGCTTTTAGGTTGATAGTAATAGCTTGAACGGTTCAGGCCGATAAGCTCACATTGTTTTTGATGCTCAACTGAGGGTGCTCTTTTCTATGCAACACCGCTTTTCTGCTCTACTCAGTTGAACATCTTCAACTTTTTTGACAGCCAGTCAGCCTCTACTTTTAGTTGACCTATTTGGCTGTACAGGTGTTCTTTTTCCTTTTCATGTTCAGCATCTTTATTCTCTAATTTTTTTTGAAAAAGTATCGGCTGCACCATCAAGCATCTGCTTTTTCCAGCTATTGACCTGGGTGGTGTGCACTTCAAATTCTGACGCAATTTCTGCGACTGTTTTTGACCTTTCAAAGCTCAATGGCTACTTTTGCTTTAAATTTGTTGTTGAATGTTTTTCTTTTTGTGCTCATTTTTTTGTTCCCCGTTAGGTTAGCTCTTATATCTTAACCTATTGTCCAGTTTTCGGGGTCCACTATAAATAATAATTTGGGAGGCTTGGAAAAAGCCTTGGACACCGAAATACGCCCGGAAATTAAACTATTTTTTAGTCATTACTGGTCGGATCAAATTGATACTATTTTTCAACAGGGTAATTTAACACTTTTATTTGTCTGGAACAGCGCAGATATGGATCGCCTGATTGAAAATCAAATTGGCCATGCCTTGGGTAAATTACGCAATAAACAAACTCTAACTTTTTTTATTGCCTGTACTGATTCAGACTACATGATCAGTGTTGAAAATGATTCTGGTCAGGTGGTACTGGAACGCCCGGGCTATCCGGTAGAAAAAGTGCTGGCCAGTGACCTGAACCAATTCATTAATGAACTGGACTATGGAAAACGCCACGCCTAATCTTCAACCTAAAAAAATCGCACTGAAATAGCGCTGAGACAATTTTATGCTGAAAAAGTTTTTCGATAAACTGACTTATAAGCCCGATCCCATTCGGCTCTATTCTGCAGGCATAAGCGATGTCGGCCAACGCAGAGATCACAATGAAGATAATTTTCTTATTGATGAAAAGTTAGGCTTGTTTATTGTCGCCGATGGCATGGGCGGGCATGAAGAAGGCGAAGTGGCTAGTAAATTAGCCATTGAAACTCTTTTTAACCATATCAAAAAACTGGACGACAAGCTTCAACAGCCTTCTCTTCAAGAAAAGCATAAGAGTAAGAGCAGCTCAGAAATCATCCATCAATTATTACAAGATGCTATTGAGGATGCCAACAATCAAACCCATTGCTACAACTTAGCTAAAGGTCTGGCCGAAGGCCGGGGCATGGGTACAACCGTCACCGGATTTTTAATCGCTTCAATGAGTAGCGCTCTGAATCATTCCGCAACAAGCCTCACTAAGAAAAAGCTCTATGCTTTTAATGTCGGGGATAGTCGTACTTATTGTTATAATCAGGGTACATTAAAACAACTGAGCACCGATCATAGTCATTATCAACTCTGGGTAGAAACAGGCAAAGACGGCGACCCTCCCAAGCATAATATTATTTATAAGGCCATCGGCCCCTGGCGTCGAGTAGTGGCCGAGCAACATACAGTGACGATTAAAGAAAATGATATTTTTCTGCTCTGCTCAGACGGCCTCTCTGATATGCTTTCTGATCAAGAAATACGTCACTGCCTCCATGCACAACGCAAACAATCACTCAAGAAAATGGCTCAAGCATTAGTGGATGCCGCCAACAATGCTGGCGGCAAAGATAATATTAGCGTGGTGTTAGTTAAACCTTCCTGAATTCAAGTCTTAAAATCATTTTTCTCTTCTAGGATTATAATTTTGACAACATCTCATTTATTAATTTTTGACTAATTCTGTAGCCCTGCTCAATAGCAAGTTGTAAAAAATCTCTCGCTTCATTCTCTTGCATATAATTTTTTTTGATCTTTAGATAATTTCATCATTAAACGACACAGCCAAGCCAATAGGCTTGCTATGCTTTGTTATCAAGGTGTATTCATGCGCATCTAAGGCTTTAGTCAAATTAGCAGGATTGTTTTGTAATTCCTTTATACCCAAAGAGTTCATATTATTCGCCTCATTAAATTATACCTACACTTAGTAGTATAATAGAAAAAAGTAATCAACAATTGGGACTGACCCAATAAGCCCATTTATCTTTACACTTGTAGGATGTGGTGAGTGCAACGAAGCGCATCAAAAATGTTTGTTTAAAGCCTTTGATGCGGTTCGTTCCTCACCACATCCTACATTTGAAGTGTAAAGCAGGTTGATCGATCCCAAACAATAGCCCTAATCACAATCCACTTCTTCCATTGCCCTGATGAGCAAGTCTGCACCCTGATCTTTTTTCCAGGCATTTTCGCTTAATACCCGACGAAAATGTTTTGCTCCCGGACAAGCGTGCATCAGTCCTAGTACATGGCGAGTAAGATGAATTAAGGGCACACCCTGAGTTATTTGCTGTTCAACATAGTCAGCATAGGCATGAATAATGGTTTTTCTGCTGGGAGCAGCCTGTTCAGAGCCATAAAAGAGTTGATCCACTTGCGCCATTAAATAACTATTATGATAGGCTTCACGCCCTATCATAACCCCATCCACATGCTCCAGATGCATTTGCATATCTGCCAAGGTTTTAATACCGCCATTGATAGTGATATGTAAATCGGGAAAGTCTTTTTTTAGCTGATAAACAAAATCATAACGTAACGGAGGTACATCACGGTTCTGCTTGGGACTCAAGCCTTCTAGCCAGGCTTTTCGAGCGTGAATAGTAAAATAACGGCAACCCGTTTCGCTAACCGACGCGACTAAATCCTGTAGTTGCTCATAGTGATCTTCGTGATCAATACCGATACGGGTTTTGATTGAAATGGGGATATCCACGCTATCAATCATAGCGCCAATACATTCAGCAACCAAAGCAGGCTTAGCCATTAAACAAGCACCAAAAGCACCGGCTTGTACCCGATCACTGGGGCAACCGACATTCAAATTCACTTCATCATAGCCATATTGCTCAGCCTGACGACAACAATGTGCCAAATCAACCGGATCACTGCCCCCAAGCTGTAAGCTTAGAGGGTTTTCTGTCTCGCTATAAGCGAGGAAACGCTCAAGATTATTGCCATAAACAATCGCCCCGGTCGTCACCATTTCTGTGTATAACCACATTTCTTTGGAAATCAGACGTAATAAATAGCGAAAATGCCGATCAGTCCAATCGAGCATGGGGGCTAAACTGACCCTACGGGGATTACTAGGAGACATTAAGACAAACCCTTGGTTATTCTAGGATTATAAAAGTAAGCTGATAAAAGCATAACTTCTGTAAAATAAGTGCGTATAATACTATACTTTAGCCTGTAAAATTAGTACCCCAATTAAGGCTGATAATTTTAACACTCGCGGTAAACTAGCAACACCTGAAACCAACGCAAGAAACGGAAAAATTACTCCATGTCATGTTCGTACCACTTATCGTCTCAATCTGGTATTAAACGCTCCACTATTTTACTGTTCTGTTTTTTCTTTTTCATGTCATCTTCAGTATTTGCTAATAACACCCCGACAATTGATCTCACTGATCACTATAAAAAACAGCGTAGCCTCTTTCTAAAGGCCGAAACCGCCCTAAAAAAACAACAGCATAGTCGCTATAAAAAATACTATCAGCAACTTGATGGCTACCCGTTACAGGCATATTTAAAATACAAAGAATACCGTAATAAATTATCCCGTTTAAACGAAAAACAAGTACTACAATTTTTTAAAGACTATAAAAATACACCTTATGAAGGCTGGCTACGCACTGCCTGGCTGGATAAACAGGCCAAACGTGAACAATGGCAGCAATACCTCAATGCCTATACGCCACAAAAATCAACCCAGCGACAATGCCATCAAGTCAATGCCTTACTTAAAACAGGCCATAAAACCCAGGCCTACAAATTAATCCCAAACCTCTGGCTAGTGGGTGAATCACAGCCCCGCAGTTGTGACCCAATTTTTAAAGCCTTTAAGCAAGCGGGAAAAATGACGCCTGAGCTGCTCTGGGGACGCATTAATATCGCCATGCAAAAAGGCCGTACCAGCCTAGCCTCTTATCTGGCGCGCTCATTGAACAAGTCCGATCAAGCCTGGGTCAAAGAATGGGGTAAAATATACCGTCAGCCCGCACAGGTACTTAAAAGCCGACTATTAGCTCAAACACCGGCCTCTAAACAGAAGCAATTATTGAGAAGCACTATTCAGGTTCAGGCTGTGGAACGTATGGCACGCAGACAGGCCAAAGCGGCAATAAAACTTTTATCTGCTTTGGAAAAAAAGCATCAATTTTCATCCTCTGAACAAGATCAAATGTACCGCGCCATTGGCATGAAACTGGCCTATAAACATGGTGATAATGCTTGGTTCTGGCTAGATAAAATCAGTGATAATAATAGTGACGAGACGGTGCGCCAATGGCGTGCGCGTAGCGCTATTCGCGAGGGCATCTGGCCAGCCATTACCAGCTCAATTAATCGCATGACCGAAGAAGAACAAAAAAGTTTTCGCTGGCAATATTGGCTAGCGGCAGGCAAAGAACAGCGTGGTGATAAAAAAGCCGCCCAAGCTGACTGGTCTGAATTAGCTCAAAACCGCAGTTATTATGGCTTTTTAGCCGCCGATAAAATGGCTATGCCCTATGAATTTCATAATACTCCACTCGCCACCACAAATAAATCATTACAACGTATAGCCACTCATCCTGGAATTCAACGCGCCCGTGAATTTTATCTCTTAGGTCGTACCATTGAAGCCCGACGGGAATGGTATTACACCACTCGCAAGCAAATGCCCAATGATGACCGCGCCATTGCCGCCAAAGTTGCCCAGCACTGGGGCTGGCATAACCGTGCTATTATCACCATGGCACACACCAAAGAGCGCAATGATATCGACTTACGCTTTCCGATTTTGCAAAAAGAACGGGTAATAAAATACTCCCATAAACATAAGCTGCAACCTGCCTATACACTGGCCGTTATTCGCCGTGAAAGTGCCTTTGCAACGGATGCACGCTCCCGTGTAGGCGCATTAGGTTTGATGCAAATCATGCCCGCCACTGGCAAAGTCATTGCACGTAAATTGAAAGTGAAATTTAATAGCAAAAATCAATTGCTCAGCCCAGAAACAAACGTCAAATTTGGCACCAAATACCTCAATATGATGTTAAAGAAGTTTTACAAACAACCGGCACTGGCCAGTGCCGCCTATAATGCGGGCGGTCATCGAGTCAGAGCTTGGTTGCCTGATGGACAGGACATGAAAGCTGATCGCTGGATTGAGAGCATTCCTTTTAAAGAAACTCGTGAATATGTCAGCAGCATTCTGGCTTATACCGCTATTTATGAACAACGTCTGGATCTACCACAAACGCGATTAAGCGCGGTAATGCCGGATGTCCCTAAGAAGAAAAAATAAAAATGAAGCAATACCTTGAACTATGCCAGAGAATCGTTGATGACGGGGTTTGGGTAAACAATGAGAGAACGGGAAAACGTTGTCTCACGGTCATTAATGCTGACCTTACTTATGATGTAGCCGGTCTTAAATTTCCCTTAGTCACCACCAGAAAGAGTTTCTGGAAATCTGCTATTGCGGAGATTATTGGCTATATTCGTGGTTATGACAATGCCGCTGATTTTCGCAAAATCGGCACTAAGACCTGGGATGCCAATGCCAATGAAAATCCTGACTGGCTTGCAAATCCTTACCGTAAAGGGATAGATGATTGTGGTTTGATTTATGGCAAAATTGGCCGTAATTTCCCCAAGCCTGATGGGGGTAGTGTGGATATTTTGCGGCAAATTGTTGATAACTTATCCAAGGGCATCGATAATCGTGGTGAAATCTATACCTTTTATCATCCCGGCGCATTTCACATGGCTTGCTTACGTCCCTGTATGTACAGCCACCATTTTTCATTGCTGGATGGCACACTTTATCTCAATAGTACCCAACGATCATGTGACGTACCCTTGGGACTCAACTTCAATATGGTGCAAGTCTACGTATTTTTAGCCTTAATGGCACAAATCACCGGCAATAAAGCAGGCCAAGCCTATCATAAAATTGTTAATGCCCACATTTATGAAGACCAATTAGATTTAATGCGTGATGTGCAGTTAAAACGTGAGCCCTTCCCTGCGCCACAACTGAAAATCAATCCGGATATCAAGTCACTAAATGATCTGGAAACTTGGGTAACAATGGATGATTTTGAAGTTACTGGCTATGAACATCACGAGGCAATTAAATATCCTTTTTCTGTTTAGTGAGTGCCTATCCGTAAATAGGTTTTTTATATAAAGAACCGTAGGGTGGGCATGGCTTTATCTGCCCACGCTGACTCAAGCGCTTATTATGTACACTTTCAGCGTGGGCACAAAAGCATGCCCACCCTACAGTCATAACTATCAAATAATTCTAGAATAAACGGATGGACACTAGTGAGTATCCATCCAACCCCACCGGTAATATATCGATTAGCCATAAATATCATGCACATTCGTATTGGCTAAACGATCATAATACCGAGCCCGATAAATCAATCTTTTTTGCTGATCACTGTCTTCAAAGGCACTGCGATCATGTAGCACATTATTACTAATCAGCCCCATTCCAGGCTCTAGCTTACCCTGATAAATGTACTTTGAATCACTCTCAAGAAAAGCTTCTAAAAAGGCCAAAGCAGCCTGGGTCAGGGGATCATTTTTCCAAATGACATTTTGTGTACGAATAGTGTAGCGCATGTGTAAGTCACCCGTCATCGCATTGATCGAGAAGACCGGTCCGACTTCTTCTTGACGCGCAACAACACCATCAGAACTAATTCTTGCCGGTATTGTCATCACATCATCAGCCATCAAGGCTCGAATATAATCAGGGTTTTCATCGCGCAATTTGAGATAGGCAATTTCGTGATCGAGCAAACGATTTTCACCGCCTATAGCTGCGGACATGACACAATGTAAGTTCAGCCCATGGATTTGTTTGTCTGCTTTATTGTAATAACCATCAGTATGCCAGTTGATGGCACGATTACTATAGGGGATATAATTTTGCCGCGCACCATCATCAACGACGGTTAATGAGGTCAGACCACTTTCATCAGCCAACCAATTATGATCTAATTTAAGGAGCTTGAAGGCTCGACCCATCGACAGTGGAATTTCCGGATCGGGATCATCAGCCGTCTTGCCGGCATAAATGACCATATTGGATTTTTGACAGACTGCCAATAGTTTTTGCTTCTCAAGCCGAGTGAGTTGTCGAGGATCATTGATTTCAACAATCAATTCACCTAGGTTATCAGGATAGCCTAGTAGTTTTTTATCACGCCAATGCTGGTAAAAATCATCATCATTCAAAGCAAAAGGTGTTGTTATAGAACTTGTTATTTTATGACTTAGCATATTGTCTTTTCTCTTAAATCCGCTTTCTGACTGTTATTAAAATATAATTAGTCGCAAAGTGAATTGACGAAGATCAGAGAAAAGCAGTTATTTGCCTTAAAATAGTGAAAAATTACGCTTGAGGGAAGAGAATGTTCATAATATTGGCTATTTTTTCTTTTTTTATGGGCTTTTGAATAATCCCATTCATACGCACTTCTTGGCCATCACACGCTATCCTCACGTTACAAATAAATTGTAGTCCAGGAAAACACTAAATAACAGATTTTACGTAGAATAAATTATTGAAAAAAACAATTAAAATACATGAAAAAAGCCATTTTTTTGCTACAGAGTTTGAACAATGGTAGACTGGGGTATTCCACTATAAGAAACTTATAGATTTATTTTATTATAATATGATACTTATTGCCCTTGGAGATATATAGATGTCAAAAAATTCGAATACCAAATTAACCATTATCGCAACTAAAGGTACATTGGACTGGGGTTATCCTCCTTTCATTCTAGCCAGTACTGCAGCAGCGCTAGGTAAAGATGTCTCAATCTTTTTTACCTTTTATGGTCTGAGACTCTTATTAAAAGACACCAGTTCATTAAAAGTCTCTCCTATTGGTAACCCTGATATGCCAATGAAAATGCCTATGGGACCAAGCTGGTTCAGAAGCATCGACTGGGCACCTAAAATACCTAACATCGTATGGCAGATTCCTG
This sequence comes from sulfur-oxidizing endosymbiont of Gigantopelta aegis, assembly GCF_016097415.1. Taxonomy (NCBI): domain Bacteria; species sulfur-oxidizing endosymbiont of Gigantopelta aegis. Next base: position 3,387,406 of record NZ_JAEHGE010000001.1, on the reverse strand, counting down.
GCATTGAGACTTTTGCCACGACAATGATGAAGAAAACCATCAAGAACACTGGTGTAGCACCATTAGAAGAGTTACGTGATTTATGTCAGGAAGCAGAAGTTAAATTCCTTGCTTGTCAGATGACAGTGGATTTGTTTGGCTTTGATCAGGCTGATTTCATTGACGGTATTGAGTTTGTTGGTGCAGCGAGTTACTTCGAAGAGTCTAACGATTCAACTTGTACTCAATCTTTGTACATGTAAGTAAAGCTCCAAATGACATTGCCAAAAATGAGTGTTCATCTCATTTTTGACAATAGATTCAAGTTTTAATCCATTAGATATAAAGCGCTATATCCGAATCCCCCGCAAAGCTAAAAAATGCTGCCGCCCCGGCGTAAGATGCCTCATCAATAAACGTATTAATATCCATTTCAAATAAATCTACAGTCATCTGACAAGCAATAAATTTAACATCTGCCTCTAGACAAAGTTGTCGTAATTCATCCAATGGTGCGACGCCCTTATCCTCCATTTTTTTCTTCATCATACTGGTCATAAAATGCTGCATGCCCGGCAAGGCCTGTACTAAAACCGGCAAAGGAAATGGCATCGGCATACCGGGGTTACCTAATGACGAAACCTCTAAATCTAAATTCTTTTGTAATAATTTTAAACCATAAAAGGTGAAAAATATTTCTACATCATAGCCGAGAGCCGCTGCTGTTGAACTGAGAATAAAGGGCGGATAAGCCCAATCCAAAGTACCTTTAGTGGCAATAATCGCCATTTTTTTATGCATTTTTCTCCCCTCTATAAGCAGACCAGATTAAATACAGGCCTAATAACAACATCGGGAACGATAAAATCATACCCATGGTCAGCCATTCCTGGGCAATAAAGCCTTTATCACCCATGTGTGCATCAGGCTGGCGGACAAATTCTACCAGAGAACGAAATAGACTATAAAGCACTAAGAATAAACCCGATACAGCCCTGCGCGGCCTTGGCTTAGCGGAATAAAACCAGAGAATAATAAATAATAAAATCCCTTCTAAAAAGAATTCATACAACATTGAGGGATGACGAGGCAAGCCTAAAGGGTCGGTTGGGAATATCATCGCCCAGGGCAGATCAGTGGGTCTGCCCCATAATTCGGCATTAATAAAGTTGCCAATACGTCCTGCAGCCAAGCCAAAGGGCACCATGACTGCAATGAAATCCGTTACCGTAAAAAAAGTTTTGTTATTTTTGCGAGCAAACAACCACATGGCAGCCAAAACGCCTAACAAGCCACCGTGGAATGACATTCCACCTTTTTGTACCTGAAATAAAATCAGTGGATCATGAATAAAATAGTCCCAATTATAAAATAGGGTATAACCAATACGCCCACCGAGCACCACACCTAAAGCGCCATAAAATAACAAGTCGTCAATTTGCACATAAGTCCAGTTAACGTGCTTTTGCTTGCTTTTGAGACGGGCAAACAACCAAAAGCCGGCAAAGGCCACCAAATAGGTAATACCATACCAATGAATTTTTAATGGCCCGACAGCTAAAGCAACCGGATCAATTTCTGGATAAGCAATCATTAGGTGGGCGTCACTCTGGATAGAAAGGATTTAATATAGGCCGTTTCAGGTAATGCAGGGTGAATAGGATGATCGGGGCTTTGATGTCCCTGCTCTAAAATCTGCGCAAAGCGATCTAAATGACGCGCAGCACCCTGAATTTGTTGCACCAGTGTTTCTGCAGGCAAGTGATGGGAGCATGAAGCGCTAACCAGTATGGCATCACGGGTACAAAGTTGCATCGCCATCTGATTCACCCGGCGATAGGCATTTAAACCTTCTTTATAATCTTTTTTGCGTTTAATAAAGGCCGGGGGATCAACAATGACGATATCAAATTTTTCTCTTTCATTGCGCAGGTGTTTCAAGACATCAAAGACATTGCCCTGAATACTGGTAATATTATTAAAATCATTCATGGCCGCACTGGCATCTAACCAATCCAAGGCTTGTTCTGAGGCATCAACACAAAATACTTCACTGGCACCGGCTTTGGCAGCAGCAAGTCCCCAGGCTCCGACATAAGAAAATAAGTCCAAGACTCGCTTACCCTGCGCATATTGCTGTACCCGGGCGCGGTTCATACGATGATCATAAAACCAGCCGGTTTTTTGGCCTTTTTGTATATCTACTTGAAATAGGGTGTCATTTTCTTCAATGGTTGTTAGGCCGGACAAATTGCCTACAATCACTTCATTATAAAGTTCTAGGCCTTCTAGCTCACGCATTTTGACATCATTGCGCAGCAAAATAACTCTCGGCTTGAGCACTTTTTCCAGCGCTTCAATTAATGCTTCTCGTTGTTGCTCCACACCGGCTGTAGTGATCTGCACGACCAGAATATCATTGAAACGATCCACCACCACACCGGGCAGTAAATCACTTTCGCCAAAGATTAGCCGATAATAGGGCTTAGCAAATAAGCGCTCTCGTAAAGACAGGGCTATTTTAATACGGTGCACAAACAAAGAGCGATCCAGCAATACCGAGGTATTTCGACTGATAAAACGCGCACTGATCAAGGAGTGGGGATTAATATAAGCAATGCCTAAAGGCTTGCCTGTTTGACTATGAACAATCACTTGTTCACCGGCAGTAAAGCTTTTTAGAGAGGTTTTCTGGGTATCGATTTCATTGCTATAGACCCAGAGATGGCCTTGGTTTAATCGACGATCCTGACCTTTTTTCAGGTAAACGGAAGCGAGTTCATTGCTCATATAATCAGCTCTTTTAGGCGGGAATTTCAAAAGGCTAATGATAGCACAGATATGACTGCTAGCTTAGGTTCTAGACTGAAAATTTTAGAAATCAGAGCTCGCATTCAAATAACGAAAAAATAATAAGCTCTGATAAAAAGGCTGAGAACGCTCAACCTGCTTTACACTTCAGATGTAGGATGTGGTGAGGAACGAACCGCATCAATTGCTTTGAATAGACGTTTTTGATGCGGTTCGTTGCACTCACCACATCCTACCAATAAAGATAAATAGCTTATTTGATCTGTCCCAAATGCTCAACCAACAGCTAAATTACTTTGGATTTAGTGCGACTCAGTCAAAGAAATAACATCTTCAGCCTGTAGGCCTTTTTGTCCAGTGGTCAGACTAAACTCAACATCTGAACCCTGTTTCAGAGTGCGATAGCCCTCACCACGAATCGAGCGAAAATGAACAAAGATATCCTCATGTTCTTCGAGCACAATAAAACCAAAGCCTTTGGCATTATTGAACCATTTAACTGTTCCTACTTCACGTTTTTCCATTTTTAGATCCCTTACAAATAAAAATAACCGTATTTAATTTTAACGACTGTAATAATTGCAGCAATTAAATGACGTCCTCGTCATTTACTACACTCTTTCACTACAACAAATAACATCACTACATCAAAGCACACAACTGCTTAGTAATTTTTATTTATACGCTTATCAATTTATTTATGCAATACGAAAAATAAAAAATTGCTATTTTAATTTTAGTTTTGTAGTACAGGTATGACATTTTTAATATAAAAGGCAGTTTTTATTGATTTTTATCACAAAAAACCAAAGTCATAAATAAAGCGTTACAAAAAGAGAGTGATTGAATTATGTGCTATATATAAAGCGTTATAGCAATAAAAATACAAAATGAAATACTAAAAAACCCGAAATAAATTCGGGTTTTCCAGTATTCTTTCAAAGAAAATTCATGAAGCATATCAAGAAAAAGAAAGCCTTTTATTAACGGATTAACCCCTGGCAACACTTAAAAATTCATATTAAACTCAGACTGAAAACGTGTTTTAAATTCATCCATGGTAAAATTATGATTCTGTGTGCCATGCTGTTCAATTTTAATTGAACCTAATAAACTAGCGATACGCCCGGTTATTTCCCAGTCTAAATCATTCATCAAACCATATAAAAGACCACTGCGAAAAGCATCACCACAACCCGTCGGATCCTTAATTTCCTTAGCGATAACGACAGGAATCATTATATTCTTATCTTTAGTGACGATTTCAGCACCTTCCCCACCACGAGTAATTATCAATGCTTCAACCTGAGCTGCCACTTCTGCAGGTGACATACCGGTTTTGTCTAAAAACATTTGCATTTCATAATCATTGACCGTCAGCCAGGTTGCCTGCTCTAAAAACAGCTTAAGATCATCTTCACCAAACATTGGCATGCCCTGACCGGGATCGAAAATAAAAGGAATGCCAGCTTCTTTAAACTGACGCGCATGTTCAATCATGCCATCACGGCCATCCGGAGAAACAATACCGATGCTTACTCCCTTGGCATCAGTGACTTTGTTGTTGTGTGAATCACTCATTGCACCAGGATGAAAAGCAGTGATCTGGTTATCATCCTGATCGGTGGTAATAAAAGCCTGCCCCGTATAACTGGTTTCGATTTCAGTCACATATTCACGCGTGATACCGCACTTATCCATCCAGGCAGCATAGGGGGCGAAGTCAGAACCGATAGTGGCCATCGGTGTCACATCACCACCGAGTAAATTAAGTGTATAAGCAATGTTCCCCGCACAGCCACCAAATTCACGACGCATATCCGGCACTAAAAAAGACACATTGAGCATGTGAATTTTGTCTGGTAAAATATGATTTTTAAAACGATCGGGGAAAACCATAATATGATCAAATGCATACGAGCCACAAATTAGAGCTGTCATAAAATTCCTTATAAACTTATTAAATAGTTACAATATATCAATTAAAAAATAAAATCAGTCCCCAAACAACAACGACATTGCTTAGGGCTAAAAAGACCGCTGCCGAGCCCATGTCTTTGGCGCGGCCAGAGAGTTCATGCATTTCTGAGCCAACCCGATCCACTACGGCTTCAATGGCTGAATTTAAAATTTCAACAATTAAGACAATGAACAAACTCGCAATCATTAGCGCTGATTCTAGGCCACTATCACCCAGCCAGATTGCTAGGGGTAATAACACAATGCAAAGAAATAATTCTTCACGAAATGCCGCTTCATGTTTAAACGCTGCTGCAAATCCCTGCATTGAATAGCCACCCGCATCAATGATGCGAGCAATCCCGGTTTTACCTGGTTTCATTTTGGTCGATACCTAATTTTTAACAATATAAAACAGTAGGGTGGGCATGGCTTTATCTGCCCACGCAGACGCCATACCTTGTATGCACTCTTTCAGCGTGGGCACAAAAAGCGTGCCCACCCTACGGTCACTTAATTATTCTTGGTAATAAAAGTTTAAGTCCAGCTCTCTGGCTGCTTTGACATCATCTAAACGTCGTACAGGTAGCTCAAAGGGAGCTTCTTTTAACAAATTAGGCGATTCCATTGCCTCTGCTTTAATTTTTATCATCGTTTCGACAAAGGCATCCAAATCATCACGACTTTCTGTTTCTGTTGGTTCAATTAAGAAACATTCTGGTACTAATAATGGAAAATAAGTCGTCGGCGCATGATAACCATAATCTAATAAACGCTTAGCAAAGTCCATGGCATTGGTACCATATTCTTTGGTTTCCTTGCGTAATGTCAAGATAAATTCATGACTTGCCCGGCGTTCAGGGAAGGCAATTTCAAAGCCTGCATCGGCAAGACGTTTTAATAAATAGTTAGCATTTAAAGTCGCATATTCTGAAACCCGCTCCATGCCATCACGGCCTAATAACAAGGCATAAATATAGGCACGTAACAGTACACCGATATTCCCCATCCAGGCTGAAAGGTGGCCAATGGTCAGAGGCAATTCTTTTTCTGTGACCCAATAATAGCCTTTTTTATCATCATGAGCCACCATTGGTACAGGTAAGAAAGGTTGTAAGCGCTCACTAACACCTACTGGACCGGCACCGGGACCACCACCACCATGCGGTGTAGAAAAGGTTTTATGCAGATTCATGTGAATCACATCAAAGCCCATATCACCGGGCTTCACCTTACCTAAAATGGCATTTAAGTTAGCACCATCATAATACAATAGGCCACCGGCCTTGTGGATCATGTCGGCAATAAGCTTAATTTTTCGTTCAAAAACACCCAAAGTGGAAGGATTGGTCAGCATGATACCTGCTGTTTGTGGGCCAATGATTTTTTCCAATGCTGCAATATCAATATCACCCTGATCATTGGTGGGAATTTCCCTCACCTTGTAACCACACATGACCGCTGTGGCTGGATTAGTGCCATGCGCCGCATCAGGCACAATAATTTCACAGCGTTCAGTATCTTTATTATGATCATGATAGGCGCGTATCATGGCGACACCGGCAAATTCACCTTGCGCACCCGCCATCGGGGTCAGGGAAACCTGCTTCATGCCGGTGGCTTCCATCAGCATATTTTGCAAGTCATACATACAGCTCATAATGCCCTGACTCAGGGAAGGATGTGCCATGGGATGACGACCAATAATACCCGGCAATTGCGCCAGAGTATTACAGGCACGAGGATTATACTTCATGGTACAAGAGCCTAATGGATAGAAGTGCGTATCAATGGAGAAGTTCTTTTGTGATAAGCGCGTATAGTGACGCACGACTTGCAACTCACCCACTTGAGGCAGTTGTAGTTTTTGCTTTCTTTGCAAATGTGCAGGCAGGCTTTTACAAATTTCAGCCACATCAACATTCGGTGCCAGTGAAGAACTACGACGATTTTCATCAGAGCGTTCAAAAATAAGTGGTTCGCCCTGCTGTTCAACGATACGTTTAGTCATTATTGTTCCCCCCTATAGCAGCCAACTCTCTGAGACTGTTCATCACGTGCGCTAAGGATTCAGCAAAAAGACTTAACTCTTCCGCAGTTTTAGTTTCAGTCACACAAATCAGTAATAAATTATCTGCACCGGCATCAGCCGCAAAATCTTTCGAGACATTAATACCACCGACAATGTCTTCTTCTGCCAGATATTCCAGCACCTTATCAACATCCACATCGAGAGAGATAACAAACTCATGGAAGACACTACTACTAAAGGGCAAAGTCACACCCTTAATTTTTTCCACTTGGGTGAGCAAACTCTGGGTATTAGCGATGCAGGAAGCCGCCACTTTTTGCAGGCCGTCCGTACCAAGAAAAGCAACATAGAGCGTCGCTGCTGTGGCCATCAAACCTTGGTTAGTACAAATATTTGAAGTCGCTTTGGAGCGACGAATATGCTGCTCACGGGCTTGCAGGGTCAAAGAAAAACCTGGCTTGCCATCCAAGTCTACTGTGCGTCCCACAATACGACCCGGTAATTGACGTACCAGTTTTTGCTTACAGGTAATAAAGCCGATATAGGGGCCACCTGATGCCAAGGGCACGCCCAAAGGCTGTGCTTCTCCAATGGCAATATCAGCGCCCTTCTCACCCCAATTACCCGGCGCTTCTAATAAAGCCAATGCGATTGGGTTGACTTGGGCAATGACCAGGCCACCATTTTCATGCGCCCAGTCGGTCAAAGTATGTACATCTTCAAGATGTCCCAGATAGTTTGGCTGAGGAATAACTAGGGCAGCAAAAGGTTCGCTTTGTGCTGTTAATTTGCTCATATCAATAGTGCCGGTACTGCTATCAAAATCAATTAATTCCAGGGTAATGCCCTGATTGCTGACAATGGTTTCCACCACTTGACGATATACCGGTGACACATTTTTAGGCATTAGGATACGTTTAGACTTTGCCTTACGATTAGCACGCACCGACATTAAGACCGCTTCGGCCAAACCGGATGCGCCATCGTATAAGGAGGCATTAGAGACATCCATTGCTGTCAAACTGGCCATCATACTTTGGAATTCATACACTACTTGTAAAGTGCCCTGACTGGCTTCGGCCTGATAGGGTGTGTAGGCTGAATAAAATTCACCCCGGGTGGCAATTTCCCATAATGCGGCGGGTATATGATGTTCATAAGCCCCACCTCCGGCAAAGCACAACGGTGTGCCGTCTAACATGGCTTTTTCTGACAACAAGCGTTGCACCAACATTTCGGACTTTCCCTTTGGGACCGCATCCAGTCCGGTATCATCGCCGGTACGCAATGCTTGAGGAATTTCATCAAATAAGTCATTAATGGAATCCGCACCAATTGTCGCCAGCATTTGCTTCACTTCGTCGGGGGTATGGGGTATATATGGCATCGTTTTATCTCAAATATTTATTGCTTAAAAGCTATCTCTAAAAACTAGTGTTCTTCTGACTCAACCAGTTCTGCATAAGCATCCGGATCCATCAAATTATCGATATGACTTTCATTAAAAGGTCTAATACGGAACAACCAACCTTCATGATAAGAATTGACATTGATTTGCTCAGGTGAATCTTCTAGCTCTTCATTCACTGCAACCACTTCGCCTTCGATAGGGCAATAAATATCCGATGCCGCTTTGACTGATTCAACCACAGCACAATCCTGCTCAGCTTCAAATTCATCACCGATATCAGGCAGTTCAACAAAAACCATATCACCTAACAAGCCCTGTGCGTGTTCGGTAATGCCAATAGTTAATGTGCCATCATCTTCAGTACGAACCCATTCATGAGATTTTGTATATTTTAATTCTTGTGGGATATCACTCATTGTTATTTACCTTTCTCTGGTTGTTATTACTATTGTCTATTTTTATATAGCGTAAGTTTAGCTTACTAATATTTTACCGTTACGCACAAAGGGTAGTTTCACGATTTGTGCATTCAGTTGTTTTTTACGAATCGCTACCTGACAGGTTTCCTTCGCTTCCAGTGGTACGCGAGCAAAGCCAATGGCTTTTTGCATGGTAGGTGAGAAGCTGCCACTGGTCAATTCACCTCTTAAATCAGTGCCATCAACGATAACTTCCTGATGTGCACGTAACACGCCTTTGTCTTGCAAAATCAGGCCAACAAATTTATATTTTATACCCTGCTGTTTTTGCTTTTCCAAGGCTGCACGACCAATAAATTGACGGGATTCATTGCTAAAGTCAACCGTCCAACTCAGTCCGCTTTCCAGTGGTGACTGAGTTTCATCCATATCATTGCCATATAAATTCATCCCCGCTTCCAAGCGTAAGGTATCTCTGGCGCCCAAGCCACAGGGCTTGATGCCTACGGCTTCGAGTTGACGCCACATGGCTTCTGCTTGATCGTTAGGGCAAACAATTTCATAACCGTCTTCACCGGTATAGCCCGTACGTGCAACAAAGCGTTCATTGTCTGCACCGGCATTAATTAATAAGGCATTGAACGGTTTTAAAGCTTCACCACCAGCAATATCATCGCCCAGCGCTTTGCCTGCGAGTGCACGAGCATTAGGCCCCTGCACAGCAATCATTGCCAGATCATGACGTTCTTCTAAATCAACCGCCATGTTACCAATTTGAGTACGCATCCAGGCGAGATCCTTAACACGGGTAGATGAGTTAACAATGACTCTTACCCAGGCGGTATCCATTGAGTAAATGATAAGGTCATCAATCACCCCACCGTTATTATTGAGCATACAACTATAGAGTGCCTTGCCGGGTTTATCGGCAATTTTAGCCACATCATTGGCTAATAATTTCGCCAAATAGGCCACAACTTCACAGCCACGTAAGTCAACAATGGTCATGTGACAAACATCAAACATACCGGCATCCTGACGCACCTGATGATGTTCATCAATTTGTGAACCATAATGAATGGGCATATTCCAGCCGCCAAAATCAACCAGCTTAGCACCCATATCTTGGTGCGCCTTGATAATCGGCGTTTCTTTCAGTGTCTCTTGCGCAGTAGAATCAGTCATAGTTTGGTCTTCGCTTTCTTTGGTTGTTTAGTTAATTATTATATTCATTCAAATAGTACCGTAGAAACGGCTAATCTTCCGCATGGTAAGAAGAGCGTACCATTGGGCCGGATTTTACCCAGCTAAAGCCTAGCTCCTTAGCCATGACTTCATAAGTAGCAAATTGTTCTAGAGGTAAATATTTTTTCACCGGCAAATGATATCGCGTGGGACGTAAATATTGTCCCAAAGCAATACGACTCACCTGATTAGCCCGTAAATCCTGCATCACCTGATACACTTCATCTTCGCTTTCACCCAAGCCCAAAATAATTGAGGATTTGGTTTCTACTCGCGCCACCTCAGCGGCTAAGCGCAACATATCTAAGGAGCGCTGATATTTACTGCCCTTACGTACTTCTTTATACAATGAAGGCACGGTTTCTATATTGTGTCCCCAGATTAAGCGGGTATCTTTTGTATGAGTGCCATCAGGTGAATAAGGGGCTGTTTCTAGGGCTTGCGTAATAATATCAACGGCTTTTTCCTGACAGTTTCTAAAGTCAGGGGTCAGAAACTCTACCCCGATTGCGTCATCCATTTTACGCAATTCAGTCAGTGTTTCAGCAAAAATAGTCGCCCCGCCATCAGACAGTTCATCACGGTTCACGGAAGTCAGTACCACAAAATCCAAGGCCATTTCAGCCACCGCCTGCGCAATACGAGCCGGTTCGGTCTGATCGACCTTATCCGGCTTGCCGGTTTTTACCGCACAAAAGCCACAGGCACGAGTACAGGTGTCGCCAAGCAACATAAAGGTTGCAGTGCCGCGATTCCAACATTCATTCATATTAGGACAATGCGCTTCTTCGCACACGGTCACTAGTTTGTTTTCATGAACGCTGGCAGCCGTTGAGGAAAAATTAGTTTTACTCGTGAGTGCCTGACGAATATAGCTAGGCATACGAGAGCCATTTGGCTTATCGGAATGATCAAAAATAGGGATAAAACGCTGTGCAGGTGTGACCGTGCCTTGCTGGTGAAGCTTGGCTTGGTGTGGCTTGGTGATGTTATTTTTAAGTTGTGGATCGTTTGTCATTACTAGCCCGGCCTATTGACTGAAAATAGAGTATTAATTCTAAACTGAATTTTACTCAGGTGCTTTTTAAGGTCACTGTTTGTATTATAATGCGCATCATAGCGTATCAATGTGTAAAATACGTGAGTGTAAAATACGTGAGTGTAAAATACGTGACCTATTTTTTACCGCGTGCGATTGCAAAATCAGCGCTAAAAAAGCACCCCTCTGTCCAATTACCTGAGAGCTTGAGCCCCTTCGGTGGATTAAGAACCATCTCTCTCCAGAGTCAACGAGGTATATATATCTATGATAATCATAGGCATATATACCTAAGCCATACAGTTCTGAAACCTGAGCGTTTCCGGGTGAGTTGCGCCTTCGGTGATGACTGATTTAGCGAGCAATTGCTTAGCTAAACATCATTCTCTCCCATATGGACTATGCGTCGAGCGCACATGATACCGTTTTTTGCAAAACCGAGCAACTCATTTTTTTTGCTCACTTTTTTACTTAATAAGCCACTTTACGGCGTAACTTTTTCTGTTGACCCTGCTTTGTTTTCTTGTCCATTCGACGCAATTTCGAGCCTCGTGTGGCCTTGGTGGGACGTCTTTTTTTCTCTGTTTTCATGGCTTTTTTGATAATTTCAAGCAAACGCTGTCGAGCATCTTCTTTGTTTTTATCCTGTGAACGAAAGCGTTGCGCCTTAATAATAATCACTCCATCCGCTGTAATATGATGATCTTTATAGGCCAGTAATTTTTCTTTATATATTTCAGGCAAGGAAGAGGCACGAATATCAAAGCGCAGATGCACAGCAGTTGAGACTTTATTAACATGTTGCCCCCCTGCACCCTGAGCTCGAATGCAATTCATTTCAATTTCATTATTTGACAGGGTCACGGTATTGGAAATGACCAGCGTAGAAGACGGCACATCATTCATGTTCTCATTTGCTCTCTTTTTGTATCAAATTTACAGCATAAGCGTAGAAAGTCACTAGTTTACGATTATAAGAAATAGAAATCCCCCCTAATTTGATTTAGATCAAAGTAATTGCAAACGATAAACATTATCATTTGCAATTAGATGCCTGTTTGTATAAAATTCGATCATTTATTTTAGAAGCAGGTTCGATATTATGTTTTCCATTAGCAAAAAAACGATCAACATCTTATTACTGGCAAGCATCAGCACATTTTCTCAAGCACTCTTTGTGCAAAATGCCGGGGCGCAAACAGCCGAGGTTAATTTATATTCAGCTCGCAAAGAAGCCTTAATTAAACCCATCGTAGATATTTTTAGCCAACAAACCGGCATTAAGGTGAATTTAATCACCGGCAAGGCTGATGCTTTATTGCAACGCATTAAATCTGAGGGCAAAAATACCCATGCCGATGTATTTATCACCACCGATGCCGGACGTTTATACCGCGCTAAAGCAGCGGGTGTTCTACAAGCCATTCAATCTGAGACATTAAATCAGGCTATCCCAGCCAATTTACGTGATCCCGAAGGCTATTGGTATGGCCTGTCCATGCGTGCTCGACCTATTTTTTATGTTAAAGGCATCGTAGATCCTAAAGAACTATCCACTTATGAAGCCCTTGCAGAACCACAATTTAAAGATCGTATCTGTATCCGTTCATCCAACAATATTTACAACCAATCCTTAGTCGCTTCAATGCTAGCAGCAGATGGTGCGGAAAAAACGCAGCAATGGGCCAATGGGTTCGTTGCTAACTTTGCCCGCAAGCCCAAGGGTGGTGATCGAGACCAGATAAAAGGTGCAGCTTCCGGTCAATGTGATATTGCCATTGCCAATACCTATTATTTTGGCAAAATGATCAAGGGGAAAAAAGCCGATCAGAAAAAAGCTGCTGCCGCCATGGCGATTTTCTGGCCCAACCAAAATGATCGTGGCGCTCACGTCAATGTCAGCGGTGCAGCCGTCACCAAATATGCTAAAAACGCTGCCAATGCACAAAAACTCATTGAGTTTCTCGCCAGTAAAGCATCACAACGCTGGTATGCTGATGCCAATTTCGAATACCCCATACGCAAGGACGTGCCTGCCAGTGAATTACTGCAAAGTTGGGGGGAATTTAAAGCCGATACCATTAATTTAAATCAATTAGGTGTGAATAATGCCGAAGCGGTTAAGATTATGGATCGTGCAGGCTGGAAGTAACTCATAGACGACTTTGAAAAACTTAATCAAGCACTTCTTTGATCGTTGGCAACTCGGGATAATTTTTATTAGCCTGCTATTTGCTATCCCCGTTATCACCGTCACCAGTTTTGTCTTTCAGGGCAGCAATGATGTCTGGCAACACCTAGTTGATACGGTACTGGCTGATTATGTCAGTAATTCATTATTATTAATGCTCGGCGTCAGTGTTGGCACCTTAAGCATTGGCATCACCACCGCCTGGCTCACCAGTATTTGTGAGTTCCCCGGGCGTAAATTCTTTCAATGGGCACTATTGCTCCCCTTGGCCGTACCCGCCTATATTATTGCTTATACCTATACCGGCATGTTAGATTTTTCCGGACCTTTGCAAACATTTCTCAGAGAGTTATTTGGCTGGGGGCCTAGGGATTATTGGTTTCCCGAAATACGTTCTTTGGGCGGGGCTATGATGATGCTGTCGCTGGTACTTTATCCTTATGTTTATCTACTCACTCGGGCAGCTTTTCTGGAACAATCTAGCACTACCCTAGAAGCCAGTCGTTCCTTGGGCATGGGGCCCTGGAAAAGTTTTTTTGCCATTGCCTTGCCGATGGCACGACCAGCTATTATCACTGGCCTATCTTTGGCATTAATGGAAACCTTAGCCGACTTTGGCACGGTTGAATATTTTGGTGTTGCCACCTTTACCACGGGAATTTTTCGCACCTGGTTTGGTCTGGGCGATACCGCTGCTGCCTCGCAACTGGCTTCAACACTATTGGTATTTGTCTTTATACTGATTCTGATGGAACGCTTTTCTCGTCGTCAGGCACAATATCATCAACAAATTGGTCGCCAAGCACATGCCCGACGCATTAAACTTTCACCTAAACAAGCCTGGTTAGCTTCGACTGCCTGTGCGATTCCACTGATACTGGGTTTTGGCCTACCTTTTACTCAATTACTGATCTGGACCATAGAAACGGCTGATGAAATGATCAATAGTGACTTTTATGCTCTGGTCGCCAATAGCCTTTCCTTAGCCTTAGTGACATCATTACTGGCCTTAATGCTGGCATTGTTTATGGGCTATGGCCAGCGCTTAAAAAACACCCCCTTTATTCGTTTAATGGTGCGTATCGCTTCTATGGGCTATGCCATTCCCGGTACTGTCATCGCCATTGGTGTGGTCATCCCCTTTGCCTGGTTGGATAATACCGTTGATGACTGGTCTAGAAGCCAGTTTGATTTTTCCACAGGACTGATATTCTCCGGGACTTTATTTGCCCTAGTTTTTTCCTATCTAGTGCGTTTTTTAGCGGTGTCCGTCGGCTCAGTTGAATCATCACTTGGGAAAATAAAACCCTCAATGGATGATGCGGCTCGCTCCATGGGCTTTACTCCATTTCAAGTACTCAAAAAAGTCCATATTCCCATCATGAGAACCACTTTGCTCACTGCTATTTTGCTGGTATTTGTTGATGTGTTAAAAGAACTCCCGGCAACGCTCTTGCTACGACCCTTTAACTTCAATACCCTTGCCGTACACGCCTATGAATTAGCCGCCGATGAACGCCTTGCCGATGCATCCAGTGCTGCTATCATGATTGTGATGACCGGCATTATCCCGGTCATCTTGCTCAGTCTGGCCATTACCAAAAATCAATAGGGTGTAGTTCCTTTAAAACGACAAAATTCATTGCCCAAAGTTGTTAACCTCTAAAAAATCATAATTTCTTTTTTTTGACATTTTCTTATAAAACTTCCAATACATTTCAAAGTCACCACTGGATTTTAGTGAGCGTAATTTCAATACTGCTTCTGCTCCCTGCAGACTCCAACGAGCACCGGTTATATCAAGTCGGTCATTAATGAGGTGACGGCATGCACCTTCAATAACGCCACTGGCAATAGGATAACCCGCTTTTAATGCGATGCCATACTGCAACCGCTCTTTATTTTTAGTAAATAATCAGCACATTTATCAATATTTTCTCTACTTTCTATTTTCCGTCTTGTGGCACTGAGTCTGATCCCTTTGGCTACTTGTGAACAATGGCCATTAAGTATTTTGACTGCTCTTTCAGCTATCCATTCCTCAACCGCTTCGTCACCTTTATCAAAGAAGCACCAAGCTGCTTTCCAGAGATATTCCAAGACATGGATAAAGTCCATTACAATAGTTGCTTTGATGCTCAGTTTCTTCATCACTTTTTTTTGATGAGTTTGATCTGGTGAGGTAAACCATCAATTAAAATAACCCATTCCCTCTTTTGTTTTGGATCTCTTTGTAGTGCTTCCTGAAATGCTTCCTCAATAACAGTTTCTGCCTCTCGCTCAACACTCGCCCAAACCCGCTTATTTCTAATGGGGTTCGAAAAGGAACGACATTATCATCTTCTGCTACTTTCATAATAGATTCAGCAGCACGAATATGAGATTGTACGGTATAAACGGCAGCCACTTGTGCCATACGTTTTCGGTCTTTTTTCTCTCCCTGACTCAGACGACTTTTGAGCTTCTTATTCTTCTGGGCATTTTTCTTTGTGCATTCTCTTAAACCTTCAGGTCGCATAACTATCCCTTTTCCATCAAAGGTTAAGACCAGAAAATCTGATGTTTTTTCGGGTTCAATAAATCGTTTTTTCTTATAAAAACCTTCAAAATCCTGAGCAACATCTCTCACTATATTGAGGCACTGTCTTTTGGGCACATGACCAGCAGTTGTACTATCAATACTTTCAACGACATCATCGAATGAACCTCGAATGGCTTCTTTAGACACTCTGAAATAAATACCATCACTGTAACTGTTAGTTGATAAATTCAGTTCAGCATCAATAGGAAATAAACTGTCTTTATTTCTTTGACTATAACCATTTCTGGTGGCAGTGACCTGACCAAACAAACTATTCAGCGAACGATGGGTGTTTGTACGGACATAATTCAGCTTGTCTCCTGAAACGGTGTTAACACAGCTTCTTTTTTCCTCGTTGGCGGCTTTTAAATCTAGCCAGCCCTGCAGTAGTCGTCTTAAAATTTCCTGACCTTCCTTGTTAATAAAATCTTCTATGTCACCATGTTCACAATTTTTATGTTTATCTGTTTGTAATTGTTTAATCAACTGTTCAAGTTGATCCTGAGCACCAAAAAAGAATGAATAATCGTTTGAATTTAGGTATGCTATGTTCATGAGAGAGGTCTTTTTATTGGGTTATGAAACTAAGAAGCTTATAAAACAATATTTTGATCTTTCTCTTTTCATTTTTCAAGCATTAACTATTGAATTTATTGTTTATTTTCATCGTTTTAGAAGATCTGCACCCAAATCAATACGAGCCTGTTAAACATGACTAAGCCTCTTTTAAATATTAGCGATGTCTGTCTTAGCTATGGCAAACATCCCGTGATCCAAGCCATTAATCTGCACTTACAAGAAGGTGAAATTGGCTGTCTGCTCGGCTCAAGCGGCTGCGGAAAAACCACCTTATTACGCAGTATCGCGGGCTTTGAGAAACCCAATACAGGTGAAATACGTATTCGTGATAAAGTCGTCAATGATAATTGCACCCATACCCCACCTGAGCAACGTAATATTGGTATGGTGTTTCAAGATTTTGCTCTTTTTCCACACCTCAGCGTCAATAAAAACATTGCCTTTGGCCTCGGTGCACTCAATGTCGCTGACACAGCAAAACGGGTGAATGAATTATTATCCATGATCGGCCTTGAAGGTTCGGGGGATAAATACCCGCACCAACTTTCCGGTGGCCAACAGCAAAGAGTGGCACTTGCCCGTGCCTTAGCACCAAAACCTGACCTACTTTTATTAGATGAACCTTTTTCCAGTTTAGACGTAGAACTACGAGAGCAATTAGCCACTGAAGTAGGAAAAATCATTAAGCAAGAAGGGATTACGGCTATACTGGTCACTCATGACCAACATGAGGCCTTTGCCATGGCTGATAAAGTTGGTTTATTGCATCAGGGTAAGATCATTCAATGGGATAGTCCCTACGACTTATACCATGAACCACAGAGTCAATATGCAGCCAACTTTATTGGTCAGGGGGTAATGCTTCCCGGTGAAGTCATTGGCAATCGCACCATTAAAACTGACTTGGGCAATATTCATGGCAAGATACCTGAAGGCTGCCGCAAAGGCTGTCAACTAGAACTATTGATTCGCCCTGATGATATTATTCATGATGATAATAGCCCCAACCAATTAAGAATCATTGACAAAGTATTTCGTGGCGCTGAATTTTTATATACATTAAAAGTCAACGCCAATAACAATGTTTTATGTATCACCCCGAGTCATCACAACCATCCCTTAGGTAGCCTCTTAGGTATTACCTTAGATGTGAGCCATATTGTGGTTTTTAAACGCCAGAAATAATCGGTGTTTTATAATTTGAGTCGCGCTAAAAGAGGTGTTTGCTCACCCAACAAACCCATCGCACGTTTGATCAATAGATTTTTCACTGGGCTGAGTTTATCTGCAAGGTTCAGCCCGGAATTGCGCAATAATTTAAAGGGAGTAATATCATTGCTGAACAAACGTTTAAAGCCATCCATTGCTGCTAACATAGCAATATTTTCGCCCTTACGACGACGTTCATAGCGACGCAGTGTTGCCAAGCCACCCAGTACTCGCTGTTGTTCATGGGCGCGTAAAATCTCTTCTGCTAGCACCGCAGCATCCAATAAGCCCAAATTCACACCCTGACCCGCCAAAGGATGTACCGTATGTGCGGCATCACCAATTAAGGCCAGGTGTTCTTGTACATATTGATTCGCATGTCTGAGTCGCAAAGGAAAACTGGCACGTTCGGACGTTAATTGAATGCGCCCCAAAGAACTACCAAAGGTCATCTGTAATTCTTGATTAAAGGCTTGTTTATCCATCGCGACCAATGCCTGAGCCTGCTCCTCAGTCGTTGACCAGACGATGGAGCTTTGGCCATCTTCAAGGGGTAAAAAAGCTAATGGCCCCGTGGGCATAAACTGCTGCCAGCAAGCACTTTGATTGGCTTCTGAGGTACTGACATTACAGACCACTGCACTCTGTTCATAAGCCCAGGTCGTCAGGCTGATTTCCGTTTGTTTTCGCACCCATGAATTAGCACCATCTGCACCCACCAAAAGATCGGTTGTTATTTTTTGACCATCGGTACTAATCAATTCAACACCTGAATCATACATCTGTAATGACTGTAATTGTAAGGGCATTAATAATTCGATATTATCAAAATCAGCCAATTTATTTTGTACTGCTTTTTGAATAATACGGTTTTCTATAATGTGACCCAGATCAGCCTGTCCGACCTCGACACTGTCAAAATGAATTTGCCCCTGACCTGTTGCATCCCAGACATGCATTTTAGTGTAAGCGGCCACGCCATCCTGTTGCATACTATCCCAAACACCCAGATTTTCAAAAATATGCTGACTAGCATGAGTGATGGCACTGACACGGATGTCATGGGAATTTTTTGGCCAGTTAAAGTCACTTTGATAGGCTTCAATGACGGCAACTTTGAGTGAGCTATTGCCTAATGCACAGGCTAATGTTGCACCCACCATGCCGCCACCGACGATGACAATGTCGTAATGCTTCGGTTTATTTATTTGTGCTTTATCTTGTTTTTGTTTTTGTGTCATGGTTTGTTCTATTGGGTTATGTGTTGCTGACTCTAGGACTGGTTAATAATTAAATTTTTTATGTATATTTTGCTATTGATGATGCGCTTCGTTCCTCAGCAGCATCCTACGGTCACTATACAAAGTATTGAGTCAGCGTGGGCAGATAAAGCTATGCCCACCCTACTTAACTGCCAATCAAAGCAAGGACTGACCCACTGCCATCTTACTCATTCTACCCTGCAATATGCCATTACCCATGGCTTCATGTGCAATCACATGCTTCAAAGGTGAAATAATATCCGTCAGGAATAAGCCAGAGTTTCTCAAAATTGCCAAAGAAGTCGAATGGTTGGAAAATAATTTAATCAGGCCATTGGTAATACGAGTCACTTGTTTAATGTCAGCCTGTCGCCATTGCCAATACCTTGACAATAACTCATCATTACCCAGATCAGCGCTTTTATGGGCTTGCACTTCAGCTACAATGAGCTCTGCCAAGGCAGAAATATCACGCAAACCTAGATTAAAGCCCTGCCCTGCCACTGGATGCACCCCATGTGCGGCGTTACCAATCAATGCCACACGCTGCTGATAGGCAAGTGTCTCATTATCAATTGTCATTAACATCAATGGATAAGCCGCACGATGACCTACCTTTTTTATCTGTCCTAGGCGATGACCAAAGCGCTGTTGCAAAGCCTGACTAAACTCAGCATCATTCATGGCCATCACGTCATCTAATTGCTCATCTTTCACTGTCCAGACTAATGAACTACGATTGCGAGTCAAGGGCAATACCGCCAAAGGCCCTGAGTCGGTAAAACGCTCATAGGCAATATTATTATGCGGCATTGCTGTTTCAATATTAGCAATGATTGCGGTCTGGGCATACGCTTTTTGATTGACTTTGATCCCCAAAGACTCACGAGTTTGTGAATTCACACCATCTGCAACAATGAGCAAGCTTGCTTTGATTTTCTGATGCTTGCTCTGCGCCTGAGCCGACTCAGGTTCAGGTTCAAGCTCAGTCTCAGGATCAACTATAAGACTGATACTGACTTCATCAGCATTAGTTGCCAATTGTTCAATGCTCGCAGGACAAAATACGTGAATATTATCATGCAATTTCATTTGCTCAACCAGCACCTCACCCAAAACCCGACTTTCAACCACAGAGCCTAAAGCCGGCACAGCTTCTTTTTGCTGATCCAAACGGGTCACACCTAAATGCCCTCGCTCAGAAATATGAATTTGCTTAATGGCCGCAAAGCCATCACTCTGTCCCTCATGACAATGCTTAGCCAATTCATCCCAAATTCCCATTGACTGATAGATTTGTTTGGAACTCCAGGCAAGCGCAAGGCAGCGATCATCAAAACTAGGTTGCAAACGCTGTTGCTGATAGGGGTGCGCTTCAATCACCGCAATGCGACGCTTTGATTTTGCCAAGGCAGGCGCTAAGGCCAGCGCCATACTCGCTCCGGCTAAACCGCCGCCAACGATAACGACATCAAAAAAGTTATTGCTTGCTTCGCTCATACTGACTCTATTAATTATAATTTGTTGCACATTTTAAGATGAAAATATAACAATGGAAACACTCACTTCAATTGTAGGATGTGGTGAGGAACGAACCGCATCAATAACCTTCTTAAACAAACGTCTTCGATGTGGTTCGTTGCACTCACCGCATCCTACAAATGCTGTTTTATTTGGCTTGAACTCGACTCACCGCTTTTTTCTTACTACTTTTTTCTTACTAGACGGAACTTTCGCCTTCTTTTTAACTGCGACTGTTCTTTTTGCTGGCGTTCTTTTTATTGTCTTTTTTATCGCTGCTTTTTTCACTATTAGCCTTGGCGTTTCCACTAATGCTTTGCCACTGGCCATCAAGGCTTCGATATCATCCACAGTCTTTGCGGCACGTGCCGTCAAGACCTCATAGCCCGTACGCGTAACACGCACATCATCCTCAATACGAATCCCTATATTACGCCACTTTTTAGCAATTTTACGATTATCGCCGGTATAAATTCCCGGCTCAATCGTCAACACCATACCCGGCTCTAACATACGCCATTCATTATCAATCTTGTAATCACCCACATCATGCACATCTAAACCCAACCAATGCCCCGTACGATGCATATAAAATGGCTTATAGGCTTCTTCTTTGATCAGCTTATCTACACGCCCTTTGAGCAGGCCTAATTTAACCAGCCCCCGAGTAATGACTTTTACTGCCGCTTCATGAGGCGCGTTCCAATGACTGCCGGGATAAACCATTTCAATGGCCGCCAATTGTGCTTCCAACACTAATTCATAAAGCGCTTTTTGCTCAGTCGAAAAACGTCCATTCACTGGATAAGTGCGAGTAATATCCGAGGCATAGCCCTGATATTCACCACCGGCATCGATTAAGACTAAATCCCCCGCTTTCAAGGGCATATTATTCTCGGTGTAATGTAAAATACAGCCATTTTCACCGCCACCAACAATGGATGGGTAGGCCTGTTCTCGACAGGCATTAAACATACAATGATGAATAAATTCTGCTTCCAGTTGATATTCGTATAAGCCCGGCTGGCATATTTTCATTAAACGCTCATGTCCCAGACAAGAAACACTGGCCGCTTTTTTCATCATTTTAATTTCACTGGCGGATTTGAACAAGCGCATTTCGTGCAAAGCATGATCCAGCGCAACGAATTCACCCGGCGCATTGACACCCATACGCACTTTTTGCTTCAACTGGTTCACCCAGCCAGTCAAACGCTGATCAAAATCGGCATGAATACCCATGGTATAAAATACCCGGGTTTTATTTTCCATCAGCCCCGGCAGAATCTCATCAATGTCCGAAATAGGAAAAGAATCATCCGCCGCGAATTTTTCCAATACGCCCTCTTGACCCGCACGGCGACCATGCCAGATTTCTTGCGTTTCGTCTTTTTCCCGACAAAACAAAACGTATTCGCCATGCTTGCGTCCGGGAATCAAGACTAATACGGCTTCAGGCTCCCAAAATCCAGTGAGATACAAAAAGTCACTATCTGGGCGGAAAATAAAATTCACATCCCGATTTCTAACTTGCTCAACAGCGGTGGGTAGGATAGCAATGCTATCATTGCCCATGTCCTGCATTAGGTGTTTTCTGCGACGAGTGAACTCTTTAGTTGTTATCATAGTTTGAGTATTTAGTATTTAATGTTTAATGAAGTGTATCTTCGTTATCGGTGGGTGGAATGTCTATGGGCACTCTTATTGGGTTCATTTCTTCATTGGTCAATAACACACCGATGCGAATAAATTCGATAAACTCGATAATGGCTTCTTCGTCGCTATCATCACCTGCTAATTCATAGTCATCTACGGTTGCAATGGATGCCATGGCCTCGACAAATTCTTTAACTTCCCCAGGATAATCTGTAAAGCCTTTCACCCCAGCCAAACTCAGCCCCATCAAATAACCCTGAGCCCACTCAGCAATGGCTTGTAAACGCATACTTTCACTGCCTTCTTCGGGTAAAAGCGGGTGAAAATTCAAACTATTATCAGAAAGTGCTTTAACCGTCTCTAAAAAGAATGTTTTAAACGAATCAGCAATCGCCTCAAATAATAAACCACGCGAAGTAATCGCGTTCACGTTCTCATCATCCGCCGTAAAAAAAGTCATTGATAGCCAGTCATGTAAATTCAAATCTGGCTTACCACATAGCGCACCACACAAAGTGCCATGCACCTCTGATGGCGACATTTCACTATCCAGTTTCTCAAGATCAGCTTTGATCTGTGCAATATTTACTGCTATTTCCTTTACTTCTGACATAAACCCTTCTGACTACTCAATTATTAAATGACATCCATCTATTAAAACAAAACTCGCCACCGACAAAAAGCCTACGGTTGCTTATTTAAAACCACACCTTACGCCTCGAAAGCGAACAAAATGTGATTCATTCTCTAAATAATAGAATTATACCCCAGTTAATCAACATTTCCCTTATAGATTGTTGTTTTCCCATTGACCATTGCCGGAATGAATTCTACTATAGACACTAAAAGTAATGAGTATACCTACACTGTTATAAAAACGTTATAAAAACAAAAACAACAGAGTAGCCAATAGGGTAGAAATATGATTGAAACTATGGCTCAAAAGATAGTCGAAAATGTCGCCACCGATACGGATATCGAACTCAAGCGACTGGATGAAAGCGTCGATGTGCTACTAGGCACCATCAACCAACTAAAGGAAGAAAATATTCAGTTGCGTTCACAACAAGAATTTTTACAGGTCGAGCGTTCCAGACTTATGGAAAAAACCGAAACCGCTCGCACCCGTGTCGAAGCAATCATTAACCGTCTCAAAGGCATGGAGAGTAACGGATGAAAGGCGAAACAGTACCCGTTACAGTCAAAATACTGGAAAAAGACTACCGCATTGCCTGCGCACCCAATCATAAAGAGAGTTTAGAAGACTCGGCAGCCTTATTAAATGACAAGATGCTGGAAATACGCACCACCGGCAAAGTCATCGGTAGTGACCGCATTGCGGTGATGGCAGCATTAAATCTAGCCCATGATTTATTGCAGCAACAGCATCAAACTGCCAATGAAAGTCAAATACAACAACAACTTAGACAGTTAAGAGAGAAAATTGACGGAGCCGTGAACGAAAGTAAACAGATGGAATTATAAGGAATTGCTTTTATCC
Organism: sulfur-oxidizing endosymbiont of Gigantopelta aegis; assembly: GCF_016097415.1. Taxonomy (NCBI): domain Bacteria; species sulfur-oxidizing endosymbiont of Gigantopelta aegis. The sequence goes on along the minus strand of NZ_JAEHGE010000001.1, from coordinate 3,364,011 downwards.
TGAGAAAGAGAGGTTTATAATTAAGCCTGTGGAAGTTCTCTTTACACAGGTTAGCAAACTGGGTACTTCTTGAGCCGTAATCTTTTACCCCGGGGATGCGCGCCTGATGATGTGTGCATGCCTGCCCTTATTTTATAAGTGAGCAGAAAGCCTAATTTATCAGTCATATCTCCACTTGAACCGATAGGTTCAAGAGCGAAAGTTTGCGACGGTGCAAATTGTTCTTCCACTCTCTTCTTTTTACCTCAACACTTTCATCTCTAATTTCTTAATCTATACATACTCGTATCCATCTTGGCAATATATGATGACCCCTGAAAATTTCTCTGCAACGCATAGCAATAAAACCTCAGCTAAAGCACTACGAAATACACTGCGGGAAAAACGACGTCAATTAACGGCTTCTGATCAAGAACAACATAGCACAAGCATTTGTCAGACCATCATTGACTCCACAGAGTATCAAGATGCTCAGCACATTGCTTTGTATTTATCCGCTGATGGGGAAGTTGATCTCGAACCATTACTCAGGCACATAGCATTAGATGGGAAATACGCTTATCTACCAGTCATTCTGGACAAAACGCAAGGCATGATGGCCTTTGCCGCTTATGGTGAACAAACAGTGTTGAAAAAGAACAACTTTGGGATACTTGAGCCTGAATATCAAGACTCACAACTCAAATCGGCGCAACAATTAGATCTTGTATTAGCGCCCTTGGTGGCCTTTGATGACCTAGGTAATCGCTTGGGAATGGGGGGTGGTTTTTATGACCGCGCGCTACAACATATGCAAGCAAATTCAGCTGAAAAACCCATTTTTATGGGTATTGCCCACGCACTGCAAAAAGTAACACAGCTAGAATCGCAAGCATGGGACATCAAGCTTAATGGCATTGTTACAGAAAAGGCTTATAGCAAATTTTTATAAACCGTAAACGTCAATTAAAACCCACGTTCACAATAAGCTTCAGTTAGCTCAAACTATGATCTTCAATTCGTAATTTGGAGATACAAATGAGCAACCATTCAAAAGATGCTTCGATGAAGCAACACATAGAGGCCTGCCAAGCCAGTAACTTAAGCCAGGCAGTTTATTGTCAACAACATAAGATACCCTCTCATATTTTTAGCTATTATCGAAAGAAGTTGGGTTATGTTAGCTCATCAAAACAGGTCAACACCAACAATCAACTCATTCCCATTAATTTACTGGCCAATTCCCCCACAAGCAATGCAATTAAAGTAAGCCATACCAATGGTTTCAGTTTGGAAATCAATTCTGATACGAACCTGAATCAGCTCAAGTCCATTCTGGATTTGCTCAGGACTGTTTCATGATAACGGGCATCACAGTCAATCAGGTTTATCTGGTTTCTGGTGTTACCGATATGAGAAAAGCAACCAATGGGCTATCACTGATTGTCTCAGAGCAATTGGAATACAATCCCTTTGATGGCAGTGTCTTTGTTTTTTGTAATCGTCAGCGAGATAAACTTAAAATACTGTACTGGGAGCGTAATGGTTTCTGGCTTTACTATCGTACACTTGAAAAGGGAAATTCCAGTGGCCGATGGAAAAAGAACAACCCACTCTTTCGTTAACACTGAGAGAATTACAGTGGTTACTGGATGGTTTATCTTGCACACAACACCATGCTCACCCTGAAATTCATGGTCTGGAAAACAACTAAAAAAGTCCCTTTAGATGCGCATTAAACAGAATAAATACAAGCATTTAACGCTCATTTTTAGTATAATATAACGCATGAGTTCAACAGACAAAATACTACCAGAAGAGATACCAACGCTCAAAAACAGGGTGCTTGAACTCCAGTCAAAAGTGGACTGGTATGAGGAACAATTTCGTCTATTGCAACACAAACGGTTTGGTACTTCCAGTGAAAAAGAAGCCCACCCCGACTTCTTTAATGAGGCAGAAACGTTCGCCGAAGAAGCACCGGAAGTCCGTGAAACCATTACTTATGAGCGTAAAAAGCCGGTCGTAAGCCTTTACCTAAAGACCTACCTCGTAAAGTTGTTCGTCATGAGTTATCTGAAGCAGAACAAGTCTGTGACTGCGGTCATCACTTGCATGAAATTGGTGAAGAGACCTCAGAGCAACTGGAAATTGTTCCTGCTCAGGTATATGTTGTAGAACATGTTCAGGTTAAATATGCCTGTCGTGCTTGTGAGGAAGGCGTTAAAACTGCTCCTAAGCCTGCACAGCCCATTCCTAGAAGTTTTGCATCACCCAGCCTGCTGGCCTATATCATTGTTTCTAAATTCCTAGACAGCTTGCCTCTCTATCGACAGGAAGCGATATTTAAACGCTATAAGATAACACTTTCCAGAGCCAGTATGTCCAACTGGGTGCTTAAAATCAGCTGAATTACTCAAACCCTTTTATAATCGGTTGTTGTATTATCTCATTAGGCAGAAAATCATCCAGGCCGATGAAACAACGATGCGAGTGATCCATGATGGACGTGAGAATTGCCCTAAATCTTATATGTGGCTCTATCAAAGTGGCGGCTATCATTCCAAGTGTCCCATTGTTTTGTATGAGTATCAGCCTACTCGTGCAGGCCAACATGCCAAAACCTTTTTAACGGGGTTTTCAGGTTACCTGCAAACGGATGGCTTTCCCGGTTATCATATATTCGAAAATGAGAACAGTGAAGTCACTTTATTAGGCTGCATGGCACATGCTCGTCGCAAGTTCCATGATGCCTTAAAAGCATTACCCAAGAACAGTCAGAAAAAGCCTGGCATGGTACAAATGGCGATCAGTAAAATTGCTAAATTGTATGCGATTGAAAAACAAATCAAACCGCTCAATGCTGAACAACGTTACCTGATCCGTCAGGAAAAAAGCAAACCACACTGGATGACTTTAAAAAGTGGTGTGATGATAAAGTGACTAAAACAACAAAAGACAGTAAGTTGGGTGTCGCTATTCGTTATGTGATCAATCAATGGAAGTATCTGACTGTCTATCTTGAAGAGGGCAACCTCCAGATTGATAATAATATGGCAGAGCGGCGGATCAAACCCTTTGTGATTGGGCGCAAAAACTGGGTCATGAACCAAAATCCTCGTGGTGCTGAGGCCAGTGCTATTTTATATTCAATCGTGCAAACAGCGAAAGCAAACAACCTAGAGCCCTTTGCCTTTTTAACACACATTCTGACTGAGTTACCTAAGCTGGGCAGGCATTATGATGATGAGGCTTTAGAGCAATTGTTGCCATGGAATTTGACTGAAAAAATTCAGCCTTTAAATAAAGTGGAATGATACGTCAACGTGGGAAGTTTTGACGTATACCGAACAGCGTTCTTTACCTTTTCCAATTCTGATTTTTTAAAATTCCAGGGAAGCAATGCTTCCAGCTTTTCAACCGTATCCGCATAAGGTAATTGGGTTAATACATAGACCATATACGCATATGGCTCAATATCATTGGCCTTAGCGGTTTCAATAAAACTATAATGAACTGCACTGGCATGTGCACCCTTTGGCGTATCTGAAAATAACCAGGCCTTTCTACCCACGCAGAATGGACGGATAGCATTTTCTGCCAGCACATTACTGATATTCAACCGACCATCTTCACAATAAACAGTCAGCTTAGGCCATTGATTATTAATATAGGTGAGTGCTTTTCCTGTCAAGCTGTCGTTCGGCACTTTGCCCAGGGTGTTATCGACCCATGTTCTTATTTTCTCAAGAAGCGGCAGGCTCTGTTTCTGACGAACCTTAAATTTTTCATTAACACTGGCTTCTTTTATCTCACGCTCAATTAAATACAGCTTATTGATATGGGCCAGTGCCACATCGGCTTTTGTAGGCTTTTGATTGCTCTTTTTCTTTGGTTGTGCCGTCTGAGAATCTTTGAATTTACGGCGAGTGTGATCCCAGCAGCCGACCGATGTGGCATTATTTTGTGCACACGGCATTGTAACCGGCATAGCCATCGGTTTGCAGATAGCCGCTAAAGCCATCAAGCAGGCGCAGTGGTACTTCCTTCTTACGAGAAGGATCGTATTCAAACAGCACACTGGGTTGTCCAGGTGGCCCGCCACGACTGACCCACATGTATTTGTTCGAATGAGCACTGAGTCCCGGCTCTTTTAATACTTTGAGCACCGTTTCATCCATTTGGATGATGTCACCCGACAGTTGATGTTCTCGCATGAGGTTGATGAGCGGCTGGAACTGATGAGCCAGTTTAATAGCCCAATTGGCCATGGTGGCTCGGGTTATATCGCCGCCATAGCGTGATAATATGCCTTCCATTCGATACAGAGGCAAACCATCGGCATATTTTGAGATAATGATGTGTGCCATCAGGTGAATACTGCCCATTGATTTAGGTAATGGATGTTTTGGCATGACCGCAGCTTTCATTGAACGACTGTCTGTGTCATTGGTGCCTGCAAAGACGGCTTTTTCCTGGAAGTATTCCAGTATTTGGACTTTAGCTGGAATGATATCCAGCTCTTCTCTGACTTTAGTGTAAAAACCTCAATGGCACCGGCTTTTTCTTCATCTGTCAGATCGATGAAGACAGGGACTCTTGGAATAGTCTTTGAGAAAGGCTTCCTGCCTGTTTTTTCTTTCTTCTTAGGCGAAGTGGTTTTAGGTTCAGGGAGCCCCTCATCGTCAGCCGCCTGCTCAGCTTCATCAAATAAGCGTTCCTGACCATCACTTTTTTCACTGCTGGGTGCAAAGCGTTTACTACGAGCCAGACGAAGGGCTTCTTCCAGTATTTTTATACGGTGGTTTTTCTGTTCAATGACACTCAACAATTCATTCTTGTCCGCGTGTGAAAAAGCGGAAAATATAGAGTCGTTTTTTGTGGATTCAGCCTTGTTTTGCATGGCTTTATTATAACAAAAAATAGACTAAAAGTACTTAAAATACAGACTCATAATGCAATTTCTTATGCGGTTTCATGACACTGATATCATAGCCGTCTAATAGCCAGTTGATTTGTTGTCCGGTGATATTCATCAGGTCATCTTCACCCTTTGGCCATTTGAACTTTTCTTCTGAGAGACTTTTGTAATAGAGTACAAAACCGGTATTATCCCAGAAGAGGCATTTAATTTTATTACGCTGACGATTGGTAAAGGCATACAGATGGCCTGCAAAAGGATTATGACCTAATTCACATTCAACAATGGCACTGAGGCCAATAAAACTTTTACGAAAATCAACAGGCTTCAGATAGAGATACACCTGTGGCAGGCTGAGTGATGGACGTATGGCTGACTTCATTGGAACAGTCCTGCTAATTGTTTTACCAGCTGTACATTATCGGCAGTCACCCCTTCAATGCGTAGCTGATTGGGTAATTCTACAATTAATGCTGAGGTGCGGGCTGAATAGTGTTTCGGGGAGGATAGTTGAATAAAACCATTCCCCTTTGTCATCGCACTGGTTTGCGTTGTTGCACCCAGCAACTTACGCTTGTAATAGCCAAAACGTTTGATGGGTAGCCCATGTTCCTGACAATAGGATGCCTGGCTGATACTGTTTTCATTCCATTGATTAACGTGGTCTTGCCAAAATTGTTTTGAGTTGGCTTGGGTTTCTGGTTTCATTGATGTGCCTCATAATTAATCGATGGATTGATTATGAGGCAGGGGAGATATTTTTTGAATAACGCTAGATGGTTAAGCGCTTACCCTTATCCTATCCAGCAGCAAGCAGAAATTGCTCAATTTTATCCCATGATTTTAGAAATAACTGCAAATATCATGGATAAAAAAATAAATACAGTAATAAAATAAACAATTCTGATAAAAAGTGCTAGAATTCCTGTCATCTAAAAAAATGAGCAATAAGACCTCCTTCTATGACTGATAAGAATACACCTCCACAGCAAGTCCTGGTTTACCCCCAATATCCAATTCAGGATGAAAATGAAATTAACCTTTATGACCTTTGGCAAGCATTGGTCAAACAGAAAAAAGCAATCTTATCAACAATAGCCATTGTCACCCTCTTAGCGCTGCTTTATGCTCTTTTTACCACGCCAATCTATAAAGCAGAAATAATATTTCTGCCACCAGCAAACAATGACATACAATCCTTGAATATTGAGGGTGTTTCAAGTGTTAAAGCAGAAACCGTGTATGCAATGTTTCGAGAGAATTTAGGCTCAATTTCGATTAGAAAACAATTGTTTGAACAAATGAACTTGGTTGATCACTTTGAGCCTAACCGCAACAAAGATACTAATGTGAATGAAATTTTTAATCAATTTAATGAATATTTTAAGTTAACCATTCCTAACCCCAAAAAAGGGGGTTATTCACTCCCAACGAGCATCTTCTCGTTAGAAGGAAGAGACCCCGTACTGATTGCCGATATTCTCAATAGTTTTGCAACACAGGCTGAGCTGACAACCAAAACAGAATTGATTGCTGATATAAATGCTAGGCTGGTCGAACAAAAAAAACAACTTAAACTCGAAATGAACTTATTGTTAGAGAAAACCAAAAAACAACGCTTGGATGAAGCCGTACGACTTGAAACAGCTGACTCTCTAGGGCGGAAAAAAATTGAAGATCAAATAAAAAGTCTCAGGGAATTAGCCAAAAAACAACGCTTGGATGAAATTGATCGCCTAGAAACGGCAAATTTATTAGAACGAAAAAAACTCACAGATAGAATAAATACCTTGAAGGGCTCTGCAAAAGGCAAGCGCCTAGATCGTATCAAAAAACTAGTCGAGGCCAGTGAAATTGCCCATTCAATGGGGCTCAAAGAGCCTATTGCTTATAAATTGAAGAAAATTAGTAAGTCAGCCAACATCAAATCTCAAATCATGACGGACATCTCAAGTAATACACCACAACTGTACACCCGAGGCTATGAAGCATTAGAAGCGGAAATAGTCTCTCTCACAAAGCGAACAAATGATAATCCTTTTATCAAAGAGTTAAGAGGTCTGGAAGAAAAACTGAAATTGCTTAAATACAATAGAAAAGTAGAACAACTCAAAAATCGTACTAATGACGACCCTTTTATTACGGAGCTACGTGGTTTAGAAAAAAAACTAGCACTACTGAAACACAATAGAAAAGCAGAACAATTGTAAGCGCTTAACGAACAGCGTAAACGTCAATTAAAACCCACGTTCACAATAAGCTTCAGTTAGCTCAAACTATGATCTTCAATTCGTAATTTGGAGATACAAATGAGCAACCATTCAAAAGATGCTTCGATGAAGCAACACATAGAGGCCTGCCAAGCCAGTAACTTAAGCCAGGCAGTTTATTGTCAACAACATAAGATACCCTCTCATATTTTTAGCTATTATCGAAAGAAGTTGGGTTATGTTAGCTCATCAAAACAGGTCAACACCAACAATCAACTCATTCCCATTAATTTACTGGCCAATTCCCCCACAAGCAATGCAATTAAAGTAAGCCATACCAATGGTTTCAGTTTGGAAATCAATTCTGATACGAACCTGAATCAGCTCAAGTCCATTCTGGATTTGCTCAGGACTGTTTCATGATAACGGGCATCACAGTCAATCAGGTTTATCTGGTTAATGTGGCTATACTTAACCGGACACACAACTTAAAATAACTAAAAGATAAAAAGTGTGACCTAAAATGAATGATCAAACAAAAAAACCGAATAAAAGCTATACATCAGAATTTAAAGAATCAGCTGTCAAATTAGCTAATGAGACGGATCAACCCGTTTCTCAGACTGCCAGGGAGCTAGGTGTTAATGTAAATACTCTACATACCTGGATCAGTAAATATTCCAAACCGGTGAAGACGGTAGCCAATAGAAGTGATGAACACATTTATGATGAAGTAAAACGTCTGAAAAAAGAACGGATAGAGAGAAAGAAAATGAAGCGCTTACTGAGCAGCTAAAAAACTGTTTGAAGACAGTCGCAAGACTTATGGAACCCGTCGTCTTAAAAAGAAAACTGGCTGAAAAAGGCGTTCATATAAGCCGCCGGAGAATTGGTCGATTAATGAAAAAAGCCGGTTTGTTTTGTAAAACGAAGAGACGCTTTAAAGCGACGACTAATTCCAAGCATAATAAGCGTATATCTCCAAATTTACTGGAAAGAGAGTTTACTGTCTCTCAACCTGATCGCTACTATGTGGGTGATATTACCTATATTGCCACCAAGGAAGGCTGGTTATATTTAGCGGTTGTCATTGACTTATTCTCTAGGCAAATTGTTGGCTGGTCGATGGATGAGCGAATGAAAGCCAAGCTAGTCAATGATGCTTTACTGATGGCCATATGGAAGCGTAAACCAATGGATGGATTGCTTTGGCATACTGACCGAGGTAGCAAATATGCCTCTGATAGTCATAGAAAAATATTGTCGGATCATAACATAATTCAGTCTATGAGCCGCAAAGGAAATTGCTGGGACAATGCTGTATCAGAGAGCTTCTTTCATAGTTTGAAAACTGAATTGACGCACCATTGTCGATTCAAAACCAGAGTAGAAGCAAAGCAGGCAATATTTGAATATATTGAGGTATTTTATAATCGGGAGCGACTTCATTCGGCTAATGATTATTTGTCACCAGTCGATTATGAAATACAGCAGGAAATAGCTTAAATCGATTGATTGAAGAGGGGTAAAAGGCGACATAAATGCCGCCCATTACCGTTGACGGCCATCGGCTCCTCAGCCTGTGCCGTGAAGATATTGTAACAGGATCATTACCGTTGTGAAAATACCTTGGGTGAATGGAACGGCTCTATCGTTCCAGAGGGCAAAGCCCTTTCTCTTCATCTGTTTAAAGTTAACATGAGAAACTAAAATGATAGGAAATACAAAATGACAAAAATCACTTGAAACAGCCAAAAAAATATTTAGAAAACTGTCCGGAAAAGTGTTGACACATCAGGTTTCTGGTGTTACCGATATGAGAAAAGCAACCAATGGGCTATCACTGATTGTCTCAGAGCAATTGGAACACAATCCCTTTGATGGCAGTGTCTTTGTTTTTGTAATCGTCAGCGAGATAAACTTAAAATACTGTACTGGGAGCGTAATGGTTTCTGGCTTTACTATCGTACACTTGAAAAAGGGAAATTCCAGTGGCCGATGGAAAAAGAACAACCCACTCTTTCGTTAACACTGAGAGAATTACAGTGGTTACTGGATGGTTTATCTTGCACACAACACCATGCTCACCCTGAAATTCATGGTCTGGAAAACAACTAAAAAAGTCCCTTTAGATGCGCATTAAACAGAATAAATACAAGCATTTAACGCTCATTTTTAGTATAATATAACGCATGAGTTCAACAGACAAAATACTACCAGAAGAGATACCAACGCTCAAAAACAGGGTGCTTGAACTCCAGTCAAAAGTGGACTGGTATGAGGAACAATTTCGTCTGTTGCAACATAAACGGTTTGGTACTTCCAGTGAAAAAGAAGTTCACCCCGACTTCTTTAATGAGGCAGAAACGTTCGCCGAAGAAGCACCGGAAGTCCGTGAAACCATTACTTATGAGCGTAAAAAGCCCGGTCGTAAGCCTTTACCTAAAGACCTACCTCGTAAAGTTGTTCGTCATGAGTTATCTGAAGCAGAACAAGTCTGTGACTGCGGTCATCACTTGCATGTGATGTGTCAACACTTTTCCGGACAGTTTTCTAAATATTTTTTGGCTGTTTCAAGTGATTTTTGTCATTTTGTATTTCCTATCATTTTAGTTTCTCATGTTAACTTTAAACAGATGAAGAGAAAGGGCTTTGCCCTCTGGAACGATAGAGCCGTTCCATTCACCCAAGGTATTTTCACAACGGTAATGATCCTGTTACAATATCTTCACGGCACAGGCTGAGGAGCCGATGGCCGTCAACGGTAATGGGCGGCATTTATGTCGCCTTTTACCCCTCTTCAATCAATCGATTTAAGCTATTTCCTGCTGTATTTCATAATCGACTGGTGACAAATAATCATTAGCCGAATGAAGTCGCTCCCGATTATAAAATACCTCAATATATTCAAATATTGCCTGCTTTGCTTCTACTCTGGTTTTGAATCGACAATGGTGCGTCAATTCAGTTTTCAAACTATGAAAGAAGCTCTCTGATACAGCATTGTCCCAGCAATTTCCTTTGCGGCTCATAGACTGAATTATGTTATGATCCGACAATATTTTTCTATGACTATCAGAGGCATATTTGCTACCTCGGTCAGTATGCCAAAGCAATCCATCCATTGGTTTACGCTTCCATATGGCCATCAGTAAAGCATCATTGACTAGCTTGGCTTTCATTCGCTCATCCATCGACCAGCCAACAATTTGCCTAGAGAATAAGTCAATGACAACCGCTAAATATAACCAGCCTTCCTTGGTGGCAATATAGGTAATATCACCCACATAGTAGCGATCAGGTTGAGAGACAGTAAACTCTCTTTCCAGTAAATTTGGAGATATACGCTTATTATGCTTGGAATTAGTCGTCGCTTTAAAGCGTCTCTTCGTTTTACAAAACAAACCGGCTTTTTTCATTAATCGACCAATTCTCCGGCGGCTTATATGAACGCCTTTTTCAGCCAGTTTTCTTTTTAAGACGACGGGTTCCATAAGTCTTGCGACTGTCTTCAAACAGTTTTTTTAGCTGCTCAGTAAGCGCTTCATTTTCTTTCTCTCTATCCGTTTTAGGAGAGCTAACCCAATCATAATAGCAACTACGGAAACATCCATAAAACGGCACAGAATCGTTACCGGGTAATCTTTAGCCTGATCAGTTATCCATGCGTACTTCACAAAGTTTCCCTTGCAAAGTACGCTGTGGCCTTTTTAATAAATCACGCTCCTGAATCACTTTTGCCAATTCTTTTTTCAGACGTTTTACTTCATCATAAATGTGTTCATCACTTCTATTGGCTACCGTCTTCACCGGTTTGGAATATTTACTGATCCAGGTATGTAGAGTATTTACATTAACACCTAGCTCCCTGGCAGTCTGAGAAACGGGTTGATCCGTCTCATTAGCTAATTTGACAGCTGATTCTTTAAATTCTGATGTATAGCTTTTATTCGGTTTTTTTGTTTGATCATTCATTTTAGGTCACACTTTTTATCTTTTAGTTATTTTAAGTTGTGTGTCCGGTTAAGTATAGCCACATTAATGA